>JAGAKR010000015.1 GCA_017625535.1 Bacteroidales bacterium | reverse complement strand
TTTAATCGACCATTTAATAATACAAATAACAAACACACACTTAATTTTTTAGTATTATGAAAAAACTATTATCACTAGTTTTGATTTGCGCAATGGGATTTGGAATGATCTCATGCGTAGAGAGCGAAGAGTCTCAATCGGTTAGAGACATTCGTGATGCAAAGGCTGAGCAATTGAAGGCTCTTACCAATTTGTATGATGCACAGGCAAAGGCTGCGTTGCTTGTAGCAGAGGCAGAGGCTGCTTTGAAGGCTGCTGAGGCTGCTCATCAAGCTGAACTGACAGCACAGGCTAAGGAGGAATATGCCTTGAAATTGGAATCACTGGTTGCCACATATGAAGCAACCTTAATGACTCAGAAATACAATAAGGCTAAATATGAGAAATTGCTGATGGATGAGTTGGCTAAGATAGAGAAAGCTGCCGAGGCTGAACTGATTGCTCTATATACAAAGTACTCAGATTACTCTGTAGCATTGAATACAGCAAATGAAAGTCTTGTTAAAGCAAAAGTTAGCATGGCTAAAGTTGAGGCAGAAATTGTAACAGTTAAAGAGGCTGCAGAAATTGCTATTGCTGAGCAGGAAGAGATTATTGCTGAGCAGGAGGCAATAATTGCTAACAATAAGACTATTTTGGATATCTATAAAGGCCATGCATTTAGCGATCTGGATGCAGATTCATTGTATTTGGAATACCAGAAAGCATACGCTGAGTGGAATAATGCAGAACTTGCTTATTATGGTACTGAGGAAAAGGTTTTGAAAGAGGCTAAGAAAGAGGCTGTAAATGCTTACAATAAATTGAATAAGAGTGTTACAGAGTTCAATACTCAGAATACTCCAAGTGGATATGATAACTTTATCAAGAAAAACGAGGATAATGAGGCAAACAAATGGCCAACAAAAGAGGGAATTTTGAATACTGAAACTACTACTGGTATTTTATCTTATTCTGTAGATGAGAAATCCTTGAATAGATGGAAGAAAGAGGTTACAAATACTAATCTGGAGGATGGCGTTACTGATGCAGAGGAAAAATTGGAGAAAGCAGAGACTGCATTGGAGACATTCAAAGGTTTCGAGGCTGATTTTAAGAAAGCAGCTGAGGCTAGAGATGCAATTCTTGCATACACAAAAGCATATGATAAATATGATGACGAGTGGGAGACAGTTGAGAATACCGAAAGCCTTCTCAATTATTACATTGAGAACAAGTTTGTTGAGAATGCTGAGAAGGCTGTAGAAAAAGCATCAAGTCAGTTGGATACTTTGAATAAGGTAGTTTTGGCTGAATTCACAGCAGAGGACTATGGAAAGTGGAAATTTGGATACTGGGACAGAACACCAGAAATGATTGCATCAATGGAAAAGTTCCTGGAAAAATTGGAGGAGTTGGAGAATGCAGAGGAAAATTTGAAGACTAAAGAGGACGCTTTGGAGGCACTTACAGATGAGGCTACCGATGAGCAGGTAGAGGCAGCTGAGACGGCTGTTGATAACGCTAAAAAAGCTGTTGCAGATGCTGAGAAGGCTGTAAAAGCAGCATATGAAAAGGCAGTTTATGAGGCTGAAGTTAAATTGGAGTCAGAAAAACAAAATCTTGCTGAGTGGGAAAATCATGTAGCTAATCAGGAGAAAAAAGTTGCAACTGCTAAAGAGAATCAAAAAGCATTGATAGATGCATTTGCTGCTGCTAAGGCTGCTGTAGCAACTCTTGATGAGATGTTCAAGGATGGTTCTGAATTTAGGAAGTTTAGAGATGAGAACGCTAAGTGGTGGAATGTCTCTATTAACTATGATAATCAGGATATTAATATTGTAAAAGGTCATTTGAATAGATTTAAATTGGCTGGTTTCTTGAAAGATGCAAACAATGACAATATCCCAGATCAGCAAATGGATGCAGCTGGAGTTGTTGGAAATGATGGCTTATATGTAGTAGAAACAGAGGCAATTCTATATTGGGATTACGCACCTGGAATTGAGGATAATGGTACTTACTCATATTACAAGATCAATAAGGATGGTAAGGACGTATATTTAGCTGTAGAATATAACGAGTTGTTGGAAAAATATACAGATGCTGTTGCAGAGGCTAAAGATGGTATGACAACTGCAAACATTAATCTTGCAAAAGCAAATGAGTGGAAAGGCAACTGGGATGCAAAAGAGAAAGAGTTAAGAGACTTTGTTGCTGAGAAGAATAATGAGATTAAAGATGTTCAGGCATTGATGGATGAGTATAATGAGGCACAAGAGGTTGCTGCTGCAGCATCGGAGAAAGTTGAGCAGTTAAACAGTAAGTATATGGCTATCCGTCAGATGTGGGTACTTTCAGAGGGTGTTGATACATCAGATAAAACTGTAAGTGATATGATTGAAGAAATTGAAGGGGACATCAAGGAGGCTGAAGAAGCTATTGAGGCTGCTAAAGCCGAAATCAAGTCTCATGAGAGTAAATTGGATGGAACTACAGATACTTGGGAAGACAGTGTTCCTTACAAAGAGGCTCTAATTGCTCAGTACAAAGCTCAGATTGAGAATTATACTGCTGAGGTTGAGCTTTACACTCAGCTTGTTAAGGATGCTAAAGCAGCTCTTGATGCAGCAATGTCAGCACAGAATGCTGAGTAATTGAATTGCAGATTACAACAACACAAACAATACTGTTTAATTAAAAAACAGAGAGACAATGATTAAGAGACTATTAATATTATCTTGTGCTGTACTGTTGTGCGTCTGTGGTTATGCTCAGGAGAATGGACCTCAGAAGGGGGACATTACCGTGGCTGCTACTATAGGTTACAACTCATTTGTGAGCCATAATGCCCCTACAGTAACTACTAATGCCAGTTACAATGTTACAGCACTGTCTACCGACTGGTTTGACAACAAACTGATGGTAGGTATAGACGGAAACTGGTTCTTCTCTGAAAAATGGTCTTTGCGTTTCGGCGGTGGTCTGGGATATACCAATTTCCCTGGCTATGCAGAAAAGATAGGAACATTTGATGAGGACAGTTTTGCGGGAGACGGCTCTGTGCCAACTTATGATGCGGTTGCAGAGGGTTATGCCTTCAAATACAATGTTTATGCAGGTTTTGACAGATATTTCAACCACAACGAGGTAAAGAACCTTTATTTCCACGTTGGTGTTCATGCTGGTGTGGCTTACAGCCTCAACGAGCTTGACAGTGAGGAATATTCTTCAACCTCAATGGGCATTTCAGTAGGTGAGGCAGTTACCATGAGAGGCGCAATCAATGCAGGTGTTGATTACTACTTCCTTCCTGCAATGTTCGTAGGCCTTGAGGTTAACGCACTTCAGTATTCTTACAACATGACTACCATCAAACCTCAGGCAGGTTTGGCTAATCTTAGCGCAGACAGCCATAACTTCGGTTTCTTGGCAGCACCTACCCTTAAGATCGGTTTCAAATTCTAATATTTGACAACTATACACAAAGAAAGGAGATCCAACCGGGTCTCCTTTTTTTGTGTTGTTTATGCATTGGTCTCTCTCAGGTATTTGTAGAATGTAAATCTGGATACGTGGTATATCCGGCATAGTTTGGATATTGGAACTCCTGCACGGAGCATTTTTTGTATATCTTCGGAATGAGCCTGGAGATGCTGCATTTTTACCCTGCTCCCCTTTGGGCGGCCCAATTGCACTCCTTCGGCCTTTTTTACAGCAAGGGCCTCTTTGGTGCGCATGGAGATGAGGTTCCTCTCTATTTCGGCAGCCAGGCCGAATGCAAAGCAGAGCACCTTGGAGTTGATGGTGTCGTCAAAGGCGTACCGCTCTTTGGTTGTGTAGATGTTTATCCCCTTTTTCAGACACATTCCCATTATGGTCATAATGTCTGTAAGGGATCTGCTCAGGCGGGAGACTTCAGTTACAATCATTGTGTCGCCTTTTTTCATACGGGAGAGTGCCCGCCCCAGTTTGCGCTCTTTACGGTCTGTTTTACCGCTTACAGTCTCTTTTATCCAGCGGTCTATAACAAACCCTTTTTCTATGGCAAACTTCTTTATCTCCTCTTTTTGGTTGTCCAGGTTCTGTTTCCCGGTACTGACTCTTAAATATGCTATAATCATAAACTATAAAAATTGGGTTTTATAGTGAATTTATAGCAAAAAAAAGAGCCCCGGGAAGGGCTCTCATAAAGAATACCAAAAATATATTTATGCTTTCTTTTTCTTGAGTGACTTCACCTGCTCAAAGCCCTCTCCATATACACCCATAACGGTAGAGACTGTAAGGAATGCGTGAGGGTCAACCTCTTTTACAGCACCCATAACCTCGTACATCTTGCTCTTTTGGGTTACCACCATTATTATCATACTGCTGGATTTCTTGTACCAGCCAATGGAATTTATGGCGGTTACACCTTTGTCAAGTTCATAGCAGAGTTTGTCTGCAATCTCTTCATATTTGTTGGTGATGATGAGCATCTGCACAGACTGTTTGCTGCCTGTAAGGATCTGGTCTACGGTGTATGAGAATGCTACTGTAACCACATATCCGTATACAAGGTCCTGGAGGGATTTGTCGGGAAGAAGGAGGATTGATGATATGATCAGAAAATCTGATACCATAAATACCTTGCCTGGAGATACCTCCCTGTATTTGTTTATTACAAGGGCTATGATGTCTATTCCACCAGTACTTCCACCCTGTGTGAATACCAATGCTATACCTGCTGCACTCATTGCACCACCAATGATGGAGTTTATGAGGTTGTCATCTATGTTGGATACCCAAGGGATTGCAGGGAATATCTCAAAATAGAGGGTACTTACAAGTACGCAGAAGATTGTCTTGAACCCAAATCCCTTGCCCATTATTATGGTGCCGGCTGTAAGGAGCACAGCGTTAATTACAAGGTATGAGAGGGAAATGGGAATCCCAAAGGCATAATTGAGGATAGATGATATACCTGTTACACCTCCTGCTGTAATCTCATTTGGAATGAGGAACGCAGTCCAGGAAAAGACATACAGTGAAAGGGCAAAAGCCATTACACTGTACTCTTTTACTGTCTTTAATATGGTTTTGCTGTCCATCCTTATTTATTGAAGGTTTCAACAGCATTCTGGAGGAATTTCACAAATGCGTCCTTATCCAAATCATATCCGCGAGGCTCAACAATCTCGTTGCCGGCTGCATCAACTATGATGTAATAAGGCATTGCATTCACTTTATATTTCTCCATAATGAAGTTGGTGTTTATCTTGCCAAGGCTTTTCAACACTTTGCCGTTTGGAAGGGTTACCCAATCCTGCTCAGCTACCTCTGTCTTAACATCTCCATAAAGGGAAACAAAGATGAAGTTGTTGTTGAGGAGATCCTTAACCTGAGGGTCGCTGAACACCCTTGATTCCATCTCCCTGCAGTTTACACAAGCTGCACCTGTAAAATCTATGAATACAGGTTTGCCTGCACCTTTTGAGTACTCAAGGGCCTCCTGAAGGTCAAAGAAACCAGGTATGCCGTCTATATGTTTGAGGTTCATATCTGTAAATTTCTTTGCAGGGTATGGGTTGTTGTGGTGTGCTGCAGAAGCGCCAGGAGCACTCTGTACTACCACATTCTGCTGTTTTGCAAGGTTGAAGTCTATGCTCTCAATTGGAGGAAGGTATCCGCTCAAAGCCTTAAGAGGAGCACCCCACATACCAGGAATCATATAAACCACAAATGAGAACACCACAATGGCAAGGAAAAGTCTCTTCACCGATATATATTGCTCAGGAGTATCGTGTGCAAAACGGAGTTTGCCCAACAGGTACATACCCAAAAGGAAGAACACTACAATCCATATTGCAAGGTAAACCTCCCTGTCTAGAATACCCCACTGGTAAACCTGGTCTGCAACGCTGAGGAATTTCAATCCAAGGGCAACCTCAATGAAACCGAGCACAACCTTAACAGAGTTGAGCCATCCGCCGCTCTTTGGAAGATCCTTGAGCAATGACGGTGCAAATGCAAATACTGTGAATGGAAGTGCAAATGCTGCAGAGAAAGCGAACATTGTAATGATAGGCTCCCAAATCTCACCCTGGGTACTCTTTATAAGTACAGAACTTACAATTGGACCTGTACAAGAGAATGAAACCAATACAAGGGTAAGTGCCATAAAGAACACTCCAATAAGTCCGCCTTTGTCACTCTTCTCATCTGTCTTGTTCACCATCCAGCTTGGCATTGTAATCTCAAATGCACCAAAGAAACTTGCTGCAAATACCATAAAGATAATGAAGAACAAGATATTAGGAATCCAGTGTGTAGCAAGCCAGTTGAAAATATCTGCTGTAATTGCATCACCGCCAAGAATGTAGGTAAGGAGGATGATTACCGCAATTGGAACTGTATACAATGCTACAATAAAGAATCCGTACAATGAAGCGTAAAGTTTTCCTTTGCCGTCTTTGCTCTTAAGGAAGAAGGAAACTGTCATAGGTACCATAGGGAATACACAAGGGGTAAGCAATGCTACAAAGCCCCAGGCGATTGCCTCAAGGATAACTGCCCAGATAGATTTGCCGCCCTCTTTCTTAACCGGTACAACCTCATCTGCAACAGCCCCGTTACCGGCAGGAAGCTTTACGGTAAGGGTCTCATCTGTTGGAGGAAGGCAGCTTCCTTCGCTGCAGGTCTGCCACTCAACTGTAACTTTTGCTACAGGTGCGGCACCGCTAACCTCCACCTTTTGTGCAATCTGTACACCTGTATCACAGGTGCCAATCTCCATACCGAACAGTTCATCATATGCCTTGTGCGCCTCTGTAAGGAGATAAGGCTCCCCTACAACCTTCACGCCCTCTCCTGCAACTGTAACCGATGTTGCAATAGGGCCGTCAGTATAAGGGCCAAGGTCATAAATGTGCCACTCGGCACCCTCAATGGTTCCGGTAAGCACAATCTCATACACGTTCTCACCAGCATCATTCACTTTGGCACTCCAGGAAACCGGATTCTCAACCTGCGCGTAGGCAACACAAGCCATTACCAAAGCTACAATAGACAATAATGCTCTTTTAATCATAAGTTCAAGTTTTAGCTGTTTATCTTCAACATTTTAAGTATCAACGCACAAAAATAATCAAATTTCAATTATTTCCTACTTTTTGCCTTCTTGGCTCCCTTTTTGCCACCTTTCTGGGCTGCAGCTTTCTCTATTGCAGCAACAACCTTCTCCTCCATACCATAGTATACATCAGGATAAGGATGGCAACGGTCTTTTGAAAGCCCCTCTTTAAGGGCACCATTCTCATCTGCAAGAGAGGTATAATAATCAACATACTCAAAACCCTGCTCATCTGCATAAGCCTTTATAAGTTTGTTCATCTCCACTACAAGAGGTGCGGGCTTGAGGTCTTTCCTCCAAGAGAAATAGTCTGCCGGAAGAATTGAACACAACACCGGAACAATGCCGTTTGCACGTGCAATGTCACACATAGAGATTATATTTCCCATAATGTTCTCCAAAGAGATATATCCGCTGTTGCGGGCAATGTCATTTATTCCCGACAAAATAACCACAACTTTAGGGTTCAGCGCCACAACATCATTGTGGAACCTGGCCAGCATTTCATAAGTTGTCTGGCCGCTGATGCCTCTGGCTGCATAACCGTTCTTTACAAAGAAATCAGGATGAAACTTGAGCCAGTTCTCTGTAATAGAATTTCCCATAAACACTGCAGTCGGTGCCACAGTTACAGTATCATTGGCTCCGGCATAACGGCTGTACAAAGCCCAATCCTTGTCCTCTTTAACCTGTGCAAAAGATAGCACAGTACTCATTGAAAGCAATAATGCAAGTGATGCTAAAAATCTCATATCTGAAAAAATTTAAAGTTCCTGAATAAAAAATGTACACACAATATGCAAAGATAGTGAAAAGGAGGTGTACAGGAACAAAAAAAGCCTCAGATTTCTCTGAGGCTTCTGAGCGGAAAACGAGGCTCGAGCCCGCAGCTGACGCTGCGGCCAGCTCGCGCTATATCAACACCTCCCCAGCCCTCCTCAAGGAGGGAGTACGGGGTCGCTCGTCCGAGCCCATATACGAAAAAGGGTCCCGGAATATCCGGAACCCTTTTGAGCGGAAAACGAGGCTCGAACTCGCGACCCCGACCTTGGCAAGGTCGTGCTCTACCAACTGAGCTATTTCCGCGTTTTGGTTTTGCGACTGCAAAGGTAAGAACATTTTTTAATCTTCCAAAATTTTTTGAAGAAATTTTCAAAAAATTTCTCACCCCACCGCCAAACCAACTATATCACTGTCTCAAATTCCCTGAGGAACCTTACATCATTCTCAAAATAGTGGCGCAAATCCTTAACCTGCCATTTGAGCATTGCAATTCTCTCCACACCCATACCGAATGCAAAGCCTGAATACTCTTTTGAGTCTATTCCCGATGCCTCAAGCACGTTAGGGTCTACCATACCGCAACCCATAATCTCAAGCCAGCCTGTACCCTTGCAGATGTTGCAGCCTTTGCCCTTGCAGATGTTGCAACTTACATCCACCTCTGCACTTGGCTCGGTGAACGGGAAGTATGAAGGACGGAGCCTTATCTGTGTCTCCTCTCCAAACATCTCTTTTGCAAAAAGGAGGATAGCCTGCTTAAGATCTGCAAATGACACGTTCTTGTCTATGTAAAGGCCCTCTACCTGATGGAAGATACAGTGCGCACGTGCAGATATTGCCTCGTTTCTGAACACACGGCCAGGACATACAATCCTTATTGGGAGAGGCATCTTCTCCATACTCCTCACCTGTACAGAACTGGTATGGGTTCTGAGCAATATAGGGTTGTCACCGCCGGCAGAGATGAAGAAAGTGTCCTGCATATCCCTTGCAGGATGCTCCGGAGGGAAATTGAGAGCACCAAACACGTGCCAGTCATCCTCAATCTCCGGACCCTCAGCCACAGCATAGCCGAATTTGCTGAATATTGAGATTATCTCCTCCCTTGTAATTGAAACAGGATGTCTTGTACCAAGGTCAAATTTGTCTCCAGGTTTTGTATAATCAAAAGACGGTGCATCGCTGCCCCCCATCTCCTCAACTTTCTGCCTCAGTTCCTCTATCTTCTCTGCAGCCTTTGTCTTAAGGACATTGAGCTTCTGCCCGAACTCCCTCTTCTGCTCTGCAGGTACGTTCCTGAACTCATCAAAAAGGGCTGTTATCTCACCTTTCTTGCCCAAAAGTTTTACCCTTATCTCCTCCACTTCCTGCAACTTTCCGGCAGTAAGGGTCTCTATCTTGCTTAGCAAATCTTCTATTTTCTGCTTCATGTCAAACATTTTAAGGGTGCAAATCTACAAAAAATATCCATTCACACCATTATCTACTGGTATTTGTTGAACTCGTTTACAGTAAGGTCTGTAATCACGTTCTTGAACTCCACCTCATCCCTTGGGCATACAAGAAGCACATCATCGGTATTTATTACCATATAATCCTTCAACCCCTTTACTACCACAAGTTTGTCATCCTCATTGGAAACTATCACAGAATTCTCCACCCTGTCTATCATACTGTCCCCAACACTCATCAGATTGTTGTACTCATCTTTCTGGCCCAGGTGGTACAATGCCTCCCAGGTACCCACATCGCTCCATCCGAACGAAGTCTCAAACACCCAACTGCGGCTGGTCTTCTCCATTACCCCGTAATCTATGGATATGCCGTTGCATCCCTCATATATACCTTTTATGTACTCCTCCTCCTTGTCTGTATAATAATATGGGATTATGTCCTTGAACTGGTTGGCTATGTCGGGAAGATGAGCCTCCAACTCCTGGGCTATGGACTTTACATTCCATACGAATATCCCCGAGTTCCACAGGAACTCCCCGCTCTGCATGAACACTTTTGCCAGTTCTTTATCTGGCTTTTCGGTAAATGTCTTTACACTGAATACCCTGCTGCCCCCTATCTGCTTCTCCTGAGTCCGGTTGGTCTGTATATAGCCGTAACCTGTTTCCGGACGGGTAGGCTTTATACCCAGGGTGAACAGGTCATCATTGTTTTGTGCATACTCAAGGGCACTCTCAATTGTACCAAGGAACACATCCTCATTTATTATGAGGTGGTCTGAAGGGGCTACCACAACTGTTGCATTTGGGTTCTTCTTCTGCAGTTTGTATGTTGCATATGCAATGCAGGGTGCTGTGTTCCTCCTGTGCGGCTCCAGAAGGATATTCTCCGGCAGCATTGCAGGCAGCTGCTCCTTTACAAGATTGTTGTACTGTTCACTTGTAACCACCAATATGTTCTCCGGAGGGATGATCTTTGCAAATCTGTTATAGGTCTGCTGCAAAAATGAAATTCCTGTACCAAAAAAATCCAGGAACTGTTTTGGTTTTGCATTCCTGCTCACCGGCCAGAAACGGCTTCCCACACCACCGGCCATAATAATACAATAATTATTCTCTCTTCCCATAACTCAACTTTTTACCAGGTTGGCCCAAAAGCCTCCCTTATATATTTCACTTCAAACAATTCTCCGTTTAAAAGGATGGAGACAACATCAAAGACCACCTCTTTTCCTCCCGACAGATCCCTCCTCTTTGCCAGAAAATCCCTGGCCGCCGCAATTATCCTCCTTCTCTTGGGAAGGGTAATGCTCTCAAAAGGATCTATGATTGAGGGATACTCCCTTGTCCGCACCTCAACAATCCTTATGAAGCCGCCCTCCTCCATTATGAGGTCCAGTTCCCTGTGGCCGCTCCTCCAGTTCCGCTCCAGCAGCTTCATACCCCTTTGCAAAAGGTATTCCAATGCCACCTCTTCTCCCTTTCTGCCCAAATCCTGTCTGTTTTTGCACCACTTTCTCTCCATAACGTACCCCTTACAAGTGAGCAAGTTAGTAAATCTTCTCCCTTAAAGCAAAAAAAAGAGACCGGCATTGCCAATCTCTTTTTCCTTTATTTCTTTTCCATTGGTGCAAGCCTTGCCAGGATTACGCCTTTGGGCAGTTTGTCCCCCACTTTAACCTCTACAGATTCCACCGTTGCATCAAAAGGGGCAGATATGATGTTCTTCATCTTCATTGCCTCATATATCATCAGTTTCCCACCTTTCTTAACCTTGTCACCTGCCTTTACGGTTATCTCCGTTACAGAACCCGGGATGATGGACCTCACTTCATTGGGGTTGGGAGCCTCCCACTTCTTCCTCTCCAGAAATTTCCTGGTGTAAAGTGTCTTGTACTTCCTTCCGCTTACGTGAATCTGAATCTTGTCCTGGAACATATTGGGATCATTGGACATAAGTACCGCATCTCCCAAATCTGCGCTTATAGAATTTATTTCCTGTATTTCCATAATCTATCACTCCTTTGTATCCATTAAAACGGTGGAATGCCATGCTTCTTGGCTGGTCTCTTGAGCACTTTGTTCTCCGATACGCTCAGGGCGTGTACAATGAACTTGCGGGTATCCTGTGGGGTAATCACAGAGTCTATGTAACCCTTAGATGCCGCAACATATGGGTTGGCAAACTTGTTCTTGTACTCCTCAACCTTAAGTTTGCGCATTTCGTCGGGATTCTCTGCCTCCATAATTTCCTTGCGGAAAATGATGTTTGCTGCACCCTCAGGTCCCATTACTGCAATCTCTGCGGTTGGCCAGGCAAATACAAAGTCCGCCCTAAGGTGGCGGGAGTTCATTGCAATGTAGCCTCCTCCGTATGCCTTGCGCAGGATGATTGTGATTTTTGGAACCGATGCCTCAGAGTATGCATAAAGGAGTTTTGCACCGTGGCGGATTACTCCTGCGTGCTCCTGATCAACTCCAGGAAGGTAACCCGGCATATCCTCAAGAGTTACTATAGGAATCTCAAACGCATCGCAGTATCTGATGAAACGGGCTGCCTTGTCTGATGAATCGCAATCCAGAACACCCGCAAGGTACATAGGCTGGTTGGCCACAAAACCAACTGTACGTCCCTCCATACGGCCGTATCCTATTACAATGTTCTGAGCCCACATCTCCTGAATCTCTATGAATTCAGAATCATCTGTAAGTGCCCTTATCACATTCCTTACATCATATGGGGTTGTAGGGTCTACAGGCACAACTTTCTCTATCTTGTATTTCTTGAGCGGCTGTGATGCTTTTATAGGGGCTGGTTTCTCTGCATTGTGGGCCGGAAGGTAACTCAACAGTTTCTTTATCTGTGCAAAGCACTCCTCCTCACTCTCTGCAAAGAAGTGGGCATTTCCTGTGGTCTCGCAATGTACCCTTGCTCCGCCCAATGACTCCATATCTATCTCTTCTCCAAGCACGGATTTTATTACCTCCGGACCTGTGATGAACATCTTGGAAATTTTGTCTACCACAAATACATAGTCTGTAAGGGCAGGCGAATAAACAGCACCTCCGGCACAAGGGCCAAGTATAACTGATATCTGTGGAATTACACCGCTGTTAAGGGTGTTGCGGAAGAAGATCTCTCCATATCCTGCCAATGAATTCACACCCTCCTGGATACGTGCTCCGCCGGAATCATTTATACCTATAAGGGGAATCCTCATCCTTAGGGCGTAATCCATAATCTTGGTTATCTTCCTTGCGTGCATAGAACCCAATGAACCGCCTGCAACGGTAAAATCCTGGGCATACACTGCAACCGGCTTTCCGTTGATGGTTCCTGTTCCAATTACTACACCATCTCCGGCCAGGCTTTTGTTCTCCATTCCAAACTCCCTGGCATCGTGCTCTATAAAGAGGTCATACTCATAAAAAGAGCCGTCATCCAGGAGCTTGTTAATCCTCTCCCTGGCAGGAAGTTTTCCCATTGCTATCTGCTTGGCAATGGCTTTGTCTCCTCCTCCCATAACCGCCTTTGCAGTCCTCTCCTGAAGTTCAGAAATTTTTTTGCTTAATAGACTCATAAATAAAAAAATCAGGTTTTAGTTTCCGCAAAAATAGTGCAATTTTTTTTATAACAAAATTTTACAAAATTTACATTATATTTGTGAGTTACGATTAAGTAAATAATTACACTAAAATACATTTATTATGTCACTATCATTCACTGACAGACACATCGGGCCAAGAGATGCCCAAATTAATGAAATGCTTAAAGTGCTGAATGTCCAGACTTTGGATGAACTAACAAAGCAGACAGTCCCTTCAGACATCCTTTTGAGCGAAGATCTTAATCTTACACCAGCAGTATCTGAGAACCAGTATCTTGCCAATCTAAAGAAGATGGTTTCAAAGAACAAGCCGTTCAGAAGCCTCATTGGTATGGGTTCATACGGAACAGGTGTGCTTCCTGTAATTACAAGGAACATTTTTGAGAACCCTTGCTGGTACACTTCATACACCCCTTATCAGGCAGAGATAAGCCAGGGCCGTCTTGAGGCTCTGCTCATTTTCCAGACAATGGTAAGCAGCCTTACAGGTTTCCCTCTTTCAAACTGCTCTATGCTTGATGATGCACAGGCAGCAGGAGAGGCAATGAGAATGATGTTTGAGGTAAGGAGCCGCGATGCCGTAAAAGCAGGCAAGAACGTGGTGTTTGTAGATGAGAACATGTTCCCTCAGGTAATCTCTGTACTCCAGACCCGTGCAGCAGGTCTTGGAATTGAGATACAGTTGGGAGACTGGAAAACTGCAGAGTTGAGTGAGAAATGCTATGGAGCAATGGTACAGTACCCTGCCGCAAACGGTGAGGTAAGGGATTATACAGAGTTCTGTGAGAAGGTACACGCAGCAGGCGGACTTGTAACAGCATATTGCGACATTCTTGCACTTGCAGCACTTAAGGAGCCTGCAGCATGGGGTGCCGACTGTGCGGTTGGTTCTGCACAGAGATTCGGTCTTCCTATGGGCTTCGGTGGCCCTACAGCAGGTTTCATGGCAACCAAGGATGCATACAAGAGACAGATTCCGGGCCGTATCATAGGTGTATCAGTTGACCGTCTTGGCAACAAGGCTGTAAGACTTGCACTTCAGGTTCGTGAGCAGCATATCAAGAGGGAGAAGGCTACATCAAACGTATGTACAGCAACTGCCCTTATGGCTACAATGAGCGGTATGTATGCAGTTTACCACGGACAGGCAGGCGTGAAATCAATTGCAGAGAAGGTTTCCCACTATGCACACGCAATGGCAGGCCTTCTTAAAGCGAAAGGATATACCCTTGCAGCAGAGCACTTCTTTGACACAATTGAGGTTAAGGGTGTGAATGCAGCTGAGATAAAAGCCAAGGCAGAGGCTGCAGGCATCAACTTCTTCTATCCTGCAGAGGATGCAGTACGCATCAGTTTTGACGAACTTACAACTTGTGCAGAGGCTATGCAGGTGGCTGCAATCTTTGACGCACAGCCAGCAGGTTGTCCTGGTGCCCCTGCAGAGGACGGCTTCATGAAGAGGGAGAGTGAGTTCCTTAACAACGAGGTATTCAACACTTACCACTCAGAGACCGCAATGATGAGGTTCATCAAGAAACTTGAGAGAAAAGACATCTCTCTTGCCCACTCAATGATTCCGCTTGGTTCTTGTACAATGAAACTCAATGCAGCAGTGGAGATGCTTCCTCTAAGCTGGGCAGAACTTGGAAATGTACACCCATTGCAGCCTAAAGACCAGGTTGAGGGTTATATGGAACTTATCAAAGAGTTGGAGAACGACTTGGCGGTAATCACAGGATTTGACGCCTGCTCATTGCAGCCTAACTCAGGTGCAGCAGGTGAGTATGCAGGTCTTAAGACCATCAAAGGCTACCATATGGCAAATGGCGGTGCCCACAGAAATGTAATGATCATCCCTACATCGGCACACGGTACCAACCCTGCATCTGCAGCTATGGCAGGTTTCAGCATTGTACTTGTAGGTTGCGATGAGAACGGTAACATAAACGTTGAGGAACTTAGGGAGAAAGCAACTGCAAATGCAGAGAACCTTGCAGGTCTTATGATCACTTATCCTTCTACCCACGGTGTGTTTGAGGTTCAGATTAGGGAAATCTGCAACATTATCCACCAGAACGGCGGATTGGTATATATGGACGGTGCAAATATGAACGCACAGGTAGGACTTACAAATCCTGGCCATATTGGTGCAGACGTATGTCACTTGAACCTCCACAAATCATTTGCAATGCCTCACGGCGGCGGTGGTCCTGGCGTAGGCCCTATCTGCTGTACAAAAGCATTGGCTCCTTATCTTCCTGGCCATCCACTTGATCCTGAGTGCGGCGGCAAAGGTGTTGGTGCAGTTTCTGCTGCAGCATACGGTAACCCGCTGTTGTTGCCTATCACCCACGCTTACATCAAATTGTTGGGCGCAGCAGGCCTTAAGAAAGTTACCCAGGTTGCCATCCTCAATGCAAACTATATGGCTGCACAGTTTGAGCCTGAGTTCAAGACACTTTATTCTGGTGCAACCGGCCGCGTTGCCCACGAGTGCATCATTGACTGCCAGCACTTCAAATCTGAGTACGGCGTAGATGCAACCGACATTGCAAAACGTCTTATGGACTACGGTTTCCACGCCCCTACCCTTTCATTCCCTGTACACGAGACCTTGATGGTTGAGCCTACAGAGTCTGAGCCTAAGGAGGAGATGGACCGCTTCATTGAGGCTATGAAACAGATTAAGATTGAGTGTGAGAAGATTAAGGCAGGTGAGTACGATGCAAAAGACAACCCTGTAACAATGTCTCCTCATACAGCTGACGAGGTTTGTGCCGACGAGTGGAACCACCCTTACAGCAGGACAGTTGCCGCTTACCCGCTTGAGTGGCTGAGAGAGAACAAGTTCTGGCCTGCAGTAGCACGTGTTGACAACGGCTTCGGTGACAGAAACCTTGTATGCAACTGCCAGTAAATTTATATCTGTAACCTGTACCGGTAAGATTATATCTGTCACCGGTAAAAACTGACTAATGGCAACTTTGTGCAGAAAACATCATAATTCTGCACAAAGTTCCATCAGTTGCAGGTTTTTGTGCAGAAAAGCACTCATTTTTGCACAAAACTCCACACGGAGCAAATTCCGGTGCAAAAAAGACCTCTTTTGAGCACAAAACTCCACTCGGAGCAGATTCCGGTGCAGAAAATGCCTCATTTGAGCACAAAATAAAAAAGGGACCGTTGCCGGTCCCTTTTTTAATATCCTCTCTCCATATCCCTGCGCATATCCTTCTCCTTTATGGTGTTGCGCTTGTCGTATTCTCGTTTTCCTTTTGCAAGGGAGATGTTCAGTTTGGCGTAGCCGTTCTCTGCAATGAACAGGCGGGTGGCCACAATTGTAAGCCCTTTCTCTTTGGTGGCCCGCTCCAGTTTGCGGAGTTCCTTGCGGTTGAGCAGCAGTTTGCGGTCGCGCTTTGGATCGTGGGCGTTCCAGGTCCCCCACCAGTACTCCGAAACGTGCATGTTCTTGACATACAGTTCACCCCTTACAAAATAGCAGTAGCTGTCCACCAGGGAAGCCTTTCCGGCCCTGATGGATTTTATCTCGGTACCTGTGAGCACTATTCCTGCGGTGTAGTTGTCGAGGAATTCATACTCAAAACCGGCCCTTCTGTTTTTGATCTCTATTTTGCTTTTTGCTTTAGGCATAACGGCGCAAATGTAGTAAAAAAAACTAACTTTGTGTGATTGTACAACGTATGGAGCAGATAACAGGTTCAATAAAACAAGGGGGGTGGGATGCTGTATGTATCCTTGGACCTACAGCCAGCGGCAAAACAAGATTTGCCGTAGAACTGGCCCGTACCCTCTCTGCACAGTGGAAACCCTGTGAGATACTCTCTGCAGACAGCCGTCAGGTTTACCGCGGAATGGATATAGGAACCGGAAAGGATCTTGCAGAATACGGGGAAGTGCCTGTACACCTTGTGGATATAGTAGATGCCGGTACAAAGTACAACATCTTTGAATACCAGAGAGATTTCTCAAAAGCCTACACCAACATTCTGGAGAGGGGCTGTTTCCCAATAATCTGCGGAGGGTCTGGCCTCTACATAGAGGCGGCCACCAGAGGATATGAACTTTATGAGGTTCTTCCCGACGAAGAACTCCGCACCCGCCTGGAACCCAAGCCTATGGAGGAACTGGTGCAGATGCTCAAGGAACTGAAGGCTGCCAAAGGGGAAAAGCCGCACAATAGTACAGATTGGGACACAAAGAAAAGGGTGATAAGGGCAATAGAGATTGAGATGGCACAAGGGGAGCAGAGGGAGCCCCTTCCGCTGCCACAGAAAGTGCTTTTCATTGGGGTGGATGTAGACCGCGACACCCGCAATGCCCGTATAGATGCCCGTCTGCAGGCCCGTCTTGAAGAGGGGATGGTGGATGAGGTGAAGAGGCTGCTGGAGAGCGGCATCCCTGCAGAGAACCTCATATATTATGGATTGGAGTACAAATTCCTTACACAATATATAATGGGCGAACTTTCATATGACCAGATGGTGAAAGGGCTGGGGACTGCCATCCATCAGTTTGCCAAAAGGCAGATGACCTGGTTCAGGGGAATGGAGAGGAAAGGGGTGGAGATACATTGGGTAAAGAGATAAGTTGTCGGGAAGAAAAATTAAAGATATAATTATGAAGAACATTTTTAGGATGATGCTTTTTGCAGCGGTGCTGGTGCTCTCTGCAAATGTTTATGCCCAGAAGGCTTCTGAGCTCAAGTATTATGATGTAAGGGAGCTTGGGCTTCCTGTACTTGGAAAGGGGTTCCAGGATTGTGTAAGGCAGAATGACACTATAAGTGACGGATTTTTTACCCGTCTCCCTGCCGATATACAGCATACTTTAAGGAAAGCAAAATGGGATTTGGGGCAGAACTCTGCAGGTCTGGCAATCCGTTTCCGCACCAATTCAAAATGCATTGGAGCAGAGTGGCAGCCTCTGAACAATTTTGGTATGGCCCATATGACCCCTACCGGAGTGAAGGGGCTGGATCTATATACCCTTGAAGATGGCGAGTGGTTTTTTGTGGGAGCAGGACAGCCGTACGGCAAGAATCCCAAGAATGTGTTCATCCGCAGGATGGACGGGCAGATGAGGGAGTACATAATGTACCTGCCTCTGTATGATGGGGTAATAAATCTCTCTATAGGAATTGATTCCACAGCGGTAATTGAGAAGCCTCATGTGGCAGATCTTGTTCCAAGCAAAAACAACTTGCCGATTGTATTCTACGGCACAAGTGTAACCCAGGGGGGATGTGCAACCCGTCCGGGAATGGCATATCCTGCAATCATTGAAAGGGAACTGCACAGGGAGACAATTAACCTTGGATTCAGCGGCAACGGCCGTATGGACAAGGTGCTGGGAGACAAAATTGCAACCATAAAGGCATCTATGTTTGTTATAGACTGCCTTGCAAACTGCACCTCGCAGATTGTAAAGGACAGTACAGAGCATTTTATCCGTGCAATTGCCTCTGCCAATCCCGATGTCCCTATCCTTATGGTTTCAAACTACTGCTACCCTTACCAATATCTGGATGCACAGTTCCATAAAGATACACAGGAGGAGAATGCACTTTGGAAGGAGTTTGCAGAGAAATTCAGGAAAGAGGGGTACAATGTCCGCTATATAGATGCATACGCAAACGGAAATATGAAGAAATCCCCTATAGGCCCTGACCACGAGGGTACAGTTGACGGAGTGCATATGACAGACCTGGGATTCCAGAGGTTTGCAAAATTTTTGATGAAATATATAAAATAAAGGGTATGGAAGAACAGATACAGCAGGAACAGCTGGCACGCAGGCAGAAGGTGCTTGCCAAACTTGATGAGTTGGGTATCTCCTATGATATGTATGAGCATCCGCCGCTCCCCACAATTGAGATGGCTCTGGAGTACTGGAAAGACCTCCCTTCAACCCATTGCAAGAACCTGTTTTTCAGGAATCACAAAGGGAACAAACATTACCTTGTGGTACTTGAGTGCCACCAGCAGATGGCTATACACCAGATAGAGAAGATGCTCAGACAGGGTAAGTTGAGTTTTGCTTCTGAACAGAGGATGGAGAAATATCTTGGACTAAGACCCGGTTCGGTTTCACCGTTCGGCCTTATAAATGATGTGAACAAAGAGGTGAAATTGTTTTTGGACAAGAACCTGCAGCAATGTCCTTTGCTCAGTTTCCACCCAAACGACAATACCGCCAGCCTTGTGGTGAAGAATGAGGATTTCATGAGGTTCCTCCAGGATTGGGGAGGGGAGTATGAATTCCTGGACCTGTATGACGAAGCTTAGTGGCTTATAAAATGAAAGGGACCGTTGGAGGTCCCTTTTTCTATTTCTTTCCATTCACTTTCTGCGGTACAGAGAGCGCCGGAGGTGTCCCTGGTCTGAAGCTGCGCACTATTAGGAAGATTCCCAGCAGCACAAACGGAATACTGAGCAGCTGTCCCATATTCAGGGCCATCCCCTCTTCAAAGCCTACCTGGTTCTCCTTTACAAATTCAATGAGGAATCTGGAGAAGAAAATACCAATGAAGAAAATGCCCAACAGGAGTCCTTCCTTTATTTTAGGCAGTGCGTATCTGTACAGGCAGAACAGGATTATACCGGTGCCCAGATAACACAATGCCTCGTACAGCTGGGTAGGGTGTTTGGCAACCGTTTCTCCGTTCTGCAGGAATATGAATCCCCAAGGGAGTGAAGTTTCGTGGCCATAGATTTCCGAGTTCATAAGGTTACCCAATCTGATGAACATGGCGGCAAAGGCGGTTGCAATGGCAAGACGGTCGAGCAGCCATAAATAACTGAAGTCATATCTGCGGCCATATTTCTTTACAAACCACCACATTCCAATTATAATTGCTATGGTACCGCCGTGGCTGGCAAGTCCACCTTCCCAAACCTTAAGTATCTCGCCCGGGTTGGCCAGATAATACCCCGGCTGGTAAAAAAGCACATGTCCCAGACGCGCCCCCACAATTGTACACAAAATGAGCACCCAAAGGAGGGTGTCAAGCAGTTCAACAGGTTTCCCCTCCCTGCGGAAGAAATACCTGAACATATAAAATCCCAGATAGAAGCCTACAATGAAAAGCAGGCCATAATACCTCAGTTGGAATCCTCCAACATGCAGGAGGATGGGATCAACATCCCAATTCACAAAAAGCATCATATCTTTTTCCCGACAAATTATTCCTTTATCTTACCAGCCTTGAAAATACACTCAATGGAATGGCCTTCCCGAAACTGTCCTTCAGGAGCAGTTCCCCGCAGGTGAGTTCCCCTTTCCCTTTTCCTCCAAGCATACCGAACGCACTTCTTACGGCTGTATCGCCCAGCATTGCGGAGTAACCGTTTGAGTAGAGGTTGAGCACCATAAAGGCATCTTCCGGTGCCAGAATCCTGGCAACCTCCTGCAGGAACTCGTAGAGGAGTTCATCCAGTTTCCATTTCTCTCCGTCGGGGCCGTGTCCATAGGCTGGCGGATCCATTATAAGTCCGTTGTACAGGTTGCCCCTCTTGGCCTCCCTTTTGGCAAATTTGAGGGCATCCTCAACCACCCAGCGGATGTTGTCAAGGTTGCTGCTCTCCATATTCCCCTTTGCCCAGGTAACCACCTGCCTTACAGAATCGAGGTGGGTTGTGTCAGCACCGGCACATCTTGCTGCCAGTGATGCGGCACCGGTATATGCAAACAGGTTGAGCACCTTAGGTCTCTTTACCGTTCCGGTTACAGGGTCAATTCCTTTTGCCTGGAATTTCTCCACAAGCCTCTTGGACTGGGCATATATGAACTCCCAGTTCGGGCTCTGCTCAGGGAAAACACCCACGTGCTTGAATGATGTGAGTCCAAGGCGGAGCTTGAAAGAGTTATCGGGAAGATTATACCTTATGTACCACTGCTCAGGCATCTTTTTGAGCATCTTCCAGGTTCCGGTGTCCTCTTTGCCGCTCTTGCCGAATCCTGCTCCTGCAGTAAATCTTGTGTGGGCCAGTTTTTCCCACTCTTTTGCAGGGAGTGACGGTTTCCATAGAGCCTTTGGCTCAGGCCTTGCCAGGATAAAGGAGCCGAAACGCTCCAGTTTCTCAAAATTTCCAGAGTCTATGAGTTCGTAGTCTTTCCAGTTCTGGGGTGATTCCAATATCATATTACAACTTATTGCCTTTCTAATGGTTATAAAGTCCAAAGATAGGGCAAATATTTGAATGGTTTGAACTATTTTCTTATTTTTGCCCCGCTTAATTGGAGAAAACGATAACAACAAAATAAGACAAGAAATGCAACAGAGTATTGAAACTTACAACTTTGCGGGCAAAAAGGCCATTGCAAGGGTTGATTTTAACGTTCCACTGGACAGCAATTTCAAGATTACAGATGACACCAGAATCAGGGCTGCAATCCCTACCATCAAGAAAGTTCTTGCAGGTGGCGGCGCACTTATCCTTATGTCACATCTTGGCAGACCAAAAGGTGTTACTGAGAAATTCTCATTGAAACATATCATCTACAGAATTGAGGAGCTCGTTGGTACAAAGATCCAGTTCTGTGATGACTGTATGAAAGCCCAGGAGGCTGCTGCAGCACTTAAGCCAGGTGAGGTTCTTCTTCTTGAGAACTTGCGTTTCTACGCAGAGGAGGAGGGCAAACCACGCGGATTGGCAGAGGATGCTACAGACGAGCAGAAGAAAGAGGCAAAGGCTCAGGTTAAAGAGAGCCAGAAAGAGTTTGTGAAGACTTTGGCTTCATATGCAGACTGCTACATCAATGATGCATTCGGTACTGCACACCGCGCACACGCTTCTACAGCCCTTATTGCAAAATACTTCCCTAACGACAAGATGTTCGGTTACATTATGGAGGGCGAGATAAAGGCTATTGATACAGTTCTTAACAATGGCGAGCACCCTGTAACTGCAATCATTGGCGGTGCAAAGGTTTCTTCAAAGATTGGCATCATTGAGCACCTGTTTGATGTATGCGACAATATGATCATCGGCGGCGGTATGGTTTATACCTTCGTTAAGGCACAGGGTGGCAAGATTGGCCGTTCACTTTGCGAGGATGACCAGATGGAACTTGCACTCAACATTATGAAAAAGGCAGAGGAGAAAGGTGTAAAACTATACTTCTCTAAAGAGGTTGTGATTGCAGATGATTTCTCAAATGATGCAAACACACAGATTGTGAACAACTTTGAGATTCCAGACGGTTGGGAGGGTATGGATGCGGCTCCTGCAACCCTTGCAGTTTGGGAGGAGGTTCTCATGAACTCAAAGACTATCCTTTGGAACGGTCCTGTAGGTGTATTTGAGATGCCTAACTTTGCAAAAGGAACAAACTACATTGCAGAGATTCTTGCAAAGGTAACTTCAGAGAAAGGTGCATTTACCCTTGTAGGCGGCGGTGATTCAGTTGCAGCCGTTACCCAGATGGGTTATGCAGACAAAGTAAGCTACGTATCTACCGGTGGCGGTGCAATGCTTGAGTACCTTGAGGGTATTGAGCTTCCAGGCATCAAGGCTATCAGAGAGTAGTACCTTGGATACATTATAAAGTGAGAAGGCAGCCCTACAGCTGCCTTCTTCTGTTTTCTGTATCCCTGCGCACCGTAGTTACAATCTCCGTAACCATATCCTTCAATTCCTGCAGGAATTGGGCCGCCGGGTAGTTCTTCTTCTCTATCTCCCTCAGTTTCTTCTCCCATATTCCGGTAAGCTGTGCTGATTTGAGAAGTTCCTCCTTTATGAGTGAGATGAGTTCTATTCCCGTTTGGGTGGGATGCAGGTTCTTTTTCTCCTTGCGGATATACTCCCTCTTGAACAGGGTGCCTATTATTGCCGCCCTGGTTGACGGGCGTCCAATGCCGTTCTCCTTAAGGGCATCCCTCAACTCTTCATCCTCAACCAGTTTTCCTGCGGTCTCCATTGCCCTGAGCAGGGTTGCCTCTGTGTATGGCTTGGGTGGCTGGGTATGTTTCTCCGCCAGTTCAGGCTTGTGGGGACCGCTCTCCCCTTTTTCAAATGCAGGGAGGGTCTTCTCCTGCTCCCCCTCTTTCTCATCATCCCCCTGGTTTCCTTTGTCTGTGGCAAAGACTGCCCTCCACCCCTGCTCCAATATCTGTTTTCCCGATGTCTTGAACTCCACATCGGCAACTTTTCCAAGTATGGTGGTTGTGGAGACTTTGCTGTCGGGATAAAAAACTGCAATGAATCTTCTGGCCACCAGATCAAACACCCTCCTTTCCATATCCGAAAGGTTCTGCTGCTGCACTCCGGTTGGGATTATGGCGTGGTGGTCTGTTACCTTTGAGGAGTCGAACACTTTTTTGCTCTTTGAAAGTTTCTTTCCTCTCAGGGGCTGCAGCAGATGGGCATACTCTGTAAGGCCGTTGAGGATTCCGCCGCATTTGGGGTAGATGTCATCACTCAGATATGTTGTATCCACCCTTGGGTAGGTGGTTATCTTCTTCTCATACAGAGATTGGATGGTCTGCAGGGTATCCTCTGCAGAATAGCCGAACTTCCTGTTGCACTCAACCTGCAGGGAGGTGAGGTCAAAAAGCCTTGGAGCATACTCCGTACCCTTCTTGTGGGTTACATCTGTAACAGTAAAGTCATTCCCCACAATGCTCTGGAGGAACTGTTCCCCCTCCTCTTTTGTGGTGAATTTCCCTT
Source organism: Bacteroidales bacterium (assembly GCA_017625535.1). Lineage (GTDB taxonomy): Bacteria > Bacteroidota > Bacteroidia > Bacteroidales > UBA932 > Egerieousia. The sequence continues at coordinate 106,957 of JAGAKR010000015.1, read as the reverse complement.
TTGTGGCAGCAAATGCAGTTTCCCGATAGATAGTCTTCAGTTCCCAGTATGTCTGGGGCACAAAGTTCTGTATCTCCAGATGGCGGTTTACAATTAGCGCCAGGGTGGGTGTCTGCACCCTCCCTATGGAGAGAACCTGGCGGTTCATCCCATATTTGAGTGTATAGAGGCGGGTGGCGTTCATTCCCAGCAGCCAGTCCCCTATTGCACGGGCCAGACCGGCTTCATACAACGACTGGTAGTCTGCCTCGTCCTTAAGGTTCCTGAACCCCTCCCTTATGGCCTCTTCTGTAAGGGATGATATCCAGAGCCTCTTTACAGGACACTTTGCCCCCGCTTTCTGCATTACCCAACGCTGTATGAGTTCTCCCTCCTGCCCGGCATCACCGCAGTTCACTATCATTTCCGCATCCCTGAAGATTGATTCTATAATGCCGAACTGCTTCTTGTATGTCTGGTTTTCTATGAGCTTTATCCCAAAACGGGGAGGTATCATAGGGAGTTTGTATATATCCCAACCTTTCCATTGCGGGGTGTAGTCGTGCGGCTCCTTGAGGGTACACAGATGGCCGAATGTCCAGGTTACCCTGTATCCGTTGCCCTCCATATATCCGTCCTTTTTGGCCGTTGCCCCAAGCACCTGCGCTATATCCCTTGCCACCGATGGCTTCTCTGCTATACAAACTATCATAAGCGGGTAAAAAGAGGGTGACTTTTCAGCCACCCTCCAATTTTGAAACAGTTTTTTACGGACAGTTATACTGTCATTATCTCTTTCTCTTTTGCTGCAATGATCTCATCAATCTTCTTGTTGAATGCATCAGTCTCTTTCTGGATAGTTACCTCTGCATCTTTGCATACATCCTCTGGAAGACCCTCTTTCTGGTACTTCTTGTGTGCATCAACAACCTCTCTTCTGGCATTCCTTACGCTCACTTTTGCAGTCTCGCCCTCAGTCCTTGCCTGTTTTACAAGATCCTTTCTGCGCTCCTCTGTAAGTGCAGGGACATTTATCCTTATGGTTTCACCATTGTTTGCAGGTGTAAAGCCAAGGTTTGCATCCATAATCGCCTTCTCAATTACAGGGATAAGTTTCTTCTCCCAAGGCTGGATGATGATGGTCTTTGCATCAGGTGTATTGATGCTTGCCACCTGTGGAAGCGGAGTTGCAGAGCCGTAGTAGTCTACCATCACTGCATTGAATACAGCAGGATTTGCCTTGCCTGCCCTGAAGTTTCTCAATTCATCTTCCAAGTGCGCAATGGCCTTGTTCATTTTCTCTTTTGCCTGCGCAATGCAATCTTTAGAAACACTTATTTCCATATCTAACGGTATTAAAATTTACTGCTTGTTTGAAACTACTGTACCAACCTTGCCACCCTGCATAAGGTCAAACAGGTTGCCGACTTTGTTCATATCAAATACAATGATAGGCATATTGTTCTCCTTGCACAGTGCAAAGGCTGTCTGGTCCATAATCCTTAGGTTGTCTGCAAGGGCTTTGTCAAATGTGAGGGCATCATATTTCACTGCAGAAGGGTCCTTCTCAGGATCTGCTGTGTATACGCCGTCAACCCTTGTGCCTTTGAGGAGTGCATCCGCCTCTATCTCACACGCCCTGAGCGCCGATGCCGAATCTGTTGTGAAGAACGGATTGCCGGTACCGCCTGCAATTATTGCCACGCCACCGCGCTCCATAACCTCAACGGCCTTCTCCTTTGCGTAATATCTTGCCATAGGCTCCATTGGGGTTGAAGTGAACACCTCAGCCTCTATACCCTCGGATTTGATGCTCATTGAAAGTCCTATGCTGTTTATTACGGTTGCCAGCATACCCATCTGGTCACCCTTTACACGGCTGAATCCCTTTCCTACTCCGGTAACACCCCTGAAGATGTTTCCACCGCCTATAACTATTGCTATCTGCACACCCTCTTTTGCCACTCTTGCTATCTCACGGGCATATTGGGCCATCATCTCCACATCCAGTCCTACGCCCTTCTCCCCACCAAGGCTCTCGCCACTGAGTTTAAGTAATATCCTGTTGTATTTCATATCTTTTTTTGGATTTATTGTAAAACAAAAGTAGCCAAAGATTATGAAAATTGCAACTAAGAGTTTATCTTTGTATTCCGAATGCAGTATCCTACAACAGACTGCCAGACTTGAGAATTATTATTAATACAAACATTTGATATGGCTAATATCTTTACATCTTCAATTGGAAAGAAGCTTATTATGAGTATAAGCGGCTTGTTCCTTATCGTATTTATGTGCGTTCACGCTTTTGTAAACGGCTTGTCACTTATCAGTGATGAGGCATTCAACGCCGGTTGTGAGTTCATGGCTTTGCCTGTAATTTCGGTTATGGTTCCGGTTCTTGCAGCAGGTTTTGTAATCCACATAATCTATGCTTTCGTTCTCAACTATATGAACTACAAGGCTAGAGGTACTCAAAGATATGCCGTAGCCAACAAAGCCAAAACTGATGACTGGGCTTCAAAGAATATGCTTGTACTTGGTATCATTGTTCTTGGAGTACTTGCATTCCACCTTACACACTTCTGGGCTAAAATGCAGTTGCCTATGTTCTTGGGCCAGGAGTACACTCACGATGGTGCTGCCCTTCTACAGCAGACTTTCAAACCTCTATGGGTTCTCATCATCTACATCGTTTGGTTTGTAGCTCTTTGGCTGCACATGAACCACGGTTTCTGGAGCGCATTCCACACACTTGGTTTGAACAACAACATCTGGATGTGCAGATGGAAAGTTATAGGTATTGTGGTATCATCAATCATTGTATTGGTATTCATCGCAGTTGCAGTTAAAGCATACTTGGTTGCAAACGGCTTCTGCTGCTAAATACAACTATACAAACAAATCACTTATTATCCCGTCCGAGACAAAGAGTCTGCAGGACGGGATTCTTATTTTGTCCCCCTCCTGCACAAGGTTCCCAAGCCTGCAATGGCGTTCAATCTCCCCACGCACTTCATCAAGCATCAAAGGGTTGAGCCTCCCCAGATCCACCCCTGCAACAGTCCTGAGACCAAGCATTACAGATTCATTGAAAATGTCCCTTCCCTGCAGTTCCTCAAATCCGCCAACCGCTGCCGGGAGCTTTGCTGCAGATTCCGGCTCTCCACAACCTGATATTGGAGAGAATTCAGGAGAGCTGTAATACCTGCAATATTTTGCAACACTTGGGTTGTTCCAACTCCTTATTGCACCGTTGAATGAATGTGCTGCAGGGCCCAAGCCAATGTAAGGTTCCTTGGTCCAATATGAACTGTTGTGATGTGATTTCATAAACTCCCCTGCAGGGTTGCAACGGGCAAAATTGGACACCTCATATTGGGTGTATCCATTGGATGCCAGATATTCCTGCAGGAATGTATACTCCCTAAGGCATATTTCGTCGGGAACAAGGTGGTATTCCCCCTTCTCATACATCCTGGCCAGGGCACTCCCCGGTTCAATGCTCATCTGGTACGCAGAGATGTGCTCCGGGAAGAGTTCAACCATTTTTTTCAGGTTGTATTCCCACAGATGCGGGGTGAGCCCGCTGTATCCGAATATGAGGTCGAGGCTTATATTGCTGAATCCCGCCTCCCTCAGATTATGGTATGCCCGTTCCCCCTCCGCAGCAGTGTGCCTGCGGTTCATCCATTTGAGGTGTTCATCTACAAATGACTGTATCCCCATACTCACCCTGTTGAATCCGGCATTACGGAGCTGCAGTGCATATTGTGGCGTAATGTCATCGGGATTAACCTCTATTGAAACCTCGTGGGGTTGTGCATTGAAAGCTTCCTTTATGTGCTGCAGCAGTTCCCCCAACTGCACCGGTGAAAAAAGGGAAGGAGTTCCTCCCCCGAAATATATTGTACGGGGAGAAACTCCTGTATCTTTAAAGAAATGTTTTCTGTACTCTATCTCATTGTGCAGGGCTGCAATATATTTTTCCCTGTACCCCCTGCCCTTTACAGAATAGAAGCTGCAATAGGTGCAGAACTGGCCGCAGAACGGGATATGTACATATATGCCTGCCACCTGAATTTATTTCAACAAGAGGTCTGCTGTTCCCAGTTTGCCCTCTGTTGTGTAGGCCTCCACATTGTATACACCTTTGGTGAACTGCTCACCGTAATCGAAGTAGATGCAGATCTCCACCTCTTCACCCTGGTAGTCAACCTCCCTTGATGCAGAGTAGATCATCTCCTCTCCAGCCACTGTAAACATCTGCATAGGGTTCTGGGTCATAAGGATTCCGTCCGGACCTTTTACCCTTATGTATACGATTCTTGGGCCTTTCTTGGCAATTGTGTTCTCTACAAGGTTAATGCAGGCCTTGAGTTTTGCAACCCTGCTGCTGCGGTCTGTCTCTTTGCCGCTGCCGTTTACTCCAATGACGGTCATTCCGCGGCCTTTTACTACAGAACCCAATTCAACCTGTTTGCCCAACTCCTCTGTGGTTGACTTCAGGTTCTCGTACTGGGTCTTGCTCTTCTTGGCCTCCTGTTTTGCCACTGCAGCAGCCTCCCTCAACTCGTTGTTGAGAGTGTTGAGTGAGTCTATCTGTTTTATGTAGCCTCTCATTATTGATCTCAGGGTACCCAACTCCCTCTCATATTTGAGGAGTTTTGCCTTGTTGCTTGCCTCTGTCTTCTTCACGCGCTCTATAAGTTGCGCAACCTTCTCCCTTTCAAGCATAAGCTCTGCATTAAGGGTGTCATTTGCAGTTGAGAGGTTTGCATAATCGTTCTGCAACTCCACCATCTGCGCTGTAAGGTCCTCTTTCTCTATTGAGAGGTCATTGATGATGCTGTTTCTGTCTATGTATACATAAATAAGTACACCTGTAAGAATAACTGCAACTGCAGCCAAAGCATAAATTATCTTTTTGTAATTGTTCTCCATATCAACTGTTTTTAGATGAAGTACAAAAATAACAATTTTTATTAAATTTGCGCCACAAACAGCAGTGTATATCATTTTTAATCCAATCCAGATGAAAAGGTTAGTTGCCGGTGTTGATATAGACAGGGTTGCCACCACCCTGGCACTTGTTGATGAATTCGGCAAGATTTATGCTAAATCAAGTTTTCCAACCTCAGACCACAAAGAGTTCAAGAATTATGTTGCAAGGCTGAAAGATGAGATAGATATATTGTCTGAAGGCCTCCATATCCCCCACACGATTGAAGCAGTTGGTGTAGGGGCTCCGAACAGCAACTACTACACAGGAGACATTGAGAATGCAGCCAACCTTATATGGAAAGGGAGGCTTCCTCTTGGAAAGCAACTGAGCACCCTGTTCGACAACAAGCCCGTAGTGGTAACCAACGATGCCAATGCCGCTGCAATTGGAGAGATGACATACGGTGGGGCAAAAGGGATGAAACATTTTGTGGTAATAACACTTGGCACCGGACTTGGAAGCGGTATTGTTGTGGATGGGAACCTCCTTTATGGGCACGACGGATTTGCCGGGGAAGTGGGGCACATAATTGTTGAGAAAAAGAACGGCAGGGCTTGCGGATGCGGCAGAAAAGGGTGCCTGGAATGTTATGCCTCATCAAAAGGGGTAAAGAATACTGCCCTGGAACTTCTGCAGGGAAGCAGTGAGGGGAGCAGACTCTCCAAAATCCCTGAAAACGAACTTACCTCCAAGGAGATTGCTTTTGCCGCAAAGGCGGGTGACCCCGTAGCAAAGAAGGCATTTGAGATTGCAGGAGAGCACCTTGGTGCGGCACTTGCCAACCTTATTGCAGTTGTATCACCGGAGGCCATATTCCTGTGCGGTGGAGTGGCAAATGCCGGCGACCTCATAATGTTCCCTACAAAAAGGGCAATGGAGAAAAATGTGCTCCCATTATGGAAGGGAAGGGTAAAACTCACTTTTTCTTCACTTGAATATGAGAATGCCCCTATACTTGGTGCGGCAGCCCTTGCAATAAAGGAAATAGAGAAGAAAAGCGTAGTTGTTGCAAGGAGAAAAGTATTTTAGAAAATAACCAAATAAAAGATAAAATGATGAAGTATATTATCAGATCTGTAAAGTACCTGTTCTATTTTACCTTTATGTGCGGCATTATACTGGTCCTCACATTCCATTTTTCTGTAAAGCCTGAGGGGCTTACACTTATTGATATGCTGATGGTAGACGGTTCTTTATACAAGATGCTGGCTTTCTTTGTTGCAGTTGCAGCAATATATCCAGCTCTGGGTTTCCAGAAGAAGGCTTTGTACATTTCAAATATGAAAGAGCACAGAAAAGAGATTGTTGAACTGTTCGGGAATGCAAACTATGTGATTGCAGCCGAAACTGCAACTTCAATTTCTTTCAAATTGAGAAATCCTTTCCTCCGTCTTCTGCGTTTATATGAAGACTATGTGACACTGGATTTTTCAGACAATCCCGCAACCATTGAGGGATTGAGGAAAGATGTCCTCAGATTCTCACGTGGAATAGAGTACATCTGCAGGGAAGAGGAAGAAAAATAACCCTATAAAAGAGGAGGCACTATGAAAATTGTCAAAAAATTTACAGATTCCTTCAGTGCCAACATTGCCAAAGGGATGTTGGAGAATGCCGGCATAAAAGCGGCTGTTCTTGGAGAAAACACCCCTTTGTGGGCAGGTGTATGCAATACAGACCTGCTGTGCATTGAACTGGCAGTAAGTGATGAAGATTACTCAGAGGCCTGCAGGCTGATTGCCGCCGCCTCAAGTGCAGAATAGAAATCCTCCCCGAATTTCCGTATTATAGGTTCCCGTAAAAATTTGTAAACGGGAACCTTTTCTTTTTTACCCTTTTCAAAAGCACACTTGCATATCTCCCATCTGTGCAGATTAAGCGCCTGCACCCCATTTGACAATACGCTCACCCTTATCGGATACAGGGCACAGGATATAGGCTTGCGGAATTTGCTTTCCCCTTTGCAATAAGCAAGTTCAGTTGCACAGAAGCAGTTGTGGTTTGAGTCAAAACTGGTATATACACACTCTTCATTGTTTACAAGAGGTGTTACAAGATCACCGTCTGAATCCACTACTCCAAAGCCCTGTTTATGGAGTGCGCACCTTCCCTCAGGGGTCATATACTTGCTGTAATTGTCATACTCCTTCCTGAAGGAATCCACCTCTGATGCCTCCAGCGGAGCACCGCTGTCTCCAATGATGCAGCAGCATCCGTGGCATTTTTCAAAATCACACGCAAAGTATTCCTGAAGTATCTCAGATGAGACCAGACAACCGTCTATCTCAAAAATGAATGACCTGTCTCTTGTAACCATATACTACAAATCAAAGAATTCTTTAATGAACTGGTTTTCCCTGAATAGGTTCTGGGTATTCACATCCTGCGTTGTACCCTCCAATATAACTGTTATCATATTGCCCCTGCGGTAAACCATATCTACAAATTTCTTGAACTCCTCCGGTGTTGATTTTGCAATTTCACCGGCATATCCGTTGTGGAAATTGTGTCCGAACAGATAACTGTCTGTAAAGACATCCAGCCAGTAAGCATTGCTCCTGTTGTAATCCTCCATCTTCTTAAGAAGGCCGGCCTTCAACTTTTCAAACTCCTGCGGTCCAATCCCATTATATGCCACAGCCTGCAGTTTTGCATTCAGTTCATTGCATATCTCAACAGAACCTGCACTGTCTGTCTCAAATCTGTGCCTGCACATAAAAATCTCTTCCGGATAGTATTCCATTCTGGAATTTACCACACCGTTAGGAGAGAGTTCCTTCATTTTGCCATTTGAATGCACACCCTGCAGATATTCCTGTAAGAATGCTCCCAATACCCTGTTTTTCTGGGTATTCTGCATTCCGCAGGAGATTGTGACATCTACAAATGTGCGGGGTATCACCATCTGGTGAAGGAAACGTTTTTCAACCCTTCCCTTTGCAGGATAATCCGGTGTTACAAACCAGTCCTCTTTATCATCAGATGCCTCCAATGAACCCAGATACTTCATAACATACCCGCTGAACTCTGCAGGATCTGCCTTGCCGGCAAAAATGAATACAAAATCTGCAGGATTTGCAAATCTGCCCTCTATTGCCCTGTGTATCTTAAGGTAATCCATTTTGTCCACATACTCCTTTGAGTACACAGGAACCAGCCTCTTGTTGCTGCTGTTGTAATACCTTACAGAATCCTCAAACACATTCTTGGGTGAAAGATTGCGGTAAAGTGCCTCATAACCTTTTCCTTTCCTGTAAATCTCAAATGAACTGAAGTCACTTTTGCGCTTTGTGAAGTTCAGATTTATAAGATGGAACAGCTTCTCCAGGCTTGCCGGACCGCTATACCCCTCAAGCATCTCAAGATGGCTGTTTATTGTTGTGTTGAGTGACAGATTGTTGTATGAGAAAAGTTTCTCCCACACAGATCTTGGGAGTCCGTCAATCTCGCTCAGATTTGCAATGTCACTTATGTAGAAAGAGATCTCCCTTCCAAAATTCTCCTTCATTACAGAGATTCCCCCTTTGCTCACAGCCCTGAAGAACATTGTATCCGATGCGCCTTCTGTCTGTTTGTATATTACTTTTATACCATTTGAAAGGGTATATACAACCGCACCTGAAATAGGGTCCGTTGTCTGGTTCAGGATTGTCCCGGCAGCCCCTGCAGCAACATATTTTGGCCATACCACCAGTTCATTCCCCTTGCCTTTGTATTCAGATTTTGAGAGAGAATTCTCAAATGAATTCTGTACCCTCTCTACAGACAAGTCCTCCACGCCATCGGCCTGCGGCATATTGCAGGAGATTACAACCCCCTCCTTCTGCCCAAGAAGAGCGGTTGCATAACTGTTCAGCTGCTCTGTCTTGAGAGAATACAATATCTCTTTCATTATCTCAAAATGCATCTCTATGCTTGCAAGCGAGAGCCCCTGCAGATAATGATCCTTTACACGTTTCATAAACACTGAATTCGGCTGTGAGAACCTGTTGTCATATATGTTCTCCAGTTCCCTGAAGTGGATCTCCCTGGAACTTGCAAACTCCTGGTTGTTGAAACCGTATCTGGCCAGCCTGTTTATCTCACCGCTCATAAATGATATGGCAGAGTATACTGTGCCCGGCAATGTCTCAAAGGATATTGAGAATGTGCCCATATTTGTCATATCCATAAACTGCCCCCTCTCTATGGTAACATTTGAGATAGGGAGATTCTGCTCCACAATCCCTTGCTGTATCCTCTGCAGCAGAAGGGACGATATTGCACCATCAAAGTATGTCTCTATATAAGGGACACTGGTAAGTTTGTATTTTGCAACAAGCGGTTCCCTGAGAAAATGTATTGAAATTGATGTCTTGTTGTACTCCGGGTCTTTTTCTATGAACACCTGTGTACCCTTTGTCATCTTTGGCTTGTACCAGTCCCTCTTCTCAGCCTTCAGAGGTTTCGGGATAGTTGCAAAAATTGATTTTATCTGTGTCTCCACTTTTGCCGCATCCACATCCCCCACTACAAATACAGCCTGAAGATCGGGTCTGAACCACTTGTAATAGAAATTCCTCAGTTCTTTTGAAGAATACCCTTCCAGGCCGTTTATCTGATCAATTGTTATGGATTTTGCATATGGGCTCTTTGGATAAAGCTCCTTAATGAGTTTGTCATCTACCCTCTTCTGTGCATCCCACTCTTCTATAAGGCTGTTCTTGAGCATAGGCATTGTACGTGCAATGTCCTCCTCATCTATGTTTATGCTGGCCATCCAGTTGTAAAGTATAAGGAGAGTTGAATCCATTGTGTTCTGCCTTGCCACAGGGACATTCTCTATAGTATACACAATGTCATCCGCATTTGTCTGGAATACCATATTCTTTGTAGGTACACCTATTGAGTTGAGGTACTTTACAATTGTGGAATCGGTAAAATTCCTGGTCCCGCGCACAGAGAGGAGTTCAAGCATCCTGCTCATCCCCTTCTGGCTGCTCTCTTCAAGCGAGGTGCCAACCTTCTGCGCTATGGCAAAATCCGCATGCCCCTTTACAGCATCATTCTTCACAATATAATATGTGAGTCCGTTGGCCAGTTTGCCCGTCTTTACCCTTGGGTCTGCAGGGAGTTGCTGCACATCCTGTGTCTGTGCATATATGAAGTTGGCCATAAATGAAATTGCAATTGCAAAGGCCAGGCATAATTTTTGCTTCATCTCTTTATGTTTTGGATGTTCATCGTATGAACTACAAAAATACAAAAAAAATGCATTTTGATTGTAAATGTATTTTTCCTAAATTTGTTGCTTTATTGCGCAGAAATAACATAAACAAACTATAACTGAGATGAAAAAGATTGCTAGATTTTTTGCAGCAACCGCCATGGCACTTGTTGTTTGCGTTGCTGCCAATGCACAGGACCTTACACAGGCTGGTGAATTGTACAACAATGCTGCTGCTGCCCTTCAGGAAGGGAATGACGCTGCTGCTCTTGAGGGATTCCAGAAAGCGCTTGCAATGGCTGTGACTCTTGGTGATGAGGGTGCGGCTCTTGCTACAGACTGTAAAGCCATTATCCCAAAACTGCTTTTGAGCATGGGTAAAGAGGCTGCCAATGCTAAAGATATGGACAAAGCCATTGAACTTTTGGCACAGGCACAGAAACTTGCAGGCGAGTACGGACAGCCTGAGGTTGCACAGGATGCAAAAGACCTTGTTCCACAGATCTACATTGCAGACGGAAATGCACTTTTGAACGAGAAGAAATTTGCTGAGGCTGCCGCTGAGTACCAGAAGGCACTTGACCTTAACGGCGAGAACGGCGTTGCATGGTTGAGACTTGGTATGTGCAAAGCCAACACCGGTGATACTGAGGGTGCAATTGCAGCTTTCGCAAAAGCAGGCGAGTTCGGCCAGAAGGCAAATGCAGACAAACAGGCAGGCAACATTTACCTTAAGGCTGCTGTGGCTGCATACAAAGCAAAGAACCATGCTGCAACTTTGGAGAACGTTCTTAAAGCAAACGAGTATGGCGTAAAGACCGCAAACATCTACGGCGGTATGGCTGCTTTCAACCTTAAGAAATATGACAACTGCATTTCATTGCTTGAGGGTGACGGTTCTGTAAATGCAAAATACTACCTTGCAAGAGCATACGAGGCTAAAGGCAACAATGCAAAGGCTTGTGAGTTCTACAAACAGATTACTTCAGACAAGAACTTTGGCGCATACGCAACAAGCAAAGTTGGTTCACTATGCAAATAGAGCTTGAGCTGCTTGCTCCGGCTAAAAATAAAAGTATCGGCATTGCAGCAATAGACTGTGGTGCCGATGCTGTATATATTGCAGGTCCCAGATTTGGAGCACGTGAGGCTGCCGGCAATACTCTCGCAGACATTGCGGAGCTGGTGGATTACGCCCATAAATTTGGGGCCAAAGTGTATATGGTGGTTAACACCATCCTTTACGAGGATGAACTGCAGCAGGCAAGGGAGACTATAATTGAGGCGCACAAGATAGGATGTGATGCCATAATTGTACAGGACCTTGCCATTATGGAGATGGACCTTCCTCCAATAGAACTCTTTGCCTCAACCCAGACAAACATCAGAACCCCGCAGCAGGCACGGTTCCTGGAATCACTTGGATTCAGCAGGCTCATTCTGGCCAGGGAACTGAGTCTGGAACAGATTGCCGCAATAAAGGAGGCCACAAATATTCCGCTTGAATCATTCATCCACGGTGCATTGTGCGTAAGTTACAGCGGCCAGTGCTACCTTAGCCAGAAGATAACAGGGAGAAGTGCCAACAGAGGGTGCTGTGCCCAGGCCTGCAGAACCAACTATACACTTGCAGACAGCACAGGACGGGAGGTTAAGGATGATTCGGGCAACCCGCTTGCCAAAGATATTCCTGTTCTCTCTCTGAAAGATTTCAACCTCAGCGGACACATTCCGCAACTTGTGGAGGCAGGAATAACCTCATTCAAGATAGAGGGAAGGCTCAAGAACGAATCATACATAAGGAACACTGTTCTGCTTTACAGGAGGAAAATTGATGAATTCCTGAAAAACAACAGCAGATACAAAAGGGCCTCATACGGCTACTGCCACGGAGGTTTCACCCCGAATCCTTCTGCAACATTCAACAGGGATTATACAACACTTTTCATAGATGGCAGAAGGGGGAGATGGCGTAGCGCAGACGGAGCAAAATATCTGGGTGAGTACATAGGGAAAATTGCAGGTACAGGGAAAAACAAATACGGCCAACTGAATTTCACCTACAGGCTTGAGAACGGTAAACAGCCCCTCAACAATGGGGACGGGCTCTGTTTTGTAACACCTGCCGGGGAAATTCTGGGAGCAAGGGCCAATGCCTGCAACGGCAATATGGTTGCAACAACAGAGAAACTGCAGGTTCCGCAGGGTTCCAAGATATACAGGAACTACAATATAGCGTTTGAGAAGGAGATGGAGAAGAATCCTCCAAAGAGGATGATCTCTGTAAACCTTGCCATAAGAGAGGATGGAGGGGAGTTATACGCAATTGCAACAACCGCAGAAGGGATTGGAATAAGGTACAATTTCCCAACTGGGGGAGATACCGCACAGAACAAGGAACTTGCAAAAGAGAATATAAAGAAGCAGCTTGGCAAAAGCAGCGGAATTTTCTCTTTCCAGGTGGAAGAGGTGGATATAAAGGAGGTGCCTTTCTTGCCTGCAGCACAACTCAACGGCATAAGGAGAGAAATTGCCCTGGCACTTGAGGAGAAGATTGCACAGATAACCGCACAGAACAGGAGAGCTGCAGCAGAGAAATTTGTACAGCAGAAAAAGGAAGCCAGGCCAATGGAGGTTTCCAAAGGGCTCACATACCTGGCCAACTGCTCAAATTCCGCTTCCCGACAACTCTACGCCAGACTTGGGGCAGAAGAGATTGCCCCTGCATACGAGCTGCAGGAGGCGCCGCAAGCAGAACTTATGCGCACAAAATACTGCATAAAATATGAGTTTGGCCTGTGCCCGAATTACAGGACAAGATGGGCCCAAGACAAAAATTACAGGAACAACCTGGGGAAAATAACCTTTACCGAACCCCTTTTCCTGATAAACGGCAGGAACAGGCTGCAGCTTAAATTCGACTGCGCCAACTGTGAAATGTTGGTAATTGGATAAAAAAGAGTAATTTTACATTATGCCTTTTTCTGGAATATTGGGACATAAGGAGATTGTAGAGAACCTGCGCAATATGATTGACAGCGGCAGAATGCCGCATGCCGTACTGTTTTGCGAAAAGGCAGGTTACGGGGCTCTGCAATTGGCCCTTGCCACAATTGAATATATGTTCTGTAGTCAGAGACAAGGAGGGGACTCCTGCGGGAAATGCCCCAACTGCATAAAGAACACAAAACTTGTGCACCCTGATGTCCATTTCTCATTCCCGATAAATGCCTCCACACTCATTGGGGGCGACAAGAGGGGCGAAGTGGAGATGTTCTACCCTGCCTGGAGGGAACTTGTAAGGGAAAATGCATACTTCAACGAGCAGGAGTTGTGCAAGGCTTTCGGCATTGAGAACAAGCTTGGGACAATAAGTGTAGCCGAGGCAAACTCCATAATGAGGAAACTGAGCCTGAGTTCCTACGAAGGAGGGGCAAAGGTGATGCTCATAATGTTCCCGGAGAGGATAACCATTGAGGCTGCGAACAAACTGCTGAAGAGTCTGGAAGAGCCGCAGGACGGGACATATTATTTTATGGTCTCCCACAATCCGGGGAAGATAATTGCCACAATCCTGTCGAGGTGCAGGATAATTGAGGTTCCGCCTATTGAATCCGCCCTGCTGGAACAGGAACTCACAGAGAGGCTGCATCTCAACCCTGAAGAGGCCCGTTTCTGGGCAAGATGCGCCGGTGGCAGTCTTGGGAAGGCCATAGGGCTTGTTTCAAGGGAGAGGGATGAAGAGGGCAAACGCCCTATGTTTGTGGAGATTCTGGGCAAGGCATTGGAAAAGGATCTGCCTGCCCTTATGGAATTGTGGGAGGAGATTGCCTCCTACGGCAAAGAGGCGCAAAGGGGACTGTGCCTTGAAGGTGGGGAAATTTTGAGGAAAATATATATGATGAGTTTGGGACTGGATGAGATTTCCTATGCTTCTGCAAAGGAAAGGGAAATGTTCAGGAACTTGTCGGGAAGAATAAAACCTGATTTTTACCGTAAGGGGTACGGGTACCTTACCAATGCTCTTGAGTGCATTGAGAGGAATGTAAACCCCAAGTTTATTTTTTGCGATTTATGCAATCGCATATTCTACAATATATAGTTATGGGAACAATTAAAGAATATGACTGCCAGAGAGGTTGTGAGACCGAGGTAAATGAGGCTGGGGATATAACTTGTACATATAACCGCAGATGCTGCAAACTTGGTGTGTTCAACTGGCTTGAAGGGATATCCCAGGAGAATCTGAAGGATCTCTTTGAGGTGAGGTTCAAGAATACACGCAAACTTATTTTCAGGAATGCATCCGAGCAGAGCCTCAAAATTGGGGACATTGTGGTGGTTGAGGCACAGAACGGATACGATGTGGGTATAGTTACACTCGCAGGCCCTATAATTGCCAACCAGCTGAAGAGGGACAGGATAGACCCTACCAGCTACGAGTTCAGGAAAATATACCGCAAGGCACGCCCTGCAGACATACAGAAATGGCAGGATGCAATAGCAAGGGAACACAAGACAATGATAAGGTCCCGACAGATGGCTGCCGCCCTGCAGTTGAATATGAAAATTGGCGATGTAGAGTTCCAGGGAGACGGATCAAAGGCAATTTTCTATTACATTGCGGATGAGAGGGTGGATTTCCGCCAGCTGATAAAGGACTTTGCAGAGGAGTTCCGCATAAGGATTGAGATGAAGCAGATTGGCGCAAGGCAGGAGGCCGGCCTCATTGGCGGACTTGGAGTATGTGGCCAGGCGTTGTGCTGCTCAAGGTATATGAACAACTTCCAGTCAATCACTACCCAGGCTGCAAGATGCCAGGATCTGTCATTGAACCCTCAGAAACTTGCCGGACAATGCGGAAAACTTAAATGCTGCATCAACTATGAGGCATCTGTATATGTAGATGCCCAGTCCAAGATGCCAAGGGTTACAGAGCCGCTGCAGTTTGATGACGGCGAGGCATACCTTATGAAGACAGACATTCTGAAAGGTATTATGTGGTTCTCTTACGACCCTAAGAGCATGTCCAATATGGTGGCACTGGACAACCAGGAGGTTAAGGAGATAATTGCAATGAACAGGAAGGGGATAAAGGCCCCAAGCTGTATGCAGAACAGTTATGCAGACAAATCACCTGAGTTTATGAGCGCCGCAGGAGAGGAGAGCATCTCACGCTTCGACAACGACAAGAAGAAAAAGAAGAACCGCAGGAACAAGGGGGCAGAACACGCTGCCGCAAAATCTGATGAGCAGAAGCCTCAGGAGCAGGCCAAAGAGGTGATGGAGAAGGAGAATGCACCTGAAAAGCAGGGTGAAAAGCACAGGAGAGGTGACAGGAACAGGAAAGGGCATCCTAACCGTGAGGCACGAGAACCAAAAGAGCAGAAGGAACCACGTGAGAACCGCGAGCCAAGGGAAAACAGGGGGCCAAAAGAAAACCGGGGCCCAAGGGGGAACCGCGGAAAAAGGGAGCCTCAGGCAAAAAGGCAGGAGAGCGGAAATGAGAATTAAGTGCCTTGCCGCATTTGCAGCGGCACTGCTGGCAGCAGGGTGCACCCAACCCATAAAGGATTATTCATATATAAACCTGAACAGGCTTACAGGGTGGAAGGGTGATACGCAGATTACCCTGAACTTTGAAATGACAGACACAATAAACGCCTGCCAACTCTACATTGTGGGGGAAATTGCCATAGAGAGGAGCATTGGCAAAGAGAAAGGGTACCCTGTAAATATAACCCTTGTTGCTCCCGACAGCACACGCTATACAGAGACCATAACCCTGCCCCTGAATGTTTCGGATAAAGATGGGACAAGCCGCACATCACACGGGGTAAAGGAGATAGAGTGGCCTTACAGGAAAAACATATACAACAAAATTCCGGGGAAATGGAGCATGATCCTCACAAAAGCCGGGAAGGATGAGGACTACAGCAACATAATAGGACTTGGAGTACATTGCAGACAAGAAAAAATATGAGTTCAAAAGATAAACTTAGGAAATTCAGGGAAAACGAGACATTCGGATGCCTGTACCAGCCCCAGACAGAAGAGGTTCTGGGCAAGGACTACACCCTTAAAGGAAAATGGCACAGCCAGGTGTTCGGAAACAACAATCCCATTACACTTGAACTGGGCTGTGGCAAAGGGGAATACACCATTGCCCTTGCAAAGATGTTCCCCCAGAGGAACTTCATAGGGATAGACATAAAGGGTGCCCGTCTGTGGAAAGGTGCAAAACAGGCTACAGAAGAGAATATGCCAAATGTTGCTTTCATCCGTACAAGGATTGAATTCATAGAATCCCTCTTTGCTGAGAATGAGATTGAGCAGATTTGGATAACCTTTGCAGACCCGCAGTTGAAGAGGGAGCGCAGGAGGCTCACAGGCCCCATGTTCCTGCACCGATACAGGAATTTCCTCCTTCCCGATGGCATAATAAACCTGAAGACAGACAGCAGGTTCCTGCACGAATACACCCTTGCCTGCGCACAGCAGAACAACCTTGAGGTGCTGGAGGCAAATACAGACATATACGGCAGCGGCAGGGCAGATGAGATACTCTCAATCCGCACATTCTACGAAGCCCATTACATAAAGAAGGGGCTCCCAATAACATATATGGCTTTCAGGATAAACAACCCGGGAGAACTTGTATCCCCAAAATGGGACGAGGATTACTGGTATGAACAGGAGATTGAGAGCCACGGATTTGTTCCAGCAAACAAAGGGTAATTACCTGTAATATAAAAGAAATGGGCAGCCAAGGCTGCCCATTTTCATTTATAGGGATAAAGACTATTTTATCACTCCAAGTTCCTTGCCTATCTTGGTGAATGCGGCAATTGCCTTGTCAAGGTGCTCACGCTCGTGGCCTGCCGAGATCTGTACACGGATTCTTGCCTGGTCTTTAGGAACTACAGGGTAGTAGAAGCCAACCACATAAATTCCCTCATCCAACAGTTTCTCAGCCATCTGCTGTGAAAGTTTTGCATCATACAGCATAACAGCACAAATTGCACTCTGGGTAGGTTTGATGTCGAAACCTGCAGCCTTCATCTGTGCCACAAAGTAATCTGTATTTGTATGCAGCTTGTCCTGAAGTTCATTGGTCCTTGCCATCATATCAAACATAGCACATCCTGCAGCAGCAACCATAGGAGGTATTGAATTTGAGAAAAGATAAGGGCGAGAACGCTGTCTGAGCATTGCAATAATCTCTTTCTTACCGGTTGTAAAACCGCCAATTGCACCTCCGAATGCTTTTCCAAGGGTACCTGTAATAATCTCAATCTTGCCTCTGAGGTTGTGGAGCTCAGTTGTACCGCGGCCTGTCTTGCCAACAACACCTGCCGAGTGGGACTCGTCCACCATCACCATTGCATTGTACTTCTCTGCAAGGGCATGGATCTGGTCAAGCGGACATACATTGCCGTCCATAGAGAACACACCGTCTGTTACAATTACCCTGTATCTCTGCTCCTGTGCCTGTTTCAGACACTCCTCCAACTCCTGCATATTGGCGTTTGAATACCTGTAGCGTTTTGCTTTACAGAGCCTTACACCATCAATGATGGAAGCGTGGTTGAGGGCATCTGAAATGATTGCATCCTCCTCTGTGAACAATGGCTCAAACACACCGCCATTGGCATCAAAGCAGGCAGCATACAATATGGTGTCTTCTGTACCGAAGAAATCTGCAATTTTCTGCTCCAGTTCTTTGTGGAGATCCTGGGTACCGCAGATGAAACGTACGCTTGACATACCGAAGCCCCTCTCGTCCAAAGCTTTCTTGGCTGCATCAATCAGTTCCTGGTTGTCTGAAAGCCCCAGATAGTTGTTTGCACAGAAATTGAGCACATCTTTTCCTGTGTTAACTTTAATGGCGGCTCTCTGTGGTGATACAATCACTCTCTCGTTCTTGTAAAGGCCGGCCTCCTCAATCTCTTTGAGTGTGGTCTGCAGATAAGACTGGAAATCTTTATACATAACTGTTTATAATTAAATTGTTTCTTTTTTCCTTAAACCATTGGGCAAATACAAATATAAGTAAAAACCTGCAAGATTGGAGCAACTGTCATTGCACAAAATGGAGATATATTTGTTCACAATTCATAAGAGTTTTGCGGGAGTTGGGAAATTTTCATTATTTTAGCATAACTTTTGGAAATTTATAACACTAAATATTTTTTGATTATGGCATTGGAAATTAATGATTCAAACTTCAAAGAGGTGGTTCTTGGAAGTGACAAACCTGTATTGGTGGATTTCTGGGCTACATGGTGTGGTCCATGCAGAATGATTGCCCCTATAATTGATGAGATTGCAACTGAGTTTGAGGGCAAGGCAGTTGTAGGAAAATGCAATGTTGATGACGCAGGTGACGTTCCTGCTGAGTACGGCATCAGAAACATCCCTACCCTGCTGTTCTTCAAAGGCGGCGAGCTTAAAGACAAACTGGTAGGCTCTACAACCAAGGCTGCGATTGCAGACAAACTCAACGCTTTGCTATAAAAGACATTGTTCCGGTGCACACCCCAAGAGCAGGGTTGCACCGGAAATTGCATTGTAACTATTGTATGATTGTATAATACCAAAAAGACAGTTTATGAAAAAGATTCTATTGATTGCAACGGCTTTAATGCTCCTCTCTGTTCCCGGATTCTCACAGTTCGGCATAAAGGGCGGATTCAATTTCACATCTTTCGGAGACATTGACCTTGGGAAAGATGCAACATACAAAACTGCTTTTGAAAAGAAGACAGGCTTCCACGTGGGTATGCTTTACAAATTCAAAATTCCTATGATTGGCCTGTCCATCCAGCCTGAACTGCTGTTCAGCAAAGTTTCTGGAGAACTTTCTGTTTCGGGTAATCCTGCCAACCGCAGCTCTGCACTGATTTCAGACAGTGAGGTGAATATCTCATATCTGCAATTGCCTGTTGCACTCCAATGGGGTGTTGACCTTATGCTTTTCAGACCATATCTGCAGGTTGTCCCTTATGTTGGAGTTGCATTGGACAATGCAACCGGCAACAAGAATCTTGAATGGGATTTGAACAAGTTCAGATACGGCATTGGACTGGGTGCCGGAATTGACATCTGGAAACTTCAGGTAAGCGGCAGATATTGCTGGGATCTTGGCAAGGTTGCAGACTTTGAATGGCAGGGTGTAAAGACATTCGAAGGGGGCAAGAACAAAGGATTTGAACTTTCATTGGCTATTTTATTCTAACATAAAAATGAGACTTGACACTGTAAAACTTGAATTGGGCAAAGATTGGAGCGGTTATGAGGAGGCTATAAGGAATGCACTCCAGCACAGCAACAAGCTCCTTACAAAAATAAACGGGTATATTATAGATACGGCCGGCAAGCAGTTGCGTCCGGTATTGTGTCTGCTCTCTGCCCAAGCCAGTGGAGAAGTCTCACAAATGAGTTACGAGTGTGCGGCTGTATGTGAAATAATACATACAGCCACACTCTTGCACGATGATGTTGCAGACAACGGAGACATCAGACGCGGTGTCCCTACCGTTAAAGCCGCATTCAGTCCGGCGGCATCAGTACTTACAGGCGACTACTGGCTGGCCAGGGGTGTGGATCTGCTCATTAACAAGTGCAATACAGAGATTCTGGGATACTTTACAACTGTACTGCACGATCTTTCCGTAGGTGAGATAATACAGATGGAGAAGGCGGAGGACCTCGACACCACAATGGAGGATTACTACAAGATAATTGAGTGCAAAACAGCCTCTCTGTTTATGGCTGCCGTAAAAAGCGGCGCAATCTCTGCCGGAGCAAAGAAAGAGGACATAGATTCCCTTGCAGAGTATGCATACCATCTGGGGGTTGCCTTCCAGATGAGGGACGACATTTTTGACTACTCACCAAAAATGGATACCGGCAAACTTGCCGGAGCAGACATAAAGGAGAGGAAGATTACACTGCCTCTGCTTTGTGCAATGGCAAATGCCCCTGAAAAGGAGGCCCAGATGAGGCATCTTATAGAGGGTATAGAGAATACCGTTACAAAAGGGGAAGAGATAACCTCTTCCGACAAGGAGATCATTGGCAAGATTACAGAGTTTGTAAACAGCAACAACGGAATTGCAGATGCCCAGAATATCCTTGAAGGACATATTGCAAAGGCCATTGCCGCCATTGCCGCACTGCCTGAAAGCAATGCAAAAAAACGTCTTGTACAACTTGCCGAATTTACAGGTTCAAGGAACTCATAAAATGCTGGGGGAAATACTTATAGACGGTCTGGCCATAATAATGGCCATTGCAGGCATACTTGGCTGCATAATACCTGCCATTCCCGGGCCTCCTCTCACCTACGCCTCCCTTGTTCTTATGTACTTTGCCAACAATCCGGAAAATGAAATTACCGGAAAATTCCTCATCATCTGGATTGCAATTGTGATTGCCGTTTCCCTGCTGGATTATGTTGTACAGCCATACTTCACAAAGATAACAGGAGGCTCCCAGCTTGCCGTGCGCTATTCCATTGCCGGAATGGTTGCCGGAATGATTTTCTTCCCCCCTTTCGGAATTATTGCAGGATCTTTCATAGGGGCTCTCATTGCAGAATTTGTTGTAAACAAGAAACCCCTCCAAAACTCCCTGCTTGCGGCATTCGGAGCTTTTTTGGGGTTCATCTTCGGTACCGGGCTCAAACTTGCTGCCTCGGTTACAATGCTTTATTACCTTATACGTTTCATTTTCTGATTCCGGTACGGAAACTCCTCGATTTTCCGAATGTGAAATCTATAGGTTCCTTGAGGATTACCACAGTACTGTCGGGAAGATAAATCCTTAGTGTCTGTACCTTTCCTGCAAATTTGTTTTCCCTTGAATACACGGCCGGCTTTACGGTAAGGAGTGAGTCCTGCAGGGTTGCAATATCTGAAATCTTTATGTCTGAGGTATAATCATCATAGAAATCGGGTTTGCTGAATGAAGACATTGTAGCCTCTATGAAAGGTTCACTGTAATCACCCCTCCTTACTTTAATTGTAGGATAGACAGCCATTGAGGCATCTTTTCCGCTTCCGAACAGATAAAACAGTTCAACCATATTCCCGGAAGCCTCCATATTCATCTTTGCCTTTTCCATTCCGGACACCTTGGGGCAAGAGACATAAAGTGTGTCATTCTTTACCTGAAGAGGGATCTGTTCCTTATAATCTGCATTTACATCATAGTATGGGCTGAATGCCTTTACAGCAGAGAGGGTAAATATAAGTGCAGATACAAGCCATATGAGGAAATTCACCAGCCCCGGCCTCCACGCAGGAGACTTGAACCTGAAACACAGCTGAATTCCACTGTACAGCATCCCTACAAATGGGAGAAGCACGGTAAGGACTCCAAAAATCTTGAGCCATAAGGTACTCCCGATATTGAGTTCCAGAAAATCCGGCATTGAGAACAATGGTATTCCAAAGAACATATCCACACCAAAAAAACCTATACCCAGGGCAACAATACCCCCGAACCCTATTGCAGTAAGAATTGCTCCCACAGCAAAACATATTATACGCCATAGGGTTGAAAAGAATGTGCCGGTTGCCTGCGAGCCCATCTGCCACACCTCATTACCCACATTCCTTGCCCCTTGTGCAAATTTTTTGTGTATGTGGTCTACATTCTGCGGTTCTCCCCTCATTTCACACCGCTGACTCACTGTCTTTGCTTCGGGAATTATTGCCCAAAGTATGCAATATACCAGAAGGAGGAACCCGAACCACCCCATATGGATACCCAGAAAATTCCTTACAAAAAATGAAGGGGCGGTAAAGGCGAATGCCAGAAGTATAAAGATGATTCTCACCCATACCGCATCCATATTGAAATATGCACCCAATCCGCTGCACACTCCAGCTACAATGCAGTTACCGGTATCCCTGTACACCCTTTTCTTCACTTTCCCGCCGGCTCTGCCACCACTGCCATCCTCTCCATCTATCTCGCTTGGCCTTCCAAGTACCTTTATTATATCATCTATATGGCGGAACTGCACAACTGTACCTCCTGTGCAACCCTTTTCAAGGAGAAGTTCCGCAATCCTCTCCTCTATATCGTTAACCACTTCTTCCTCCTGCTTGCCGTAATGGGCCTTGAGCTCTTCCAGATAACTTTCAAGAAGCACATATGCATCTTTCTCTATCTTGAATGCAGCCCCCTGGAGACTTATGTCGTATACCTCTTTCATAGTCTACTTGTTTTTTATGTATTCAACAGATTCAACCACCTCTCTCCAGGCAGCATCCATCTCTGCCAGAGCCTCCCTTCCCTTTTCTGTAAGTGAATAATACTTTCTTGGCGGACCCTGTGTGCTCTCCTCCCATCTGTAACTGAGCAGCCCCTGGTTCTTGAGCCTTGTAAGGAGCGGGTACAGAGTTCCCTCAACCACTATCATCTGTGCCTCCTTAAGTTCCACAATAAGCGAAGAGGCATATGCGTCATTTCTTCTTAATGTACTTAAGATACAGTACTCAAGAACACCCTTGCGCATCTGGGATTTAATGTTGTCTACATTTGAATCTACCATAACTCTGTCATTTATTGTTTGAAAACTTCATAAGGTTCTCCGCCGTTACGGGAAGTCCGTACATTTCACATTTCTGTGCAGGCGTTTCCGCAAGAGGTGCCGCTATCCATAGAATCACATAAATCCAGAAACCTGCCGATCCCATAAAGAGCCCTATCACAAAAATTATCCTAACCAGAAGTGTATCTATGTTCAGGTACTGGGCAATTCCAGAACAGACTCCTCCAATGGATTTGTTGTCGGGATTACGATAGAACTTCTTTGTTGGCTTGTTGCCGCTGAAGATCTCTGAGATTGGGTCATTCCCCTCCTCTGAATAAGGTTCCCCATCCGGCATACCCAACTGGGCAATCACCCTCTCAACCATAAGGATATCCACAACATTCCTGAACTGGGTGATCCCTTCAGAGAAAAGCTCTGCTATCCTCTCCTCCAGGTCATCCATCACCTCTTTGCTCTGGATACCCATCTTGCTTTTGGTCCTGAAGGCATTGAGGTATTTTTTAAGTTTTGAGTAAGCATCCTCATCCATGGCAAAACTGCGTCCGCCAATTCCTGCATTAATCACTTTTTTCATAGCCTCATTAAAATATTATATATAACGTATTTTTCTATACAATGTTGTTTGTATTGCAAATATATTTATTTTATCCACTACCTTGTGTTACATAGTACTGAATTTATAAAAAAGGGCAGGATTTTCTCCTGCCCCAAATTTTCATAGGTTGTATTTCTCTCAGCAATCCTTTGTACTACAACAATTTGCCATTAAGCAAGAAACTAAACCTCCCTTTTTACAATATAACAAGTTTGTTATATTATTTTGTTGTATCTGCAACTGGTACCTCTGTTGCAGGCGCTGCTGCATCAACTGGGAACTGAGGCTGTGACACTGGAGCAGTGTTCTCAATCTTCTCAATAAGTTTTGAGTTGTTCTCCTCAACTCTTGTAGATACAAAAGCTGTTGCAGCAATGCAAAGTACAATGATTATAATTGCAAGGGTCCAGGTTGCCTTCTCAAGGAAGTCTGCTGTCTGCCTTACTCCAAATGTCTGGTTACCAGCTGCAAAGTTAGCTGCCAATCCGCCGCCCTTTGAGTTCTGTACCAATACCACAAGGGTAAGGATAACACTTGCAATAACAATAAGGATAGCAATAACTGTATACATAATTGATTATATTAATTTTTTGACTTTATTTCGTTTACAAGGGTTGCAAAGTAAGTACTTTTTTCTGGATATAACAAAATTAGTTTTGCATAAACCTCTATGGCTTTGTCGTAATACCCCTGGTCTGCGTAAATTTTTGCAAGGGTTTCAGTTACAAAATCCATAGTGTCATAAACCGGTTCATTCCCCTGCTGTACCTGTGCATCCTGGGCATTGTATTCTGCAGGTGCTCCAAAATGAATCTGCGGAGCCTGTTCTTCCTCCTTCAATTGGGCAAAGTCCTCTTTTGAAAAATAATCCCCCCCAACCACAACAATCTTTGGTTTGGCAGGCTGGATCTCCACAATGCTCTCTGTCCCTTGGGCTGTGGGACGGGAATCCTCCTCAACCTCAAGAATAACATCCTTCCCGATATCTGATTGCGCATCTGCCGTAAAATCAAAATCCAGATTGAGGCTCAACTCCTCCAGAGGCTCAACCTCACTTCCGGAATCCAGTTCCACAACATCAAGCAGGTCTGCAACCTGGATATGCCCTGCAGGTTCCCTTTCCATCACCGGTGCAGAAACAATGCCCCTGCACCTGAGGAGTACCTTCTCCCTAAGGGGGAAAAATACAAGGGACTCCTTATAGCGGTTCTCAAGACACTGGGGCTCAATCTCAACCAGTTTGTACAAAAGCGCCTCCCTGGCATATGAGAACCAGGGATATTTTGTTACAAGTGCCTGCAGTTGGGCCACATCAAGATTACGTATGTCTGAATATCCTTCCAATACCTACCAGTTTGCTACGGTTGCGTTAAAAATGTCTTCCACCAGAATCTCAACTATTTCATCCACCAGCTGGGCTTCAACTGCATCAAGAGAAATTGTTGAATCAAAATCCTGGAATGCCGCAAAGGACTTTTCAAAATCCTCTTCGGGATGCTTGTTGTTCTTGAAAGTGATCTTTACTGTAATTGTAAGCCTGTTCTGAGCTGCAACCTCTTCCGATGTGACGGCTGTTGGCGTTACATCATACGATGCAATGTAACCGCTTACCTCCAGGTCACCGCCATCTTCCAGCATCTCCAGTTTGGTAAGTTTTCTGTACTGGTCCTGAAGTGCAACAGTAAGCGTATTGCTCAGTGTAGGATTAACCTTCATTGCCCTGTTGTCTATATTGTAGACAGAGATGGTATACACATCAGGTGCAATTGATGTGTCGTTGAATTTATAGATTCCACAGGCCGCCAGAAGTGACATCAGCACAACCGGCAGAAACAGCCTCACTCTTTTCATATGATTCAGTCCTCCAAATGTAGTTCCTTGATTTTTCTGTAGAGAGTCCTTTCAGATATCCCCAGTGCATCCGCCGCATCCTTTTTGTTGGGAAATCTCTGAAGCGCCCTGCGTATGAGGGCATCTGTTGCATTCGGAATGGAGAAATCCTCATCCTGCCTCTCCTCCCCCTCTATGTAATCTGCTTCAACGGTTATCTCCTCCACAGGCATATGCTCCTCTATCTTGTTCTCCCCAATCTGAGGGGCAGGCAATATGCTCCCCTGTACAGCCGGCACCGGCAAGGTGCTTTTTTCTGCAAGAACCTGATGCTGTACAGATCCTCCCTGCAGCCTTTCCACATCCTTTTTCAGACTCTGCACCTCGTGCTGCAGCTGCTGGAGCATTGCCATATAGAACTTCTCCCTCTCATTGAACATTTCTCCCTGCTGATGGTCCCCCCCAACAACCGGAAGGTGTTCCGGGCCGTCTGCAGGAAGATATTTCTGCAGTATGCGCGGCTCAATTACCCTTTCCTCCTCCAAAACAGACATCTGCTCCGCCACACTCTTCAACTGCCTTATGTTTCCCGGCCACCTGTACTGCGCTATCAACTGTTGCGATGCAGGCGAAAGTTTTACAGGAGGCATTTTGTATTTCTGCGCAAAATCAACTGCAAACTTTGTGAAAAGGAGATTTATATCCGCCACCCTCTCCCTGAGTGCAGGCAATACAATTGGAACAGTATTGAGCCTGTAGTAGAGGTCTTCCCTGAACTTGCCGTTCTTTATTGCATGGGGAAGGTTTATGTTGGTGGCAGCCACAACACGCACATTTGTCTTCTGTACCTTTGATGAGCCCACCTTTATGAATTCTCCTGTCTGGAGTACCCTGAGGAGCCTCACCTGTGTTGTCATAGGGAGTTCGGCAACTTCATCAAGGAATATGGTACCCCCGTCCGCAGTCTCAAAATATCCTTTGCGCGTCTCGTACGCACCTGTAAAAGATCCTTTCTCGTGTCCGAACAGTTCCGAATCTATTGTCCCTTCCGGAATTGCACCGCAGTTCACCGCTATATATGTGCCGTGCTTGCGGGCACTGTTCTGATGTATTATTTGCGGAATCACCTCCTTACCCACACCGCTCTCACCTGTAACCAGTACAGAAAGGTCTGTATTGGCCACCTGTACGGCAATCTCCAGCGCCCTCATAAGGGCCGGATCATTGCCTATAATATCGAACCTCTGCTTTAAATTCTGTAATTCCATAATTGGCAAAGTTAAAAATTTTCTACTGCATAAAAGCCAATTTTGACTACTTTTGTTCAAAATAACCCGCTTGGGGAACAGATTTGCATACCATGAAAATTTTAGCGCTTATACCTGCCAGATACGGTTCATCCCGCTTTCCCGGGAAACCTCTGGCCCTTGTTCACGGAAAACCTATGATACAGAGGGTTTACGAACAGACAATAAAGGCATTCCCAAATGCCTGTGTGGCAACCGATGATACCAGAATCTACGATGCTGTAAAAGGTTTCGGGGGGAAGGTTGTAATGACTTCCACATCGCACAACAGCGGTACCGACAGATGTTACGAGGCCATGAAAAACTATATGCAGGAGAGCGGTGAGAGTTTTGATGTGGTAATAAATGTACAGGGAGACGAACCCTACATACAGCCTGAGCAGCTGATGCAGTTGGGACGTTGTTTTGAGGACCCTACAGTGGAACTTGCCACACTTGTGAAAAGGGTGAAGGACAAGGGGGAACTTATGAACCACAACAGCCCCAAAGTGCTTGTTGACAAAAACAGCAATGCAATATATTTCAGCCGTACCCCGGTACCTTTTCCAAGGGATGTTGAAATAACCGACGGATATGTGCAGGAAACGCCTTTCTACCGTCATATAGGCCTGTACGGCTACAGGGCGGAGACATTGGGGAAAATTTGTTCCATGCCACAAAGTTTTTTGGAAAAGACCGAAAAACTGGAACAGCTCAGATGGATAGAGAACGGCTTGAAAATCAGGGTTGCAGAGACAAATTTCGAGACTTATGCCGTTGATACTGTCCAAGATTTGGAATACATAAATTCCAAAATTGATTTGATTTAATTATATTTGTGCATTATATACGATAATTATAATTTATTTAAACTAACTGATATGAAGAAACACATTTTAATGATTGCATGCATGGCATTGATGCTTGCAGCTTGTGGTAATCCGTCAAAAATGGCAAAACTTGCCGATATGGTGGAGACCGAGTGCACTCCTGAGGTTCTGGAGGCTGTAAACGGCAAAATTGCCGCAAATTACACAGTTGAGTTCCCTGCAAAATATTTCATCAGTGAGGCTGTTCTTGAGCTTACTCCTGTAATGGTATATGCAGGCGGTGAGGTTGCTGGTCCTGTTCTTACCCTTCAGGGCGACAAAGTTATGGACAACAACAATGTCATTTCATACAAAAACGGCGGCAAAGCTTCAAAGGCTGTAGTATTCGACTACAAACCTGGTATGGAGAAGGCTGTCCTTGAGCTTAGGGCAGTTGTTTACAATGCAAGCAAAACCAAAAAATTCGAGTATCCTGTAGACTATAAGCTTGCAGACGGTACAAACTGCACTTATATGCTTGTGAAACTTGAGGGTACCCCTTCAATGGAGGCTGACAACTACCAGAAAGTCATCAGAGAGACCAAAGAGTCTCAGGTTCTTTATACAATCAACCAGTCTAATGTAAGGAACAACCAGTTGAAGACTGAGCAGATCAAAGAGTTCCAGCAGTGGTTGAAAGACGCCAACAACCACGAGCGCAGGACAATCGTTTCAAACGACATCATCGCTTATGCTTCACCTGACGGAAGCGAGAACCTTAACAGCAAACTTTCTGCAAACAGAGCAAAATCTGCAGAGAACGCTTTTGTTAAAGTTATCTCAAAGAAAGCTGAGGTTAAGGACATTCCATTGAACGTTTCACAGATCTCAGAGGACTGGGAAGGTTTCCAGGAGTTGGTTGAGGCTTCAGACATCCAGGACAAAGAGCTTATCCTACGTGTTCTTTCAATGTACTCAGACCCTGTTGTAAGGGAGCGTGAGATCAAGAACATGTCTGCAGTATTCAAAACTTTGGCAGACGAGGTTCTTCCTGCATTGCGTAGAGCAAGATTCATTGCAAACGTAGACTACAAGAACTGGACTGACGAGGAGTTGACAAAACTTATCAACGACAACATCAATGAGTTGGATGAGGAGGCTCTTCTTTACGGTGCAACTTTGTTTGACAAAGAGTCTCAGAAAGTTGAGATCTACAAGGCTGCAGCCAAGAACTACAACAGCAGCAGAGCATACAACAACCTTGCAGCAATCAGCCTTAAGAACAACAAGGCCGATGAGGCTAAAGGTTACCTTGCAAAAATGAACGACAAGACTGCAAGCTACTACAACAACATGGCTGTAGCTGCAATGCAGGAGGGTAACTATGATGCAGCAGCAGAGAACCTTGCAAAAGCAGGTGATCTTAAAGAGGCTAAAGAGAATATGGGTGCACTTCTTATCCTTAAGGGTGATTACAAAGGTGCAGTTGCTACTTTGAACGGTGCAAACTCATTCAATGAGGCTCTTGCAAATATCCTTACCAACAACCTTACCAAGGCTTCTTCTATCCTTGCACCTGCAAAATGCAGCTGCAAATCTTACTTGAAAGCCATCATCGCTGCACGCCAGGGCAACAACAGCCAGGCTAAAGAGCTTCTTGAGGTTGCAAAGAAAGACGAGGCACTTGCAAAGAGAGCTGCTAACGACATTGAGTTCGCAAAACTATAAGCAGATGCTTCTGTGGCTTGTGCCACAAAAATGATACTTATCCACAAGGCCCGCACACTGCGGGCTTTGTTGTTTTATAAATAAATTATGTACAAATTTGCAGAAAGCCATAATCAAATAACATACGGGCATGGGCAAGGAGATTGCAATCTTTACAAATACATATCCATACGGAACCGGTGAAACTTTCCTGGCAGAGGAGATCCCTTTTGTATCAGGGGAGTTTGAGACAATACATATTTTCCCGCTTTACATTCCTGAAAGTGAAACAGGGGCATTGTGCAGAGAGACTCCGTCCAACACAATTGTCCACCGTCCCCTGCTGTCAACAGACCACAAAGACAGGTACGGACTTCTTGCAGGGGGATTGCCCAATACTGCACCTTTGTGGTTTGCCATAAAGGAGTTTTTTGCCCGTAAAGTATATTGCAGCAAAAAAAAGGTATGGTTATGGGGCAATTATCTGTGCATTCTCCGTTCAATACTGGGAAACAAAAGGAAAATAAAGGAGATTATAGAGATACTTGAAAGGTGCAGTTGTGCATATTTTTATTGGGGAGACAAGTCTGCCCTTACAATACCGTTCCTTAAAAAGGAACTGCAACAAGGGAAAATGCCCCAATTTGTGGTAAGATTCCACGGCTCAGACCTATATGAGGAAGCCAAGGGATACCTTCCGTTCAGGGAGATGCTGTACAGTGCCGTAGATTATGCTGTTACAATCTCTGACAACGGAAAAGACTATATAGAGAACAATTACTCCAACCAGCCCGGGGAGATAAAGGTTTTCCGCCTTGGCAGTTCATACCACAGTGATGCCTGCCCCAATCTGGGTGCACCGGTTCCTGCAGATGCAGGGGCTGCAGACAGCACAGGAGCATACAATATATTGAGCTGTTCCAACGTAATTGAACTCAAAAGGGTACATCTTATAGCAGCGGCAATGCTCATTCTGGAGAGGGATGTAGAACTGGCCCGCTCTATGGAATCAAAGGGTATAAGCCACATCTGCTGGACCCATATAGGTGACGGCCCTCTGCTGGAGCCCATAAAGGAACTTCTCATACAAAACGGGACACCCGAAGGGGAAGAGGGGGAACTTACCCCAATTGCATTCAATTTTCTTGGGGCACTGCCACATATAAAAGTTCTGGAATACTACCAGACCCATTATACAGACCTTTTCCTGCAGGTAAGCCGTTCTGAGGGAATACCGGTATCCATTATGGAGGCCCTCTCATATGGTACACCTGTAATTGCCACCGAAGTAGGTGGTGTTGCAGAACTTCTTCCGCAAGGATGCGGATGCGGGAAACTTCTGCCAAGAGAAATTGATGCAGAACGGCTGGCAAAAGAGATTAAGGATTGGATATTGCACAGCCTGGAAATGCCGGAATTTGATCTTGCCCTTGCCGCCCGCAGACAATGGGAGGAGAGATGGGATTGCAGAAAGAACTATACGGCTTTTGCCAGATTCCTTAAAGGACTACAGCAATAACATACATAACCATGAAAAAACTGTTCATTACATTAGTTGCCCTTATGGGGTGCTTATTGGCAAACGGAGAGACTATGAAAGTAAACAAATTCAGGTACGCAGGTCCATACGGTACAATGCTTCCGTATATGATTGACAATACCGATGTAAATGCAAAGGCATTTGATGCAAAATCCCTTCTGGATAATTATATCTCTTTTGAAGAGGTACTTAAGGCCCCATTTGTTGACTCCGTACCGGCAGCACCCGATCTGCACACCCTCAACCTCATAGGCTTTACCCTGCAGGCCAGCAGGTATACATCTGTGGAACCGAAGGTTACAGGGGTGGAGAATTTCCAAATATATGCAGACGACAAGAAATTGCAGGGAGGAAAAACGGAACTTATTCCGGGAACACATACATTCATTATAAAGTATCTTGCAGCCCCAGGGGAAAATGTTGCCCCACAGGTTGAGATTGAATCCCCTCAGGAGGGGGTCCTCTCATTCAGGGAAGACGGCACAAGGGACTTTACCCTTGCAGATGTGCTCCACGGCACCCGTTTCCAGGGAGTTTCCCTTTCCCCTTGCGGAAAATATATGATTACCGGCTACACCACCGGGCTGCCTGAAGGGAAATCTTCCAACAGGACAACTGTAACCGAACTTGCCACAGGCAGGGTAATGGCCCAAAGTGAAGAGGGTATCCGATGGATGCCCAAAAGTCCGCTTTACTGGTATACATCCAAAGGTGCAAAGGGAAGGGATATAATTACTGTTGACCCTGCAACTGGGAAAGAGAGTGTATTTGCACATAATATTCCCGACGGTTATTTTACAATCTCCCCTGCAGAGGATTACCTCATCTATCAGGTAGAGCAGAAAGGGCCTCAGGAGAGGAAAGAGATTTACCAGGTAATTGAACCTGATGACAGGCAGCCTGGCTGGAGAAACCGTTCATATCTGGCCAAATATGACCTCTCAACAGGAGCAATGCAGCCTCTTACTTTCGGGTACAGGAATGTATGGGTTTCAGACATCTCAAATGACGGACGCAAGATTCTGGCAATGACAAGTTATACACGCCTCACAAAACGCCCTACCACACTCTATGACCTGCTGCTTATTGATGTGGCCTCACTCCAGGCAGACACCCTTGTAAAAGGTGACGGATTCATAAATTCAGCAAAATTCTCACCGGACGGCAAAGCGGTTGCGATAAGCGGCTCACCGGAGGCACTTGCCGGCATTGGAAAAAATGTGAAGGAGGGGCAGACCCCAAGCATGTATGACTACCAGTTGTATATAATGGATCTGGCTGACAGGAAGATTACCCCTGTTACAAAAGATTTCAATCCTAACGTAGGAAGTTGGGAGTGGAGCAGTTATGACAACAAGATATACTTTACCGCAGAGAACACAGACCTCATAAGCCTGTTCAGACTTGACCCTTCTAATGGAAAGATAGAGCAGATTCCTGTAGAGGAAGACAACGTAAAGAGATTTGCACTCTCCTCAAATGCACCGGTTATGGTATGGTACGGCCAGGGTGCCTCAAACTCCGACCGCTCATACATAATGGACCTGAAAAAAGGGAAGAGCACCCTGCTTGAGGACTTGAGCAAAGATATTCTTGAGGGTGTAAAACTTGGAGAATGCAGACCTTGGAACTTCACCAACTCAAAAGGGGATGAGATAAACGGACGCTATTATCTCCCTGCAGATTTTGACCCTGCAAAGAAATACCCGCTTATTGTAAACTATTACGGCGGATGCAGCCCTACGGAAAGGAGTTTTGAGAGCCGTTATCCTCACCACCTCTATGCTGCAATGGGATATGTGGTTTATGTGGTCAATCCAAGCGGTGCAACCGGATTCGGCCAGGAATTCTCCGCCCGCCACGTGAATACTGCCGGCAACGGCCCTGCCGATGATATAGTTGAGGGCACAAAACAGTTCTGCAAAGAGCACAGTTTTGTGGATGCATCAAAGATTGGATGCATTGGAGCATCTTACGGCGGCTTTACCACAATGTACCTGCAGACAATCACAGACATCTTTGCCGCTGCAATCTCGCACGCCGGCATCAGTGACCACACCAGCTACTGGGGCGAAGGGTACTGGGGATACTCATACAGCGAGGTTTCAATGGCAAACAGCTACCCTTGGTCCGAGACAGACCTGTATGTAAAACAAAGCCCGCTTTACAATGCCCACAAGGTGAACACCCCTATCCTGTTTGTGCACGGAGATGCAGACACAAACGTGCCTGTAGGGGAAAGCATTCAGATGTACACAGCCCTCAAACTGCTTGGCAAGGAGACAGATATGGTGTTTGTAAAAGACCAGAACCACCATATCCTGGACTACAACAAACGCATCCTATGGCAGAACACCATCTTTGCCTGGTTTGCCAAATGGCTCCAGGACGATCCAACCTGGTGGAATGCAATGTATCCTCCAAAGACGCTGTAAAACAAAAAAACTGTCGGGAAGAAAATCATCCTCCCGACAGTTTCTCATTTACTGTTCACACAGGGTGCCTGAGGCAACCCGACTAATCAAGTTTGAGCACCGCCATAAATGCACTCTGAGGCACCTCAACGTTTCCTACCTGACGCATACGGCGTTTGCCTTTCTTCTGCTTCTCCAACAGTTTACGTTTACGTGAAATATCACCACCGTAACATTTTGCAGTTACATCCTTGCGTACGGCCTTAACGGTTTCTCGGGCAATGATCTTTGCACCTATGGCAGCCTGGATTGCAATATCAAACTGCTGGCGCGGGATAAGTTCCTTCAGTTTCTCACACATCTTGCGTCCGAAATCATAGGCATGGTCCCTGTGGATAAGGCTGCTGAGGGCATCCACCTGCTCCCCGTTGAGGAGGATATCCAGTTTCACAAGGTCCGCATCCCTGTATCCTGTAATATGGTAGTCAAATGAGGCATATCCTTTGGAAATTGATTTGAGTTTGTCATAGAAGTCAAATACAATTTCAGATAGCGGCATATCATAGTTGAGCTCCACGCGGTCGCTTGTAAGGAAGTGCTGGCTTACCAGTGTTCCGCGCTTGTCAAGGCAGAGTTTCATTATAGGGCCAAAGAAATCGCTCCTTGAAATGATCTGTGCCCTTATATACGGCTCCTCAATGTAATCTATGAGTGTTGGGGCAGGAAGTCCCGACGGGTTGTGCACATCAAGCACATCCCCCTGGGTTGTATATACCTTGTATGATACGTTTGGCACTGTGGTTATGCAGTCCATATCAAACTCCCTGAAAAGCCTCTCCTGCACAATTTCAAGGTGCAGCAATCCAAGGAATCCGCAGCGGAAACCGAAACCGAGGGCCAACGAACTCTCAGGATCAAACACCAATGATGCATCATTCAACTGGAGTTTCTCCAGCGAAGCACGCAGATCTTCATATTCATCTGTCTCTACTGGATAGATGCCGGCAAACACCATAGGCTTCACCTCCTCAAAACCGGCAATGGCCTCTGAACAAGGGTTTGCAACAGTTGTGATGGTATCACCCACCTTAACCTCAACGGCACTCTTTATACCGCTTATGATATAGCCCACATCTCCTGTCTTTATCTCATCTTTAGGGCAGAGCTTCATCCTCAACACCCCTACCTCATCTGCAATATACTCCCTGCCGGTATTGAAGAACTTCACTTTGTCACCTTTCTTTATTGAGCCCGACTCTACCTTGAAATATGCAATGATACCCCTGAATGAGTTGAATACAGAATCAAAGATAAGAGCCTGCAGAGGGGCGTCAGGATTGCCTGTAGGGGCCGGAACCCTCTCGACAATAGCGTCAAGGATTTCGGGGATACCCTGTCCTGTACGTCCGCTTGCAAGGAGGATCTCGCTCTCGTCACATCCAAGAAGATCCACAATCTGGTCCTTCACAACATCCACCATTGCGGCATCCATATCTATCTTGTTTATTACAGGTATTATCTCAAGATCATTGTTGAGGGCAAGATAAAGGTTGGAAATTGTCTGCGCCTGTATTCCCTGTGTTGCATCTACAATAAGAAGCGCCCCCTCGCAGGATGCTATGGCACGTGACACCTCATAAGAGAAGTCCACGTGGCCAGGAGTGTCGAGCAGGTTGAGGGTATATCTCTCCTTGCCCTTTACATACTCCATTTGTATTGCATGGCTCTTTATGGTGATACCCTTCTCCTTCTCAAGGTCCATAGAGTCCAGCACCTGATTCTCCATCTCCCTTGCAGACAATGTGTTGGTTGCCTCAAGCAGCCTGTCTGCCAATGTGCTCTTTCCGTGGTCTATATGGGCTATTATGCAGAAATTCCTTATATTCTTCATTTTCGGTTACAAATTTTGGCCCTTTCCGGCCAAGTTATCAAGTGCGCAAATATACGCAATTTGCGTTGTTTTTTAGCAAATTAAACATTAAATTCGCAAAGTTATAAACCTTAACATTACACTATAAAATTATGTCAAACATTCAGGAGCTCAACAATATAGCTTCTCAGGTAAGAAGAGATATATTAAGGATGGTTACTGCCGCCCAAAGCGGCCATCCGGGAGGAAGCATGAGCAGTACAGACATTATGACTGCCTTGTTCTTCAGCGAAATGAAACATTCCCCTGCAAACTGGGACAGGAGCGGTAAAGGAAACGACATGTTCTTCCTTTCTGCCGGACATATGTCACCTGTCTTCTACAGTGTACTTGCACGCAGCGGATATTTCCCTGTAAAGGAACTTGCAACATTCAGGGTTTTCGGCTCACGCCTTCAGGGACACCCTTGTGTGGAGAGCGGGCTTCCTGGTGTATATGAAGCATCGGGCTCTTTGGGACAGGGTCTTTCTGTTGCTGCAGGAGCCGCTATCGGGAAGAGGCTTGACAAAGAGGAGAATTATGTATATGTGCTGATGGGTGACGGTGAGAGCGAGGAGGGCCAGGTTTGGGAGGCTGCAATGTTTGCGGCACACAACAACCTCAGCAACCTCATTGCAATTACTGACTGGAACGGCCAGCAGATTGACGGTACTGTAGATTCAGTTTTCGGAATCGGAGACCTTGAGGCAAAATGGAAAGCATTCGGATGGGATGTGATTGTTGCCGACGGACACAATATGGAGGCTATCCTTGCAGCATTCAAACAGGCAAAAGAGATGGGTAAAAAGGACAACAAGCCTGTTATGATACTTATGAAGACAGATATGGGCAAGGGAGTTGACTTTATGCAGGGAACCTGCGAATGGCACGGAAAGGCTCCTAAGCCTGAACTTGCCGAGAAAGGGCTTGCACAGCTGCAGGAGACCCTTGGAGACTTCTAAAAAGTCCATTTTCAGTTCTTTGACTTGTTGAACAACGCATCCTTAATTCTGTTATTATACTGTTTTTTTAACTAAATAATGACAGTATGAAAGTAAGGTTAATGCTTATCATTTTTGTGGGCGCTCTGGTTTCCGCATGCAGTTGGGGACCCGGAGCTCTGGAAGAAACAAGGGATCAGATCCTCACTGTTGCCCGCAAAGGCGAAAATGCCAATTTCACCAATTACCACACATTTGCAATTGCAGATTCAATATCTGTTGTTGAGGACGGGAAAAAGTTCCGTGTGGACAACGATACTACAGACCTGATAGTTGCACAGATTGTTGTGAACCTGAACAAGTATGGTTACACCCAGGTTGTTCCGGAAGAGAATCCGGACCTGCTGGTTGATGTGTCATACATCAAGAAGACCAATACTTATATGTATCCCGGATATTGGGATGACTGGGATTGGTGGTGGGATTCCTTCGACTACCCTTGGTACGGCTGGAATCCGTATTATCCGTATCAGATGCCTCAGTTCATCTCTTCCTACACAACAGGAAGCCTGATAATTGAGATGGTTGATGTAACAAATGTGGCTTCCGAGCAGAGTGTGCCTGTTGTATGGCACGGCCTTGTAAGGGAGATACTTAATGGAAAACATACTCAGCAGGAACTCTTTGCTTCAATAGATGAAGTGTTTGAGATTCTTCCTCCCAAAAACTCAAAATAAAACTGAAGGCTTATGAAAAGGATATTATTGATTATGGCAATATGCCTCTCTTGTGCCGGTGTGGCCGGTGCGCAGAGTTACGGCAATTCTATGAAACAGATCTACTCATTGAACTGGCAGGTTAATGTGCCGGTTGGAAGCAGCAGGGATTTTGTTTCAAAGACAAATTTTGAAGGCATTGACATCAACTGGGCCTATTTTGTAACGGACAATCTGGCTGTAGGACTGGACATCGGATACAACAACTATCACGAGAAATTCAGCCAGAGGATTTACAGGCCCAATGAGAACACTGCAATAAATGCGGCACAATACAGATACACACAGACATTCCCAATAAAAGCCCAGGTGAAATATTTCTTTACACCAAACAATTTTGTAAAGGCTTACGCAGGTGTGGGTTTGGGTGCACTGAGTGCCGGACAGCACATAGTGATACAGGATTTTGATGCGTGGGACAACAATTGGGGATTCTTGATGTCGCCGGAAGTTGGAGTCCTTATTCCGTTCGGATATGACAACAACTGGGGTGCGAACATCTCGGCAGGATACAACTGGAGTACCAACAAATCAACTTTGGGAAACATAAAGATAGACGACAGGCAGTCATTCTACTTTAACATAGGTCTGTATCTTGCCCTATTTTAGAAACAGAACAAACAACCGCTAACACTTAAAACACTATAATGGAAAGACAACAATTTATAAACACCGGTAACAAAGACACCAGAAGTGGCTTTGGTGCCGGTTTGTCTGTTATTGGAGATGAGAACCCGAATGTGGTTGCAATGTGTGCAGACCTTACAGGTTCCCTTAAAATGGATGCATTTGCAAAGGCTCATCCCGACAGGTTCTACCAGGCAGGTATTGCCGAGGCCAATATGATTGGCGTTGGAGCAGGAATGGCATTGAGCGGAAAAATTCCTTTTGTAGGCTCATTTGCAGCATTTGCCACAGGCCGTGTTTACGACCAGATCCGCCAGAGCGTTGCATACTCAAACACCAATGTGAAGATTGCAGCATCACATGCAGGAATCACCTTGGGTGAGGATGGTGCAACCCACCAGATCCTTGAGGACATAGGCCTAATGAGGATGCTTCCGAATATGGTTGTTCTCAACCCTTGCGACTACAACCAGACAAAAGCCGCAACAATTGCTGCCGCAAAACACGTGGGTCCTGTATATATCCGTTTCGGAAGACCTGGCGTGCCTAACTTCACCCCTGAGGACCAGACCTTTGAGATTGGCAAGGCACTGAAACTCATTGAAGGTTCAGATGTTTCCATCTTTGCTACAGGCCACCTTGTATGGGAGGCAATCCAGGCAGCCCAGACACTGGAGGCTGAAGGTATAAAGGCTGAGGTAATAAACATCCATACAATTAAACCTTTGGATGTTGAGGCTGTCATAGAATCAGTGGCAAAGACAAAAGCAGTGGTGGTTGCAGAGGAGCACTTCATTGCAGGAGGTCTTGGAGAACTCATCTGCGGAGTACTTGCAGCAAACAAACCTGCACCGCTTGAGCATGTTGCCATAAATGACAAATTCGGACAGAGCGGTACCCCTGCAAAACTTATGGAAGCATACGGCCTGGATGCGGCTCATATTGTGAAGGCAGCTAAAAAAGCGATGTCGCGCAAATAAACATTCTGCATTTTGGAAGACAAGGAGATACTTGAAATATATAAGGAGGAAGGCAAACAGGAGTTTGCCTTCAATCTTCTTGTTGAGAAATACAGCGAGAGGCTGTACTGGCATATACGTAAACTTACCTGCTCCCACGAGGACACCAATGATCTTCTGCAGTCCTCACTGGTAAAGATTTGGGAACACCTCCCCGATTTCAGGGAAGAGTCAAAACTCTACACCTGGATTTACAGGATTGCCACAAACCAGACCCTCACCTTCCTTAAGAAGAAAAGGCTTAATGCAATGCTCTCATTGGGCAACTATGATACCGTCCTTGCAAACAAACTCCAGAGCGACCCCTCATTCAACGGAGACAAACTTCAGATGGCCCTGCACAAGGCCATACTCCGTCTTCCCGACAAACAGAGGGCCGTATTCAATCTGAGGTATTTTCAGGAAATGAAATATGAAGACATCTCGGAAATCCTGGGGACATCGGTAGGTGCATTAAAAGCATCTTACCACCACGCATATAACAAGATAAAGGCAGAGTTGCAGGAACAGTTCACAGATTAAACCTTTTGCATAAAAGGAAGTCTATTATAAAAAACAAGGCAAATACGGATTATATGAAAGACTTTAAAGATATTCTGGAAAAAGAGAGGCTGAAGGAGAACCCTTTCGGCACACCTCAGGGATATTTTGAGTCCATGAGGCAAGAAGTGATGGAGAAGATCTCCGCCACTCCGGTTTATGTTCCTGAAAAGGAGGAACCTGCCACATTCATGACATATTTCAAGCCGGCATTTGCCCTTGCCGCAGTATTTGCCATTGTATTTGGAATGGGTTACGGTGCAATGTACATGACTGGAACAGTACAGGATGAAGAAACCCAACTCCAGGCACAGCAGACACTTGAGGAGAATGCCACATTTGCCGGAACAGAAATTTCAGAGGATGAACTGATCTATCTTATAGGGGACACTCTTGAAAACTTGTATGCACAGGAGAGTTCTGATGCCTCAATAGATATTGTTGAGCCCGAAATCAACAAGGAAGAAATTGAACAGTATCTGATTGATACCAGAATATCCACAATTGCATTGGCACTATTGGAGTAGATTATAAAAGAAAAAAGATGAAACAGATTTTAATATCCATATTGATTTTAATTTTGGCCGGGAGCACATCTTTTGCACAAGAGCGTCCTGAGCCCCAACAGGAAAACCAAGGTGCGGTAAAACAGCACCAACACCAGCAGGAGAAAAAGAAGTATCCTTCAAGGGAGGAACTGCAGAGCCAGAAGATTGCATTCTTTACCCAGGAACTTGACCTTACACCTGAAGAGGCCCAGAAATTCTGGCCTGTATACAATGAAGCAGGCAAAAAACTCCAGGATGCAAGAAAAGAGATAAATATGTGCCTGAAGGAACTCCATACCGCCCTCAAATCTGAAACACCTGCATCTGATGCAGAGATTAAACTCCTTATGGGCAAATACTTCAAGGCCTGTGAGGCTGAAATAGAGACACAGTCCGACAACTTTGAAGAGATAGCAAAAATAATCCCTGTACATAAGGCTGCCAAAACTTTCAGCCTTGAGGAGAGATTCAGGGTAATGCTCATCAAACAATTGAGAAGGTAGCAAAGAAGATTTGGCTTTGCAGTATGATTACCGTTGAAAAAATCCATAAGTCTTTTGGGGATCTTGAGGTCCTCAAAGGGGTTGATATGCATATTTCCAAAGGTGAAGTTGTGGGCATTGTGGGTGCCAGTGGTGCAGGTAAAAGCACATTGCTCAACATTATGGGCTCCCTTATGCAGCCGTCGGGAGGAAAAATATTCATCAACGGCACAGACATCTTTTCCCTTTCCGCCAAGGATCTTGCTGCGTTCCGCAATAGGGAGATTGGGTTTGTTTTCCAGTTCCATCATCTTCTGCCAGAATTCACCGCACTGGAAAATGTAATGATGCCTGCGCTCATTGGAGGGGCAAAATGGGGCAGCAGGGAGGTTGAAGAGAGGGCCAAAATGCTGCTGGAAGATTTGGGCGTGGGAGAGAGGATGCAGCACAAACCTATGCAGATGAGCGGCGGCGAACAGCAGAGGGTGGCAATAGCCAGGGCCCTTATGAACAAGCCGGCTGTACTGCTTGCAGACGAGCCGTCAGGAAATCTCGACAGCCGTAACAAAGAGGAACTCCACAATCTCTTCTTCACCCTACGTGAAAAATACAACCAGACAATTGTAATAGTTACACACGAGCAGGAGCTTGCAGCAAAATGTGACCGTTGCATTGTAATGAAAGACGGTATGGTTCTTTAGGCTATGGGGACATTCCGTTTCAAACAATTTG
The DNA here is from genome assembly GCA_017625535.1 of Bacteroidales bacterium. GTDB lineage: Bacteria > Bacteroidota > Bacteroidia > Bacteroidales > UBA932 > Egerieousia. Next base: position 66,444 of record JAGAKR010000015.1, on the reverse strand, counting down.
AGGTAGTGCAGGATTTTGCTGCAATGAAGGTAAACACAGATGCCGTACTGCTTGGAGCCTGGATGAGTTTGCCCAAAGAGGTCTGCACTCCCGCACAGATCCGTATGCTTGATATAGGCACCGGTACAGGTGTAATAGCACTTATGGCAGCCCAGAGACTTGCAGATGCCGGACTTTGCGGTACTGTTGAGGCAGTGGAAATTGACACAGATGCCTGTAAGGATGCAGAAAGGAACTTTGGGGCAGCCCCTTGGGAAGGGGTAAATATGGTACTCCACAAAAAATCCCTGCAGGAATTGTCAGATTCTCTTCCCGACAAATACAACCTCATATTCACCAACCCGCCATATTTTATAGACTCCCTGAAAAGTTCTGATGATGCCAAATGCCTGGCACGCCACACAGACTCGCTTTCACAGAGAGAAATATTGTTCCATTGCGCTAAAATGCTTGCACCGGGGGGCCGCCTGGCCCTTGTCCTCCCTGTAACCGAGGGGGAAGAATTCCTACGTAAAGTTGAGTTCCTCCGCAACCATACACCACAAGGAGAAAACTGCTTCCATCCGCACAGAATATGCAGGGTACATACAGTTGCGCGCAAACCTGCCAAAAGGATGCTCATTGAGCTTGCTTTCAGCAGTGCTGCCGCTGATATTGCAGCTGAAACTGAACAATTGGTTATGCTCAACAACGGATTGTCCACAGACCAGTATTCAGAACTTGTAGGGAGTTTTTATCTGTAGATGCACATTCGGTCAGTACAGGACGGAAAGCCTTACCATACATTGGAAGTATAAAAAAAGAGTGGCATTTCTGCCACTCTTTTCCTGTATTTGTCTGAAAGGATGTTACTCGTCTTTCTCCTCTGCCTCGTAAGCCTTGAGAAGTTTCTCCTGAACATCTGAAGGTACCTGCTGGTAATCTGCAAACTCCATTGTGAAGGTTGCCCTACCGCTGGTAAGTGAACTTAGAGTTGTAGAGTATTTGTAAAGCTCTGCAAGCGGAACTCTTGCTTTAAGAACCTCAAATCCTTTAACACTGTTCATACCCTCAATCATTGCACGGCGGTTCTGGAGGTCACTCATTACATCACCCATACAATCGCTTGGTACAAGTACCTCTACATTGTAGATAGGCTCCATAATCTTTGGACCTGCTTTCTTGAACGCCTCTTTGAATGCATTACGTGAAGCAAGTTTGAACGCCATCTCATTTGAATCTACCGGGTGCATCTTACCGTCATATACGTAAACTCTGATGTCACGTGCATAAGAACCTGTAAGAGGGCCCTCATTCATCTTCTCCATAATACCCTTAAGGATGGCAGGCATAAAGCGTGCATCAATTGCACCACCTACGATACAGTTGTAGTACTCCAATTTGCCGCCCCACTCAAGCGGATACTCCTCTTTTCCTTTAACGTTAAGAACCATCTCCTGGCCGTCTACCTTGAACTTGTTGTTCTCAGGGGCACCCTCAAAGTAAGGCTCAATAAGGATATGTACCTCACCGAACTGGCCTGCTCCACCAGACTGTTTCTTATGGCGGTAGTCAGCAGTTGCAATCTTTGTAATGGTCTCACGGTAAGGGATTCTTGGAGCAAACAGGTCAACCTCAATCTTGTTGGTGTTGGTAAGCTGCCATTTGAGGATATTGATATGGTGCTCGCCCTGACCGCTGATGATGGTCTGTTTCAACTCTTTTGAATACTCAACTATGATTGTAGGATCCTCTGCGTTTGCCTTGTTGAGCAACTCGCCAAGTTTCTCCTCATCTTTCTCAACTTTAGCCTTGATTGCTGTACGGAATTTAGGTGCAGGGAAGTGGGTAGGCTCAAATACATACTCGCAACCAGGAGCACAAAGTGTCTGGCCTGTCTTAACTGATTTGAGTTTCACTGTACAAGCAATGTCACCTGCCATTACCTCAGTTACTTTCTCGCGTTTCTTTCCTGCTACAGCATAAATCTGTGCAATTCTCTCTTTTGCACCTGTCTCAGGATTTACAACGTCCATACCCTCGGTGAGTTTACCGCTCATTACCTTGAAGTAAGAAACATCTCCCAAGTGCTGCTCCTGTGCAGTCTTGTATACGAAGATTGAAGTAGGGCCGTTTGAATCAACCTTAACTGTGTTGCCGTCCTTAAGTTCGTTCTCAACTTTGTCAGGAGCAATACCTGCATTGATTGTGAACTCCATAATCCTCTTCACACCAATATCTTTCTTTGCTGAAAGGCAGAATACAGGAAGGATGTCACCCATCTGCATACCTGCTTTCATACCTGCTCTGATCTCATCCTCTGTAAGTACGCCCTTGTCAAAGAATGTCTCCATCAAAGTCTCGTCATTCTCTGCTGCCATCTCTACAAGCTGCTGCTGGAGTGCCAAAGCCTCCTCTTTATACTCATCAGGAATCTCAAATGACTCACGTGTACCGTTCTCATCCTTGAACTTGTACATCTTCATCTTCAAAACGTCAATGAAAGTGTCAAAATCAGGACCTGGGTTTACAGGATACTGTACAAGTACAACCTTATTTCCGAAAGTAGCCTTCAATGAATCTATTGTAGCCTGCCAGTCCTGTTTCTCGCTGTCGAGCTGGTTAACGGCAATGATAAGAGGTTTCTGGTGTTTCACAGCGTGGCGTGCAAAAATCTCTGTACCAACCTCAACACCCTGAGTTGCATTTACAAGAAGGATACCGTTCTCTGCAACTGAGAATGCAGAATACACACCACCTACGAAGTCGTCTGAACCCGGGGTATCAATGATATTGAATTTTGTATCAAGGAACTCAGTGTACAAAAGTGTTGAATATATTGACCTCTGGTAAATCTGCTCAATCTCGGTATTGTCACTCATAGTGTTCTTACCCTCAATTGTACCTCTTCTCTCAATGACCTTACCCTCGAACATCATTGTCTCGGCAAATGTGGTTTTTCCCGATTTGGAACTACCCAACAGCACCACATTACGCACATTACTGGTATTGTATGTTTTCATTTGTTTAAATAGTATTTAAAGTGTTTTAATTTAATTACTTGTCGGTTTTTAAAAAAAGCGATTCCAAATTTAAAGATTATTTTTCTAAGATGCAACACATTGTAAATTATTACATCTATAAGGTGTTATTTTAACACCTTAAGGGGTCCCATAATACATCTTTTCTGGCTATATTTTTGTTGTTATGAAAGACAATGGCTCAATAAAAGACAAGATATACGAGACTAGACGCAGGAAAGGTATCTCCCAGGAAGAGATGGCCAACAAGTTGGGGATGTCGCTCAATTCATACAGGAAAATTGAGAGGGGGCCCACATTGCTTGTAAGCAGGCGTATCTGGGAGATTGCACAAGCCTTGAATGTTACCCCAGAAGAACTCGTATTGGACGATGATTTTGAAGCCGGAATGTCACTTCCCGACATTGAGCGGAAAACATATGAAAACAATATCCAATCCCTTAAGGATGAGATTGCCGCACTTATGCAGTGCATAGACATCCTGAACGAGAAAAACAGTTCTTACACAAAAAAGGCAAAATAACCCCTTCCCCATAACATTTAAAAGAGTATTTTTGCAGCAATGAAAAGCAGTAAGGAGAAAAAATCATTGTTGCCCTATATGCTTCCCGACGGCTTTGAAGCGGGATGCGACGAGGCAGGACGCGGATGTCTTGCCGGGCCTGTATATGCCGCGGCCGTAATACTTCCCAAAGATTTTTACCACCCCCTGCTAAACGATTCCAAACAACTTTCCGCCAGACAGAGGGAACAGCTCCGCCCCATAATTGAGCAGGAAGCCCTTGCCTGGGGCGTATGCGCAATATCCCCGCAAGAGATAGACAGCATAAACATTCTCAAAGCCTCAATAAAAGGAATGCACGGTGCCCTGGACCAGTTGAAGATACGCCCGCACAGAATCCTTGTAGACGGCAACCGCTTCTACAAATACGGAGACATCCCCCACACCTGCGTGGTAAAGGGAGACGCCACCTATGCCAGCATTGCAGCCGCATCTGTCCTGGCCAAAACCTACAGGGATGAATATATGCTCAAAATTGCCGCTGAATACCCCCAATACGGATGGGACCGCAACATGGCCTACCCTACCCGCGAGCACCGCGCCGCCATTGAAAAATACGGCATAACCCCACACCACAGATTGAGCTACAAACTGCTGGAAGACCCCACTCTTTTTTAAACACTATTGTAAATCAGCTAATTGGAAATAATGACGTCGTCATTATTTACCAATTGCTGCAGCAATGTGGCGGCATCACGCATACAGACCTCAAGAGGATGGCCGAGTGAAGCAATGCTGTAGCAGCGGACATCTCCCAATTCTGCCCGGGTAAGTTTGCTCACACCGCAAAAGATTGCCGCAGGTTTGTTGTATTTGGCGGCAAGGTTGAGCACTCCGCTCACCACTTTTCCGCTCAGGCTCTGGGAATCCAGGCTCCCCTCCCCTGTAATTACAAAATCAGCCCACTGCACACTCTCCTCCAATGATGTAATCTCTGCAAAGAATTTCCAGCCAGGGATGAGTTCCGCATCAAGGAGTGCCAGACCTGCATATCCCACTCCCCCAGCCGCACCTGCACCGGGATACTCCTTGCACTCCTGCAGAACATCCAGAGATTTTTCAGCCACAGCCGCATAATTTGCCATCCCGGCCTCCAGAATCTTAAGGGCCTGTGCATCTGCCCCTTTCTGAGGACCATATACCGCAGTGGCACCCTGAGGGCCGAGAAGCGGGTTGGTTACATCACATATCACTTTAAATGTTATTCCCTGCAACGCTTTGCCATTCCCTCCGTCTTTCCGGCCAACAGGCACCTCCACTGAAGCCACCTTTCCCAGATCCCCTCCGCAAATTGGAGATGGTATCTCCTCTCCTGCTGCATCCAGGAACCTGTATCCAAGAGCCTGCAGCATACCTGCACCCCCGTCATTTGTGGCACTTCCCCCTATTGAGAGGGTAATCTGTGTTGCCCCGTGGGCAATGGCCCCCCTTATTGCCTCTCCCATCCCGTATGTGGTGGTGTTCAACGGATTGCGCTCCTCTTTTGTGAGCATTTCCAGACCTGAAACCTTTGCCATCTCTATAAAGGCGCATAAACCAGCCTCATCCCCTTTCTTGGGCAGAGTGTACAACAATATATCTGATGTCACACTCTTCCCGACAGGATTATGCCCCGGTACTCCAACAACCCTGGAACCGGGAAGTTTCTTATGCAGCACCTCCAGGCTGCCGTCCCCACCGTCTGCAATCTCAATGATGCGGAATTCCAATTTTCTGCAGGGAAGGGAATATTTCTCCTCTATCCCCTTCCTTATGGCCTGGGCAGCCTGGGCAGAGGTGAGGGAGCCCTTGAATTTGTCGGGAGCAATGAGGATTTTGTGCACTGTTTGGTTTTGAGTTGCCATTTTGTTATTTTTGTGGGGTTAAGGAATAATTCTTAAATATAGATATTTTTATGAAAAAACTAAGTTTATTATTGGCCCTCGCCATTATGTTCGGTTCTATGCCTGTAAAGGCTGACGAGGGTATGTGGCTTCTTCCTTTGTTGGAGAAATTGAACATCAAGAAAATGCAGGAGATGGGATGCAAACTTACTGCAGAGGATATTTACAGCATCAACAACAGCAGCTTGAAAGATGCAATTGTGCATTTTGGCGGTGGCTGTACAGGTGAGATTGTTTCAGACAAAGGTCTGTTGTTCACCAACCACCACTGCGGTTACGGTGCAATCCAGAAATTGAGCTCTGTTGAGCACGATTACCTTAAAGACGGCTACTGGGCAAAGAACCTTTCTGAGGAGCTTCCTGCACAGGGACTTTCAGTAACTTTCATAGACAAGTTTGTGGATGTTACCGAGCGTCTTAACAAGGCTGTTGCAAAAGCAAAGGATGAGGCTGACTACAAGAAACGTTGGGACAAGGAGGTTGAGAAGATCAAAGCTGAGGCTACCAAGGCAGATCCTACACTTACTGCAAGAGTTACCTCTTTCTACAACGACAACATGTATCTGCTCATTACCAGCAGAACTTTCAAGGATATCCGTTTTGTAGGTGCTCCCCCTTCATCAATCGGAAAATTCGGTGCTGATACAGACAACTGGATGTGGCCAAGACATACAGGTGACTTCTCTGTGTTCAGGGTTTATGCAGACAAGAACAATAACCCTGCAGAGTACTCTGAGGACAACGTTCCTTACACTCCAAAACAGTCTTTGAAAATCTCTTTGAAGGGTGTAAAGGAGAATGATTATGCAATGATCATTGGTTTCCCTGGCCGTACCACCCGCTTTATGAGCAGCGAGGAGGCTAAAGAGACCCAGAACATAAACAATGCTATAAGCATTTATGTACGTGGTGAGAAACAGAAGATCTGGATGGCCGATATGGAGGCTGATCCAAAAGTGAGGATCCAGTACTCAAGCAAATATTCAGGTTCTTCAAACGGCTGGAAGAAATGGATTGGCATGAACGAGACTTTCGGCAAACTTAACGTTGTAGAGCGCAGGGCTGCTGAGGAGAAGGCTTTCAACGAGTGGGTTGCTGCAGATCCAAAACGTGTTGAGAAATATGGCAATGCTGTTGAGACTATAAACAATGCCATTAAAGAGAGGGCTGAAGTTGCATATGTAACAAGATATCTTAACGAGTCATTGTCAAGCATTGAGCTTGTAAGGGCCCCTATGATGGCAAAAAGGCCTGGCGGACTTAAAGCTTTCTTCAAAGACTACTCTGTAGATACAGACCGCAAACTTGCAAAGAAGATGATTGCAATCTACAGGGAGAAGGTTGACCCTAAATACCACCCTGCATTCTTTGCAACAATAGACAAGGAGTTTGGCGGCAGCATTGATGCATTTGTAGACAACATGTTTGAGACATCTCCATACACAAGCCAGGAGAAATATGATGCGGCAGTTGCAGCGGGTACAGATTTGAGCAAGGACATTACAGCTGTGATAGGTGCAGATGTACGCGCAATATCTGAGAAAGTTATGCCTAAGATGATGGAGAGTGCAGCCATAATAAACAAGGCTAAAAAGGCATACGTTGCCGGTAACCTTGAGATGATGGGTGACAACGCTTCATATCCTGATGCAAACTCTACAATGCGTCTTACTTACAGCAAGGTTCTCCCTTACTCACCTAAAGATGCGGTAATCTATGATTACGTTACAACTTTGGACGGCGTTATGGAGAAAGAGGATCCAGACAACTGGGAGTTTGTAGTTCCTGAGAAACTCAAGACCCTATGGAAAAACAAGGACTTTGGCGAGTACGGCCTTGAGAACGGCAAAATGCCTGTATGCTTCCTATGTAACGGTGACATTACCGGCGGTAACTCAGGTTCTCCTGTATTGAATGACAAAGGCGAACTCATAGGTCTTGCATTTGACGGCAACTGGGAGGCAATGAGCGGTGACGTTATCTTTGAGCCAAGCCTTCAGCGCTGCATCAACGTGGATGTACGTTACGTATTGTTCATCATTGACAAATACGGCGATGCAGGTTACCTGTTGGATGAGATGAATATAGTTAGATAATTGAAATGACAACTGAGAAAATTCTTGAAAAGCTGGGTGGAGTAATCCACCCTGCTTTTGATAAGAGCATTACAGAATTGGGGCTTGTGGAAGATCTTAAGATTGAGCCCCTTAAAGATGCTGTGGGGAATGAAATTCCCGGCAGCTGCAAGGTTAAATTCAAACTTGTATTCAAGAGCCCCGATGCCCTTGCCGGTTCTCTGAAGAAAGCCTGCGAGGAGGCAATATGCTCCGAGTGGCCCGGTACCAAAGTGAGCATCATTGAGATGGTGCGCGAGGGTTCGGCTCCCAAGAAGGCCAAGAAACTTGAGTTGGGCCAGGAACAGCTTGAACCGGTAGAGAAGATAATTGCCATTGCCTCAGGCAAAGGTGGTGTGGGCAAATCTACAGTTTCCGTTAACCTCGCCATCACCCTTGCCAAAATGGGCTACAAGGTGGGACTTGCAGATGCAGATGTCTACGGCCCTTCAATTCCTAAAATGACCGGCACAGAGGGTGAGGTTCCCGATGTGGAGTTCATTTATGAAGACGGATACACAGACCACGGTGAGGCTGCAATTGAAGACCAGGATGCTTCGGGCAACCCTATGGGAAGAAACCCTCACGGCAAGACCGTAGGGGAACTGATTATTCCTGTAGAGAAGTTTGGTGTAAAATGGATGTCTATAGGGTATTTTGCAAAACCTGAACAGGCCCTCATCTGGAGGGGTGCAATGGCCTGCAATGCCCTTAAGCAGATGACCCTGCAGGTAAAATGGGGCGAACTTGACTTCCTTTTGCTTGACCTTCCTCCGGGAACAGGTGACATCCATATAAGCATGGTGCACGACATTCCGTTGAATGGAGCAATTATAGTTACCACCCCTCAGGCTGTAGCATTGGCAGATGTGGAGAAGGGGATAAATATGTTCCGCAACAAAGACATCAACAAGCCAATCTACGGACTTGTGGAGAACATGGCGTGGTTCACCCCTGCCGAACTTCCGGAAAACAAATACTACATTTTTGGAAAAGACGGCGGCAAGAGAATGGCAGAGAAATACAATGTTCCCCTCCTTGGCCAGATTCCGCTGGTACAGGGCATCCGCGAGTGCGGAGACGAGGGTATCCCTGCTGCAGTTAGCGCCGGCCCAATCTTTGACGCATTTGTAGAGATTGCCAAAGCGCTGTAAACTGCTTTTGAGTTTAAATGTTACGGGCACAGAATCCAATGATTTTGTGCCCGTTTTCCTTATTTGCTTATCAGCAATGTCAATTCCACAAACTGTTCCACCGAGAGTTGCTCGGGTCTCAATTCAAACAGGTGGGCAAGGGCCTCCGGTGTGTTGTCTGGAGTAAAATTTTTGCCCAGTTCTGCCATTATGGGTTTTATGGAGTTGCGGATGGTTTTGCGGCGCTGGTTGAAGCAGGTTTTCACCACTTTCTTGAACAGCACCTCATCACATCCAAGTGATGTGCGGCCGTTGCGGGTAAGGCGTATCACACCGCTCTTTACTTTTGGAGGGGGTACAAACACGTGTTCAGGCACTGTAAACAGGTATTCTATGTTGTACCAGGCCTGCAACAATACGGAAAGGATGCCATATGATTTGTTGCCCGGGCCGCTGGCAAGACGCTCCGCAACCTCTTTCTGCAACATACACACAACCTGCGGGATTGACTCCTTGTAATCCAGCACTTTAAAGAAAATTTGTGAGGAAATGTTGTAAGGAAAGTTGCCAATTACGGCAAACTCCCCACTGAAGATCTTCTCCAGCGGCACCTGCAGGAAATCCCTTTGCTGCAGTGAGTAAAGCATCTGTGGATAGGTTTTCTGCAGATATTCAATTGACTCTGTATCAATCTCACACACCTCCAGTTTTATCTGCGGATTCTGCAGCATATACTTGGTGAGCACCCCTGTTCCCGGGCCTATCTCCAGCACCTGAAGCTGCTGCAGTTTTTCTCCCGACAGGTCATCTGAAGATTTGTCGGGAAGAATAAGCCCCTCAACTATCCTCCGTGCTATTGATTCATCTGCCAAAAAGTGTTGTCCCAACCCCTTTTTTGCCTTAACTCCATATTGTGTTGCCATAAGTACAAAGGTAAAACTTTTAGGGATTTTTTACACCTGCTATGTCTTGTACAGATGTTTTTTTAAGTTGTGGATGACGCAGTCTCCTCTGCTGCGTCATCCACAACTCTAAAAAACACATCTGTACCACTGCAAATCTTTACGCAGGAATAAAAAATCCACCGCAAATTTTATTACCTTTGTAAGTTAGTCTGCCTGTGGGCAGTATACAGAGGGAAAAATATTAAAATTCTACATATATGTACAGAACACACACTTGCGGGGAGCTCCGCATAGCAAATGTAGGCCAACAGGTTACTTTGGCCGGATGGGTACAGAGAGTACGCAAAATGGGTTCACTCAATTTCATTGATTTGAGGGACCGTTATGGTATTACACAGCTTGTGGCTGATGAGCACAACAAGGAGGTCAATGACCTTGTGGAGAAGATGGGAAGGGAGTGGGTTATCCAGGCCAAAGGTACCGTAATTGAGAGACAGAGCAAAAACAACAAGATAGAGACAGGTGAGATTGAGATACAGCTTTCTGATGTAACTGTGCTTAATGCGGCAGTTACCCCTCCTTTTACAATTGAGGAGAATACAGACGGTGGCGAGGAGTTGAGGGCACAGTACAGATACCTTGATTTGCGCCGTGCGCCTCTTAAAAGGGCTTTGGAACTAAGACACAGAATGGCCCACGAGGTAAGGAATTACCTGAGCAACGTAGGATTTATGGAGATTGAGACCCCATATCTAATTAAATCCACTCCTGAGGGTGCAAGGGACTTTGTGGTTCCAAGCCGTATGAACCCTGGTGAGTTCTATGCATTGCCTCAGAGCCCGCAGACCTTCAAACAGCTGCTGATGGTTGCAGGTTATGACAAATATTTCCAGATTGTACGCTGCTTCCGTGATGAGGATTTGCGTGCAGACCGCCAGCCAGAGTTTACCCAGATAGACTGCGAGATGTCTTTTGTGGAGAGGGAGGATGTCCTCAACACATTTGAGGGACTTGCAAAGGCCCTGTTCAAGAATGTCCTTGGCAAAGAGTTTACAGAGGCATTCCCAAGAATCTCATACGCAGATGCAATGGAGTACTACGGTTCAGACAAACCTGATATCCGTTTTGACATGAAGATGAACACCGTAACCTCATTGCTCCAAGGCAACGGCTTCTCTGTATTTGACACTGCAGAGTACATTGGTGCAATTGTGGCTAAAGGTTGTGCAGGATATACCAGAAAACAGTTGGATGAACTTACCGAGTGGGTAAAACGCCCTCAGGTAGGTGCAAAAGGGCTTGTTTACATAAAACTTAATGCAGACGGCATAAAATCTTCAATTGACAAGTTCTACACCCCTGAGCAGTTGAAGGCAGTTGCAGACAAGATTGGGGCACAGGAGGGTGACCTTATCCTTATGCTCAGCGGCGACAAGAAGAAGATGCAGGGTGCCCTTGGAACATTGCGTCTTGAGATGGGTAACCGTCTTGGCTTGAGGGACAACTCAGTTTACGCTCCTCTATGGGTATGTGACTTCCCTCTTTTGGAGTGGGATGATGAGACCCAGAGATTCTACGCAATGCACCATCCATTCACCGCTCCAAAACCTGAAGATATGGATAAATTCTTCAGCAACAAGAAAGAGGATCTGGAGAAAGTGAACGCAAACGCATATGACTTTGTTCTTAACGGTACAGAGGTGGGCGGAGGCTCAATAAGGATACACGACTCAAAAGTTCAGGAGCGTATGTTTGAGGTTCTTGGCTTCAGCAAAGAGGATGCAGACTACCGCTTTGGCTTTATTATAAACGCATTCAAATACGGTGCACCTCCTCACGGAGGAATTGCATTCGGCTTCGACCGCTTCTGCTCATTGTTCGGCGGGCAGGAGACCATCAGGGATTACATTGCATTCCCTAAAAACAATATGGGACGCGATGTTATGCTGGATGCTCCAAGCAAGATTGACAATGCACAGATGGAGGAGCTTTTCCTTGTAAGTACAGCAAAAAAGGAGGACTGAATATGAGCATGGAACAACAAATACAGCAGGACATTAAAGCGGCAATGCTTGCCAAAGAGAAGACCCGCCTGGAGTCTTTGAGGGCAATAAAGGCTGCCATCCTGCTTGCCAAAACTGCAGACGGCTCGGAGAGCATTGCAGATGAGGCAGTGGTAAAGATTATACAGAAACTGGTAAAACAGCGCAAGGAGACAGCAGAAATCTATAAACAGCAGAACCGTGAGGAACTGGCTGCACAGGAGCTTGCAGAGGCTGCGGCAATGGAGGTTTACCTTCCAAAACAGCTTTCGGAAGAGGAGCTTGAGGCTGAACTTAAGAAAATAATTGCCCAGGTTGGTGCAACCGGCCCGCAGGATATGGGCAAGGTGATGGGTACAGCCACCAAGGCACTTGCAGGCAAGGCTGACGGAAAGGCAATTTCTGCACTTGTAAAGAAACTGCTGTAAAAATTAAAGAATCAAAAGCTGCGCCTTCCAGATTACCTGCAGGGCGCAGTTTTTGTATCCGGTAAAGAAAAAAGGAGCGAAAATGAAAATAGGAGACAAAGTCCGCTTCCTTAACCAGACAGGTGGCGGCATAGTGGTTGGATTCAGCAAAAAAGGCTGGGTAACGGTAGAGGATGAGGAGGGGTTTGAGATACCCGTTCCCGAGAGGGAATGCGTGGTGGTTGAGGAGAATGTGGTTGCCAGCGAAAAGAAGAACATACAGACAAAAGACGGTGAGAAACTGAACATTGCCCTGGCATATACAAAGGCCGGAGCCGGTTTCGTATGCTCAATTGCAAATGAGTGCAATTACAGCATTCTTGTAACATACACAGTAAGTAACGGCAACCGCAGTGCCGGTGCACCTGCAGAATACTTTACCCTATATGCAGGAGAAATCCTCCCATACGAGCGCAAGGAGATGTTCAAGTTCGGGCGCGAGGAACTGAATGATTTCTCCAAGAGGGTACTCGTAAGGGCAATCCCGTTCAAAAGGGGAACAGGAATAAAGAAAATTGCCCCGGCTGCCCTCAAACCCACAATAGAGAAAGATTTTATCCTTGACCCCATGAACCTCCTCAAGGACGGGATGTACAAAGAGAATGATTATACTCCCGACAAATCTTACATCATCACCTTGGTAAACGAAAATGTAAAGGAACTCCCGCTGCTCCAGAACGAGGAGGATGAGAGGCTCAAACAGGCCCTTAAGGAGAAGTTCCAGGGGGAGGCGGCAACCTCTGCGGCAGGCGGTGCAGGAAATAATTCATCGGGAAGAAAAGAGGGGGCAAAAGCATTCATCAACGGCAGATGGGTGGAGGTTTCCAAAGGGAAAAAGGATGAGGTGGAGGAAAAGGCACTTATAAAGACCTCCTCTACAGGTATTCTGGAGGTGGATCTGCACGCATCTGCATTGCTTGAGACAACTGCAGGGATGGACAATACTGCAATCCTCAAATACCAGATGGAGAAATTCAATGAAGCCATGAAGGCGGTTCTCCGCAAAAAAGGGCAGAGGATTGTCTTTATCCACGGCAAAGGGGACGGAGTGCTACGCAAGGCTATCCTCACAGAGCTCAAGACCAAATACCCTGCCTGCAAATGGCAGGATGCCTCATTCAAGGAATACGGCTACGGCGCTACAATGATTACGATGTAAAAAGCAGGAAAGGAGAATGGCTGTCATTGTATGGAAAAAAGTCTGTACATTATTTTAGATACCCCAATATCTGCGATAATAACTACGGACTTTTTCTTTTTTGCCATTTCTGGTACGAGTATAGGACCTTACTTTGACTAATTTCTGATATACCATTTTGACAGTAAACAGAAAACCAATTGAAAAAGTTTTTATTTGCATGGATTGATATTTGTTTCTTGTAAACTTTTCATGGGCTTTCAATCTACTTCCTTTCCTGCTAAACCTAAAAAGAAAAGACACCTGTTGGGGCAGATGTCTTATCAATGATTTGCGAAACAAAACTTCCATGCATTTCCCCCGCAAAATTAAAATTATTTCTAAAAAATCAAATTCTGAAAAAGAAAAAGTTGCTTTATAACGGTTATTTTTCATCAATTTATACATAAATGCGAATAATTCTGATTAAGGGTATAATCCAAAAAATTCTTATTTTTGTTGGTTACCAAAACTGATGAGATGACCGGAACAAACGAAAAGAAGAAGATAGTTGAGACCCCGCTGATGAAGCAGTATTTTGAGGTTAAGGCACAGCATCCCGATGCCCTGCTGCTTTTCCGTGTGGGGGATTTCTATGAGACATTCGGGGATGATGCAATAATTGCAAGCAAGGTGCTGGGGATTGTGCTTACGAAAAGGGCAAACGGTTCTGCGCAGCACGTGGAACTGGCCGGTTTCCCCCACCACTCAATTGAGACTTATCTCCCAAAACTTGTAAGGGCCGGTTATAAGGTGGCGGTATGTGACCAGCTTGAAGACCCCAAACTCACCAAAAAGATTGTGAAGCGCGGAGTTACAGAACTTGTAACCCCAGGTATTGCATACAGTGAGCAGCTTCTGAGCCAGAAGGAGAACAATTGGCTTGGTGCTGTCTATTTCAAGGGAGACAAAGGGGGCGTTGCATTTCTGGACATCTCTACCGGAACATTCAAGGTGGCGGAGGGGGCACTTGATTACATAGAGGTGCTTCTGGCAAATTTTGCCCCAAAGGAGATTGTCCTGCAGAAGGGGTATCAATGCGGTTTCCGCGAGCGTTACGGCAACAATTACTATATCTCCACAATGGATGAGTGGGCCTTTGTTCCACAGGCCTGTGAGGACAAACTGAAAAAGCAGTTCGGATTGAACTCTCTCAAGGGTTTTGGAGTGGAGAACCTCACACTTGGGACAACAGCCGCAGGCGCCATACTTTTCTATCTGGAGCAGAACCAGAATACCGGTGTGGCTCATCTGTGTTCAATTTCCCGTATAGACCGCAGCAGTTTTGTGTGGATGGACCGGTTCACTTTCCGCAATCTGGAGATTTTCCAGTCATCGGCAGGAGGAGAGGGTACATCATTGCTGGATGTTGTGGACAAGTGTTCTTCCCCTCTTGGGGCAAGGCTCCTGAGGAGTTGGCTTTCAATGCCACTCAAGGACCTGGAACAGATAGGGCACAGGCACAATGTGGTGGAGACATTTGTGGAACACCCGGGTGCTGTGGAGGAGATTCAGGATAGGCTTTCAAATATAGGCGATCTGGAACGCATCATTTCCCGTGCGGCAGCAGGTAAAATTGCCCCAAGGGAGATTGTGCAGTTGAAGAGGGGACTTGAACAGATGGAGCCTATAAAAAGTGTCTGTACCGAACTGGAGGGGAGTGCTGCTGAACTTGGTGAGAAGATAATCCTCTTCAATGAATTGTATGAATTTATCGGGAAGAATATGTTGCCTGAGCCTGCGAATGTATTTGGTAAAGGGGACATTATTGCAGAGGGGGTTAATGAGGAACTGGACAATCTCAGGCAGATTGCCCGCCACGGGAAGGATTACCTGCTGCAGGTGCAGCAGAGGGAGAGCGAAAGGACCGGGATACCTTCACTTAAGATAAGTTACAACAATGTATTCGGATATTATATAGAGGTACGCAATACCCATAAGGACAAGGTTCCACCAGAGTGGATACGCAAGCAGACCCTTGTGAGTGCGGAGCGCTACATTACCCAGGAACTGAAGGAGTATGAGGAGAAGATATTGGGGGCGGAGGAGAGGATCATTTCCCTTGAGCAGCAGATTTACCAGCAGGTGGTGATGCGGATACAGAAAGAGATTCCGCAGATACAGCAGAGTTGCGCTGCGCTGGCCCAGGTGGATTGTCTGGCAGGTTTTGCAAGCCTTGCCGCAGAGCGCAATTACTGCCGTCCGCAGATGAATGACGGATACAGGATTGAGATAGAGCAGGGAAGGCATCCGGTAATTGAAACCCTTATGGAGCCGGGTGAGGAGTATGTGGCCAATGACATTATGCTTGACAATGACACCCAGCAGGTGATTATCCTTACAGGTCCGAATATGGCCGGTAAGAGTGCCCTGTTGCGTCAGACTGCACTTATAGTGCTTATGGCCCAGATAGGAAGTTTTGTTCCGGCGGCAAGTGCAAGAATAGGTTATGTAGACAAGATATTCACCCGTGTGGGGGCATCTGACAACATCTCCCGTGGAGAGTCAACCTTTATGGTGGAGATGACAGAAACCTCAACCATCCTGCACAACCTTTCAGAAAGGTCGCTCATTCTGCTGGATGAGATAGGACGCGGTACCAGTACTTTTGACGGAATGTCCATTGCCTGGGCAATTGTGGAGTATATACATCAGAGGGGTGAAAGGGCAAAGACCCTTTTTGCAACCCACTATCACGAACTAAATGAACTTGAAGAGATATACCCAAGGGTAAAGAACTGGCATATATCTGTAAAAGAGGTGGAGAACAGGGTTATCTTCCTCAGGAAACTCTGCCCTGGTGGCGTGGCACACAGTTTTGGTATACACGTGGCCAGGATGGCCGGTATGCCGCAGGCTGTAATAGATTCGGCACAGAGGACATTGAATATGCTGGAGAAGAAGGAGGAGGGGACACAGTTGGGTGGAGCCAAAGAGGGACCTGAAGTTGGCAAGACCGGAAAAGGTTTGGCTTCCAAAAAGAAAAAGAGCAGTGCGGCAGACAATTTGCAGTTGTCTTTCTTTCAGTTGGAGGATCCGCTACTGTGCGATTTGAGGGACAGCATAAAGGCTATGGACATAAACAGCATGTCTCCGCTGGATGCATTTGAT
The DNA here is from genome assembly GCA_017625535.1 of Bacteroidales bacterium. Taxonomy (GTDB): domain Bacteria; phylum Bacteroidota; class Bacteroidia; order Bacteroidales; family UBA932; genus Egerieousia. The sequence continues at coordinate 50,030 of JAGAKR010000015.1, read as the reverse complement.
GCTATACGGAAACTAAAGGAGAAACTGGGACTCAAGAAATAAACAATATAATTGTGTGAGGGGGGAAGATTATGGCACTTGGAAAACTGTACCGCGAAAGTGTGATTTTTGTAAAGTTATTGAAGGAGAGTGTGGCTTTTGCCTTCTCGCAGCTGCAGGGAGACAAATTCCGTACATTCCTCTCTTTGTTTGGAGTAAGCATAGGCATCTTCTCAATTGTGGCAATCTTTACAGCCATAGATGCCTTGCAGGAGAATGTGAGGAAAGGTTTTGAAAGTCTTGGAAGCGATATTGTGCAGGTTAACCAATGGCCAATGATGGGTGAGGACGAAGAGGGAAATGCAGATATGGCCCAGGAGTTCAAGTGGTGGGAATATATGCGCCGCCCCAATACAACTTACGAAGATTACAAATTCCTGAGTGCCAACTCAAAATTGGGCCAGGATTTCTGCTTCACCATCTTTACGAACCAGAACCTCAGGTACGGACGCAAATCTGTAAGCCGTGCTACAGTGGGGTGCATAACCCACAATTTCAATCAGATAACCAAATTTGAATTGGGACAGGGACGTTATTTTACTCCCGACGAAACCCAGCGAGGCACCGCTGTGGCAGTTATGGGATATGAATTGGCAGCATCCCTTTTTGAAGATGGAGGGGCTGTAGGGAAAAAGGTGAAAATTGGCCCCACAACAGCAACAATAATAGGTGTGATTGAGAAACAGGGGGAAAGTATGGTAAGTGTGGGGGATTTGGACAACACCGTTTTTATACCCCTGAACTTTGGCAGATATATGGTTAACCTCCGTTGGGCCGACAACTCAATTTATGCCCGTCCGCAGGCAGGGGTATCACAGGATGACCTTGTTGATGAACTCCGTATGCTTATGCGTGCCCACCGCCGCCTGGCCCCCGGGCAGAAGAACAATTTCTCTGTAAGTACAATGTCATTCATAATGGATACCGTACAGCAGGTGTTCTCTATGATAAATGCCGTAGGATGGGTGATTGCAGGATTCTCCCTCCTCATAGGCGGCTTTGGCATAGCCAACATAATGTTTGTAAGTGTAAAGGAGCGTACCAACATAATAGGTATCCAGAAAGCCCTTGGGGCCAAGAAATATGTTATAATGGCCCAGTTCCTGGTTGAGGCGGCAGTGCTTGCCATTGCCGGCGGTATAATAGGGATAATGCTGGTGCTCCTTGGGGTGCTGCTCATCCCGGAATCTGAAAGTTTCACATTCACCCTTTCAATTGGGAATATATTGTCGGGAGTGGGAATTGCAACAATCATAGGGCTCCTTGCAGGACTCATCCCTGCCTGGGTAGGGGCAAGTCTGAATCCTGTGGATGCAATAAACAGCAAGTGATTTTACACCAGACTCTTCATTATCTGCTCTACGGTCTCAATCTCCTTAACCATTGAGCAGATCTGGCCTATCTCTATCTCCCCTTCATCAATGTCCCCTTCAAAAATTCCTTTGCGGGCACGCCCTTTGCCAAGGTATGCGGCAAGTTCCTCTTTGGATGCTCCGGCATCCTCCATCCGGGCCACTGTAGAGGTGAACTCACTGCCTGATGCAAGGCGGGCAGGGGCAAGTTTCTTAAGAAGGAGTTTGGTTGCACCTTCAGGCATTCCAAGGCAGTGTTTCTTGAAGTTTTCGTGGGCAGAACTCTCTGCACTCAACGCAAAACGTGTTCCTATCTGCACACCCTCTGCACCAAGTGCCTCACAAGCCTTTATCTGACATTTCAACGCCACACCACCTGCAGCAATGAGCGGCAAAGTGGTAGCCTCACGCACTGCAGGAATCAGACAAAGCGTGGTAGTCTCCTCACGTCCGTTGTGGCCGCCGGCCTCAAACCCCTCTGCCACCACTGCATCCACTCCGGCTTCCTCACATTTCTTTGCAAATACGCTGCTGGATACAACATGCACAACCGTAATCCCATGCTCTTTAAGGAACGGAGTCCATTTCTTGGGGCTGCCGGCAGAAGTAAATACAATCTTCACCCCTTCCTCCACAAGAATATTCATTAGTTCATCTATCTGAGGATACATAAGGGGCACATTAACTCCAAAAGGCAGATCTTTCCCATAGCGGTTCCCTGGTGCACCGGCACGCAGGGCATCCTTGCAGCACTGTATATGATGTCTTAGGTTGTCGGGATGCATACTACCTGCCCCAATAAGGCCAAGGCCACCGTTGAGGCTCACTGCAGAGGCAAGCCTCCATCCGCTGCACCACACCATTCCACCGGAAATGATTGGATGCTCTATTCCAAAAAGTTCACAAATTCTGTTCATACTACTTCCTTTTTCTTATAAACATTGCCCCAAATCCTCCAAGCAGCAACAATATGAGTATTCCCGACGAAATCCTTGAGTACATCTCGCCCTTCTCAAAACAAGGAGGGTTGAAGGTAAATTCTACTTTATAATCACCTGCAGGGATTACTGCACCCCTGAGAATCCAGTTTGCCCTGAAAATCTCCAGAGGCTGGGCCTCACCTCCCGCTGCTGGGGTAATTGTTGCCGCCCAACCAGGGTTGTAATACACCTCACTGAACAACGTAATCTGAGGTTTGTTGCTTGAATAGTTATATACAAGCCTGTTTGGATCATAACTCTCCAACTCAATGAAGTTGTTCAGAGACATATCTGCAACAGCATTCTCCTGCGCACCCTGTCCTGCCACAATGGCCTCCACCTGTGCACCCAGGGCATCATTACCCAGAATGAACTCCTCAGCAATCACAGCCTGGCGTGCAGGGTCTATTGCAGAGAGGGCGGCAATCTCTTCATTTGCATTGCCGGCCGGAACTATACCATTTACAAACCAGGCATTGCCCAATCTGTAGTTGTTCTCTACCGGAGGGACAGAACCTCCCAGAATTATATACTTGGTGTTGAGCATACTCAATACAGGAAGGTATCCGAGTGCATTCTGTGCATCCTCTATAGTCTGTATATTGCCCATCTGCGCTGCAAGTGCACCTATCTCAGGGGAGATGTTCCTCTCTATAAGATCCTGGTAGCGCTGCAGTTTTGCAGGGCTGTAACCTCCAATTGTCTTGTGGTGGTAACTTACGTATGCATCATTGAAGGTATTCACGCTCAAATCAAGCACCCTGTAGTGAGGATCCTTGTCCTGGAGTATTATCTCATCAACCGGACGTTTTGCAAAGGCATTGCTGAACTCCCTGCGGGTTACAAAATGTGATTCATTGAGGTATCTCTTGTCCACACTCCACAAATCCACAAGCACAAGCACTGCAAGGATGATTGCGGCTGTTGCAGGTTTCAATTTTTTGAATCTCCAGGCCAATACAATAACCACAAATGCCGCAACTATAAAGAAAACGCTTCTCCAGGCATCCGAACTGAGCATTGATGCCCTGTCATCTGCCAATGCCACTGCAATCTCTCCCGGCAACTGGCCGTCTGAGGAAGATATGAAACTTCCGGCAAGGGAAGGTACAATTGCAAACATGGCTGAAATTCCGGCAGTGAGGCCCAGTGCCCAATACAATCCCTTCTGTACACGCTGCTTCTTGCCCGCATAATCTTCTCCAAAAAGGATCTCATTTACCGCTACAACTCCAAGTACAGGGATAAGGACCTGCAGGATAACCAATATCATTGAAACAGTCCTGAACTTGTTGTACATAGGAGCCCAGTTGAAGAAAAACTCGGAAACAGGCATAAGGTGATAACCCCATCCCAGCATAAGTGCAAGGAGTGAGACACCCCCTATCCACCATCTTATTCCCCCTCTCAGCACAAAAAATCCAAGTACAAAGAGGAATATGCTTATAGCACCCATATACATAGGTCCGGCAGTAAACGGCTGCGGTCCCCAATACAGAGGCAACTGTTTTATTATCTGCTCAGCCCCCTGGTATCCCCCTTTCTTAAGGGCATTGTAAGTATCGGAATTCCTGTCCAGTTCACCTGCAGATGCACCGCCGTTGAAGTTCGGTATCATAAGGTTCATTGTCTCCTCTATGCCGTAAGACCACTGGGTTGCATATTCAAGGTCAAGTCCCTTGCGGCTCTTCTTGCCTGGAGATGCCTCCTGCTCAGCGGCAGAAGAATCATCGGGAAGAAGTTCCGTACCACCCCTCATTGTGTGCTGGGCATATTCGTAGGTAGGCCACAGGTGGTTTGTATTTGTTGCTATTCCAAGCAATCCTGCCACAAGGACAATTGCACTGGTACGGAGGAATTTTGGGAAAGTCTTCTCTTTTATGGCCTTGCACAACTGCCAGATGCCGTATCCCACAATTATCATTGCCAGATAGTAGGTAATCTGCGGATGGTTGGCCTTAATCTGGAAACTGAGGGCAAAGGCAAAGAGCAATGCCCCCCAGAAGGCACATTTGCGGTAGGCATAAACCACCGCAGCCAACACCCAAGGCATAAAGGCAATTGCCACCATCTTGGAGTTGTGCCCCACCTGAATGATTTGCATATTATACGAGCAGAAACTTATGGCAATGGCTCCAAGGAAAGCCAGATACACATTGCACCCGAAAGCCAGCATAAGGAGGAATCCTCCCACCAGGCTTATGAGCAGATAACTTGCCGGGCGTGCCCCTGTAAAGAAGAGGTCATAGAGGTATTGTGTAAAATCACCCTCATAAATTACAGAGATGCTGGTTGCAGGCATACCACTGAACATTGAGTTTGTCCACAATGTACGCTCTCCCGGATTGTCGTGGTTCCATACAAGAATCTCGTGGGCCATTCCCTCCCAACTGGAAATGTCGCTCTGGTTCACAATTTTCCCCTCCAGCACCTGCGGGGCATAACCGTATGCAATTACCACAAATGCCAAGATAGGCAAAGTATACTTAAGAATCTTCTTCCAATCAATATTTTTCATTTCTTTCAAATAATTTCACCATTTCACCCGTAAGATGTTTGCGGGAATATTTCATTACAGCAGGGGAAAGAGTTTTTTCTTCCCGATGATTTCCTGCCTCCCCTTCTTCCAGGAACTTGCCGTAAAGGCGGTCAATCTCCCTGCGGGTGGCCTCCTTATCCTGGAAATCCACAATTGTTCCGCTCCCTGTCTCCTGCAAAGCCTTTGCCAGATCCCCCTCTACAGGGCCAAATGCCAGAATATCCCGGCCGCTTGCCAGATACTCAAAGAATTTGCCGGTAAGGATTGCAGCCGCTTCAGGCTCTTTTCTAAGTGGCAGAAGGAGTACCTGCGCCTGCTGCTGCCACTGCACAACCTCCGTATGGGGACGGTATCCCATATTCTGCAGATTGCCCTCCAGGCCTGCATTGGCTATACCCTGCAGGATTGAATCATCCACCTGCCCCATAAGAGTTATCTGCAGATCTCCCTTGAACTGCGGATCTTCATTGGCCTTCTCTCCAAGGGCTTCCCACAAATATTCCGGATTGCCGTTATCCACAAAAATTCCTGTGTGCACAAGGCTGAAACATCTCTCCACCGCATAAGGTTTTGTCTGCTTCTGGGTCTCTACAGCCTGACACAAGAAATCCTCGTGGTCAAACCCGTTGGTAACCACCTCTACTGGGGTTTTTGTACGGGCGGCAAAATCTGCCTGCATCTTCTTGGAAACAACTGTAACAACATCGGCACTGTCCAATACACTCTGCTCCAGGCGGCGATGCTTACTGTAAGCCCAACTGCTCAGGTTCAAATGCTTGAAGTAAAAAATTTCTGTCCAGGGATCCCTGAAATCTGCAATCCAACGGATGCCTGTGGCTTTTGCAACCCCTTTTGCTATCAGGTGCATTGAGTGTGGTGGGCCGGTACTTATTATTGCATCCACAGGATGCTCCTTCAGATATTTTACCAGATATTTTATGCTCGGACGTATCCACCAGCAGCGGGGATCGGGAATAAAGAAATTTCCCCTTATAAATAGTGAGAGTTTATGGGTAAAGGATTTGTTCTCAGAGCCAATTATGTTGGCCTTAATGTGTTTTCCCCCATCAGAAGTGTTCTTCCTGCCGCCGAACAGGGCCTTATAGAAACTGTACGGCTCCCAAATCTTTGTCTTTATAACCTCCGTTCCGGGAACAATGTCCTTCAACAGGGCTTCATCTACAGTATTTGCCTCCGGGTTAAGCGGAGTATAGATTACCGGCTCCCATCCGTACTGTGGAAGATATTTGGCAAACTTGAGCCAACGCTGCACTCCTGAACCACCGCTCGGCGGCCAGTAATATGTAATTATAAGAGCCCTCTTCATATATAATACCCTGTTGCCTGTAAATAAACAAATGAAACCCGGAAACAGGGGTACACAATGTACCCCGCCCCGAGTCCCATCATATCTTAAAACTATTTCTGTACAAAATACTTGTGCATTGCTGCCACGCACTCCCTATGGATAGCCATAAAGTTGTTGTCGTATCTGCCGTTGCAGCCGTTGGTCATAACCACAAAACCAAAGTTGCGGTCCTTGTCCCAGAACATTGAAGTATAAACTCCGTATGCGCTTCCGGTGTGGCCAATCATTGTATGGCCGTCCAACAACTGGTTTGAAGTGCGGATTGCGTAGCCGTATGCATCACCCTCATCTGTCTTAGGGGCAACAATGCTCTGCATTGCCTCTGCACTCTCTTTGGAGATAATCTGTGTACCCTCTGGGGTTGTACCCAGGTTCATATGCATCTGCATAACTTTTGCCAGATCCTGTGGAGAAATTTTAAGACCGCCTGTAGGTGAGAAAATTGCAGTGCTGTGTCCGAATACATAATTTTCAATCTCCTCTGCCCTTGTTGCATAAGCTGCAGGCTTGTGGATATACTCCTGTTTCTCACCGTCCCAGGTATAGATGTTTACAAATTTTGTTGAATCAAGGCTCAAAACCTCATATCCACCGTAAACTCCTATAGGATTAAGGATGTGGTTTACAATGTATTTGTCAAATCTCTCACCGCTTACACGCTCCAGGATTGTTCCAAGGGTGTTGAAGCCAAGGTTGCAATACTCATAACCTGTACCCGGCTCATATGAGTTCCATGCTGTCTGCCAGGTTGCAGAAGAATCGGGGTTGATTGCATTTATTGTAAAATAGCCGTTGGCATCGTTCATACTTGAAGTATGCGATAGAAGCATCTCTACAGTAATCACCTTCTCTGGGAATTTTGGATTCCTCACCTTAAATCCTACAAGTTCCGAAACATCCTGCTGCAGGTTAAGTTTACCCTGCTCCACCAACTGCATGATTGCTGTTGCAGTGAATGATTTTGAAATTGACGCAATGCGGAAAATGTCATCTTTTGCAATAGGCTCCTGTGTCTCAATATTCTTTACTCCATATCTCTCATTGAGCACCACCTGTCCGTCATTTACCGCTACAAGTGCAAGACCCACATTGTTGTTGCGCTCCATAATGGCAGCAACCTCCTGGTTGAACTGCTGCTCTTTTGATGTACAGGCAACCATAGTTGCCAATGCGGCAGCAATAATGAATAGTTTTTTCATACCTTCAAATATTTTTTAGTCTATATCAATCCGCTTATAAGTACCACAGCCACCACTATAGGTGCAAGATACTTTATTGAATAATATGAGAAGTTCACAAAGAACTTGTTCAGTTTGCGTGTTCCTCCGCTGGTAAACTCATCAACCACATCTGGTTTCTTCATTTTCCAGCCCACAAATATCACTGCAAAGAATCCGCCCAACGGGAGGAAGATGTTGGCAGAGGTCTGGTCGAAGAAATCAAAGAAGTTGAGCCCGAATATCTTTACATCTGCCAATGTACCCTGTGACAATGAGCAAAGCACTCCAAAAATTACAATCACCGCCAATGAGAGGAAAATTGCAAGTTTACGGCTCATGTTGAACTCCTCTTTAAGGTATGAAACTATAACCTCCAGCTGCGAAATTGAAGAGGTTATTGCTGCAATGAACAACATAAAGAAGAACAGGATTGCCAGGAATGCTCCAAACGGAAGCTGGGCAAATATGTATGGGAGTGTTACAAATACAAGTCCGGGACCCTCTGCAGGAGAAATGCCGAATGCAAATACAGCAGGCATTATTGCAAGGCCTGCAATAATGGCAAAAGTTGTATCTGTTATTGCGGTCTCTGCCGAAAGCCCCGCTATGTTCTCCTTTTTGTTGACATATGAACCGTATGTCATTATTGTACCGCAACCTATGCTCAATGAGAAGAAGGCCTGACCAAGGGCATTCAACAATGTATTTCCGGTAACTTTGGAGAAATCCGGTTTGAAGAGGAACTCCAATCCTGCACCTGCACCGGGCAGAGTCATTGAACGGATTGCAACCACCACAACAATGATGAACAGCACAGGCATCATAATCTTTGTGTACCTCTCAATTCCGTCCTTAATGCCGGCCATAACAATAAGGGCTGTTGCTCCAAGGAATATGAGCATATAGACAAGCGGCTCCACACTTGAAGTTACAGTATTGTTGAACATGCTGCCAAGAACAGAGGTGTCTGCCACACTGAACTGGAATGTTATTGCCTTCCAGAAATAGTTTATTGTCCATCCGCCCACCACACAATAGAAAGAGATGATGAATAAAGATGCCAATACATAAATGAGCCCCACTGTACACCATTTTGTACCGGGTGCCAGCACTTTATAGGCAGAAAATACATTTGCCTGGCTCCTTCGTCCTATGATGAACTCCGAATACATTATTGGCAACGCCAGAAGGAATACAAATGCCAGGTATATTATAATGAAGGCTGCGCCTCCGTTGGTACCAACCAGATACGGGAACCTCCAAAGGTTTCCCAAACCCACTGCAGATCCGGCCATTGCCGCCAGCACACCCAATCCGCTTGCAAAACTGTCTCTTTTTGCCATAAGACTATTATCTTTAAATGAATGTCCTTATCATAATTACTGCAATAACCACAGGGGCAAGATACCTTACAGAGAATTTTATAAACTTAAGGTATACAGGATTTATCCTGTGTTTTCCGCTGCTGGTTATCTCATCTTCAAAATCGCTCCACTTCATCCTCCACCCTGCAAACAATACAATGAGCAATGCCCCAAGAGGTATGAGGATATTGGCGGTTGTCTTGTCAAACAGGTCAAATATGTTGTTGCCGAATATCTTCACATCCCCAAGAAGTCCCTGTGAAAGCGAGCAGAATGTACCAAGGAAAAGGACAATTGCCACAACCAGGAGCACCGCCGCCTTTCTGTTTATCTTAAATTCCTCTATAACATACGCCACAGCCACTTCAAGCAATGAGATTGCAGAAGTAAGCGCAGCAACATACAATACAAAGAAGAATATTGCAGCCAATACGGAACCAAAAGGCAACTGGGCAAACACATAAGGCAAGGTTACAAATACAAGACCCGGACCCTGGCTTGGCGAAATGCCGAATGCAAATACTGCCGGCATAATTGCAATGCCCGCAATGATTGCAAAAGTGGTGTCTGCTGCTGCAGTCTGTGCAGACATCTTTATAAGGTTCTCATTCTTGTTCACGTATGAAGCGTATGTGAATATGATACCGAAACCAACACTCAGAGAGAAGAAAGCCTGACCGAGTGCATCAAGGAAAGTATTTGCTGTAACTTTTGAGAAATCCGGCTTGAAAAGGAAATCCAGTCCGGCACCTGCACCAGGCAAAGTAACAGAACGCACTGCTATAATTATAACCATAAGGAAGAGCAGAGGCATAAGTACCTTTGAATATTTCTCAATACCATCCTTCACACCTGCCAGCAACACCGCAGAAGATGTCCCCACAAAAAGGAGCATAAACAGCAGAGGCCTCCAGTTTGAAGAGACAGTCTGGGCAAACAAGCCGTCAAGCCCTTCTCTTCCCGACGAAAACTCGCCCATTACCGCCTTCACCAGATAATCCAATGTCCAGCCGCCCACAACTGAATAGAATGAAACTATAAGGATACAGCATATTATTGCCAGAATTCCTATTATTCCCCACTTTGAACCCGGAGCCAATTTCTTGAATGCACCAAAGACATTGGACTGTGCACGTCTTCCCACTGTAAACTCTGCATACATAATTGGCAGTGCCAGAACGAACACTATGGCCAGATAAATGATTATAAATGCGGCACCTCCATTGGTACCTACCAGATACGGAAACCTCCAGAGGTTTCCAAGACCTACTGCAGATCCAGCCATTGCAACTAAGACACCAAAACTGCTTGCAAAACTGTCACGCTTTTCCATACTCTACTTATTCTTTCTTTTATATACCAAAAATTGAAAATCAATGTCATTCTCATCATCGTGCAGCATCTCCCCCTCTTTCACAATTTCCCACTCCTCATCTTTTACCTGAGGGAAGAAAGTATCTGCATCTTCTGCCTGCGCATAAATTTTTGTAAGATAGAGGTAGTCCGCCTTTGCAAAAGTTGCATTGTAAAGCATCCCGCCACCCATTACAAAAAACTCCTCATCACCGGCAGCCAAAGTGTAGACATCATCCAAAGAGCGGATAATCTCAAGCGATGTTGTCTGCGGGTTCTTTATTGCAGGCACCTGCAGTTCACCTCTCGTAAGGACAATGTTCCTTCTCCCGGGAAGAGGCCTTCCAATGGACTCGTATGTATTCCTCCCCATTATTACAGGGTGCCCTGTAGTTGTACTCTTGAAGTACTTGAGGTCCTCTGAAATGTGCCAGAGAAGTTCATTGTTGCGCCCTATTGCGCCATTCTCTGCCACCGCCACTATCAATGAAAGCATAATGTTCTTGTTTTTAATCTGTAAGCCGGCATAAGTGTAAAAAATCCACACACCGGTTCTGTAAAATATTTATACAGCAATCGGAGCCTTTATAACAGGATGCGGGTTGTAGTCCACCAGTTCAAAATCCTCATATTTGAAACTGAAGATATCCTTCTGGTCTCCGTGGATGATCATCCTTGGAAGAGGTCTCGGCTCACGTGAAAGTTGTGTCTTCACCTGCTCAAAATGGTTCAGGTAAATATGTGTATCTCCGAATGTGTGTACAAAATCCCCAAGTTCATAACCGCATACCTTTGCAATCATCATTGTAAAGAGTGCATATGAGGCAATGTTGAACGGCACCCCAAGGAACACATCCGCACTCCTCTGGTACAATTGGCACGAAAGCCTGTTTTCAGCCACATAGAACTGGAAAAGTGAATGGCATGGAGGAAGAGCCATATTGTCTACCTGTGCCACATTCCACGCAGAAATTATATGCCTTCTGGAATCCGGATTATTCTTCAACTGCTCCATAAGGTTTGCCAGCTGGTCTATCTCACCGCCGTCTGCAGTTTTCCAATGCCTCCACTGCGCACCATAAACCGGGCCCAACTCACCGTTCTCATCTGCCCACTCATCCCAGATTGTTACACCATGGTCATTGAGATACTTTATGTTTGTATCTCCGTTAATGAACCACAACAGTTCATAAATTATTGATTTAAGATGCACCTTCTTGGTGGTGAGCAGAGGGAACCCCTCATTGAGGTTGAACCTCATCTGGTACCCGAAAATGCTCTTTGTTCCGGTACCCGTACGGTCGCCCTTAACCACCCCCTCGTCCATTATTTTCTCAAGCAGATCCAGATACTGTTTCATTTCTAAAATTTTTTGTTGTAAATAGCAAAGGTAAATTATTTACCTGAAAAATCATATAGAGAGCCATCCGGGAAAATCATAATTATACCCCGGAATAATTCATACATCTTCCCTGATATTTCATTCATCGTGTAAATGGGCTATGTTCAGACCTTCCGCAAGGCTTGCAATCCATTACATCTGAGCCTGGCTCAGGAACTCGACAACTACGTTGTCTCAAACAAGCCTTCGCCGGTAGGCTCATCTGTAATGATTGCTTACGCCGCTCCAGGATTCACATAGCCCATTTCACATTCCATTCAATATCAGGGATGCATTTTATTTACAGATGTGTTTTAAAACTGGGTACCTCATTCGACGGTTGCGAGTTATTTCGCTTGCGAAATGACGAAGCAGAGGAGACTGCGTCGTACCCAGTTTTAAAACACACATCTGTAAATTTAATTGGGGGTATATTCTGAATCTTCTGTGTAGATTTTCAGCAAGATTGGCAAATGGTCGCTCACTCCGCCCATATAGCGGGGGCCCTGGTAGGTGCGGCGCATTTTAAGTCCCATATAGGTGTTGTCGCGCTGCAGGAGGAATTCCGGGGCAAAAATCTCCATCTCCCTGCGGCAGAATATCCATTGGGGCATAAGGGAAGAATCATCGGGAAGAAGATTTTCAGATACAATGAACTGGTCTATTGTGTTCCACTCTTCCCGATATTTATACGTGCCGTCTGCCCCTGCAGCAAATGGTGCCAGATTCACCAGCCTTGCCCCTGTGGCAACATTTCCGGCTGAGTCCACCTGCGGGGCAACAAGATATTCAAGGGGGAGGGAATCCGGGGTGTCATTGAAATCCCCCATAAGGAGGATATTTGCCCTGGAGTTGCACTGCAGGATGGAGTCTGTAAGGTGCCTGGCCACCTTGGCAACCTGATACCTCTTCAGCAGAGACTGCTTCTCACCTCCGCTTTTGGACGGCCAGTGGTTTACCAGTATATGCACTGTATCCAGCCTGTTTATTACCCCTTTGGTGTAGAGTATCTCCCTTGTGGGGAAATCTGCCTTAAGGTACTTTGTTTCCAGAGGGGCAAAGGTCTCCTCCCTGTAGAGGAGGGCGGCATCTATTCCACGGCTGTCGGGAGAATCCTTATGTATAATTTTGTACCCCACTCTGGCTAGAGGGGTGTTCTCCACCAGTTCTTCCAGCACATACCTGTTCTCCACCTCACAAAGGCCCAGCAGGGCAGGAAACTCCCCGTACCGGTCTGCCGCCAGCATTATGGTCTTGGCAATGTCATCCCTTTTCTGTTCAAACTTTTTGCGGCTCCAATGGTTCTCCCCCATTGGGGTGAACTCCTCATCATTTGTGGAGGGATTGTCATATGTATCAAAGTAGTTCTCAACATTCCAGAACATTACAAGAAGCAGCAGTATCTCTTTCATAGGGCCTATTTTTCTGCAATATAGGGGAAATACTTTTTTTCTCCTTGCAGTGGCGTAAAATTTACCTTATTTTTGCAGCCTAATAACAAAAAAATCAGGAATATGGCATTGAGATGCGGTATAGTGGGCCTGCCTAATGTAGGCAAATCAACACTTTTTAATTGTATAAGTTCCGGAAAGGCACAGTCTGCAAACTTCCCTTTCTGCACCATAGAGCCTAACATTGGCTCAACAATTGTTCCCGACGACCGTCTGGAGGTTCTGGAGAAACTTGTAAAACCACAGAGGGTTGTTCCGGCAACCGTGGAGATTGTGGATATTGCCGGCCTTGTTAAAGGTGCCAGCAAAGGTGAGGGATTGGGCAACCAGTTCCTGGCAAACATAAGGGAGACAGATGCAATCCTGCACGTGTTAAGGTGCTTTGATGACCCTAACATTGTTCACGTAGACGGTTCAGTAGATCCTGTAAGGGACAAGGAGATAATTGACACAGAACTTCAGTTGAAGGACCTTGAGACAGTTGAAAACCGTATAACCAAAGTTCAGAAACAGGCACAGACCGGCGGTGACAAGAATGCCAAGAAACTTTATGATATCCTTGTAAGGTACAAGGAGGTGCTTGAGCAGGGTAAATCTGCCCGTACAGTAACCTTCGACAATGCCGAGGACGAGAAACTTGCCCGCGAACTGTTCCTCCTTACAAACAAGCCTGTGATGTATGTGTGCAACGTGGATGAAAACAGCGCAAAGGATGGCAATGAGTATGTTGAGAAGGTAAGGGAGGCAGTTAAGGAGGAGAATGCACAGATTCTTGTGATTGCTGCCAAGATTGAGTCTGAGATTGCCGAACTGGAGAGTTATGAGGAGCGCCAGATGTTCCTTGAGGAGATTGGACTTGAGAAATCAGGCGTTGTAAGGCTTATCAGAAGCGCGTACGCACTTCTTAACCTGGAGACTTATTTTACAGCAGGTGCTCCTGAGGTGAGGGCCTGGACCTACAACAAAGGCGACAAGGCTCCTGCCTGTGCAGGTGTAATCCACTCAGATTTTGAGAGGGGATTTATCCGTGCAGAGGTTATAAAATATGAAGATTACGTACACTACGGCTCAGAGGCTGCCTGCCGCGCAGCAGGAAAACTTGGAGTTGAGGGCAAGGAGTATGTGGTTCAGGATGGTGACATAATGCACTTCCTTTTCAATGTATAAAGAGAGATCAGAACTTTTACAAGCCGGGCTGCAACCCGGCTTTTTTATACGCACGTTATTGCATTGCCACAAAAAAAAAGGGGACTCCTGATGGAATCCCCTTTTTTATGATATTCTCTCTTCTGTTAGAAGAATTTGTATCTCTCGTCTTTAATCTCTGCACCCTCTGTAAGGATTACAGGAATAACTTGTGAAATGCTTGTAAACATCTGTGAGTTCCTTGCTTTTGCATCATCCTCTGTGTAGAAGGCACCAACCTCCTTACCTTTGATTGTAAAGTAGTAAACTCCTATGTCACCAACTACAGGGCCAACCAATGTGTTCTCAGGTGAACCTGCTACAGCACCTATGAATTTAGGATCCAACTGCTGTGAAGTGAGTGAAGAGAATGCAATACCACTCTGGTTGCTAACAGTTGTACCAAGTTTCTCTGCAACAGCCTCAATGGTAGAAGCACCTGCAATTGCAGCTTTTGTCTCCTGAGCCACTTTCTGGCCTTTCTTCTCCACTTTAAGGAAGTTCTCAACATCTGTGTAAACCTCGTTCAATGCTGCATAACCGTCTGGGTGGATATTTGTAAGGGCAACAACAAAGAAGTATTTGTTGTCTACAGTAATGATAGGTGAAACATCACCAATCTTGCTCTCATTTGCCCATCTTGAAATCTCTCTTGTATGCTGGTAGTTTGCCAAAGTCTTTGCACCTGGAAGAACCCTTACTGCAGGATATACAGGAACGTTCATCTCTTTTGCAGCAGCGTTGAATTTCTCAATGCTACCCTCGCTCTTGGTAGCAATGTCATTTGCCTTGGCATAGAAGTCTGAATAAGTTGTCTTGCTTGCAACAGCCTCTTTAACAAGGATTGCAACCTGCATCTTCTTCATAGCCTTGGTAACATCAGTAACCTTTACAATGTGGGTACCGTACTGGGTCTTGAGTGTGAACACATCACCTTTCTTTGCATCAAGCACAGACTCCATACCAGGAATCATATACTGCTGTGTCATCCAGCCCAGGTCACCTGCCTCAGCAACATTAGGGTTCTTGTCTGCAGACCAAACTGCTGCAAGTTCAGCAAAATTGCCTTTCTTGGCAACATTAAGAAGGCTGTCAGCCTTAGCCTCATCTGCACCCTGAAGAAGTATGTGTTTTACGAATACTGAATCCGGCATCTGTTTGATGTCAACAACCTTTGCAGCAATGAAAGTGTTCTCCTGCTGGAAAGGAGCCAAAGCGTCACCAACTTTTGCATTGGCAGCAAAATCCTCAAGCTCAGTTGCAATTGTCTTAAGGTCACCCTCTTTATAGAAGTAAGGGTTGAAAGGGGCATCTGAGTTCCTTGCAAGGAAGTTCTTCACGTTCTCTGCAGCAACAAACTCACCGTATGTCTTATCAAAATCCTCTCTTGCAGCCTCAAGATCAGCCTCTGAAGGGACAACCTCAAATACAACATACTCAAGGTCCCTGCTCTCAACCTGCTTGAAATTCTCCTTGTTCTTCTCATAGTAATCTGCAACCTCCTGTTTTGAAACTGTGATTGTAGAATCTATAGAGAAACCGAAAGGTCTTACAACAAAATCTACATTGTAAGTTGTGTTGTTGTTTGCAATTGCCTTGTTCAACTCAACAGGGCTCATATAAGTACTGTGCTCCAACAATGAAAGGTATTTTGTAAACAACTGGTCCTTCTCAATGTTGTCCTCAAGGAAATTCCAGTACATTGCCAACTGACCGCTTGCATCCTGTCCTATAGCCTGAACAAAATCAACAACCCTCTGTTTGCTGAACTGTCCGTCCTCACCTATGAAAGAAGCCTCAGACATAAGTACAGGTGAAATGTTGGCACCCTGGGTAAGGTCATAAAGTTCCTCATCTCCCAAAGTGATGCCTGCACTCTCAATTGCAGGAACCAATACCCTGTTGGTAATCTCATTCTGCCATGCTGTGTTGTTTATGGCCTCCTGAGTCTGCTCATCAGATGAAGTTGTACCTGATGAAATCTGATAGATTTTTGTAAAATAATCAACTTTCTGTTGATACTCCTGATAAGTTATACCCTCACCGCCAATTGATCCTACATCGTATTTTGATGAGAACATTGACATTGCACTCTGAAGTGTGCTTGGGTCAATAACAAACGATAACAACGCTATTGCGATGAGAGCGGTAATGAAGGCTCCCATCTTTACGCGTATTTTTTCTAGTACTGCCATTTTATATAATAAATTTAAGATTTTTTCTTGTAAAGCGCGAAGATAGTAATTTTCTGAAGAATACAACAAAAAAACTGCTTTTACAACACTCTCACGTTCACTGTCTCAATCCTGTTGCGCGTTGTTTTGAGTATAGTGTAAGAGTATTTTCCAAACTGCAGTATCTCTTTTTCCTTGGGTATATTCTCATTGTAATACATTATAAGTCCTGCCAGAGTCTCATATTCGTCACTCTCCGGAAGATCCAGTTCAAACTTCCTGTTTATCTCCTCAACCTCAAGCCTTGCCGAGAACAGATACTCATTGTCTGAAATCTTCTTCTCAAGGAACTCATCTGCATCAAGTTCATCATTTATATCTCCAAATATCTCCTCTATGAGATCCTCTAGTGTAACTATGCCGCTTGTACCGCCATACTCATCCCTCACAACTGCAATTGACTGCCTGTTCCTGGTAAAATATGCCATCAGTGTCTGCGCGCTCATCTCCTCAGAAACATATGTTACCGTACGCAGCAGCTCCGCAATGCTCCTCTTCTCCCCCTCCTTGAGCAGGTCCTTGGAGTGTACATAACCAATTATGTCATCTATATTTTCCCTGTATACCATAATCCTGGAGTATCCCTGCTCCACAAAAAGGTTACAAAGGTCCTCAATTGGGTCCTGGATGTCAAGAGCCGCAATCTCTGTCCTTGGTATCATGCACTCCCTCACCTTTACAGAAGAAAAATTGAGTGCATTCTGGAAAATGAGCATATCATTCGCGTGTTCATTCTCCTGGTCGGGATCGCCGGAAATCTCAGTTGAGAGATACATCAAGTCACTCTTGTCAAACAATCTGGCAGTATGTTCCCCATCCGCCTTAACACCAAAAAGCCTCATTATTCTTCCCGACAGCCTGTCCGTTACAAATGTCACAGGCCAGAAAATCCAATAGAACAACATGAACAGCCAATACAGGGAAGAAAATATTCCATTTGGATTGAGCCTGCACATTGCCTTTGGAAGAAACTCCGCTGTAATAAGCACAATAAGGGTTGCCACAATGGTATCAATGGCAAGAATACCTCCTACAGATGATGTGATATAACGTGCTATAAGCGGATCAAGAATCTTCGCTATTGCCATACCATATATTACAATGGCAACATTATTCCCAACCAGCAGACATGAAATGAGTTTCTCCGGGTTATTTATGAACTTGTCCATAATGCGGGCGTATCTTTTGCCCTGTTTGCGGTCAAGTTCCACCTTAAGTTTGTTTCCCTGGAGGAACGCTATCTCGTACCCCGAAAAAAATGCTGAAAAAACAAGTGCAAGAATTGTAATAGCAATATTGCCGCCCATCTCTAATTCCTATTTGAAGCAGGTCCTATAAAATTGACTGTATCAATATATCCGTTATTTGTGGAATCCCTGCTTATGATTCCATAACTGTCAAATGGCCTGCGAATCTGGGCATTCCTGGCCATCTCATCACTCTCCATACCATATCCCTGCATATAGCCGCTTGGAGAGAACATCTTTACAAAGGAGTGGGTATGAATCTTCCCTTTGTCCCTGTCCCAATAAAGGGTATCGGTCTCCATCCTCTCACCCTTTATGAAATTTGTTATAACCACATTGCCAAAAGCTTCCCACCTCTCCTTCTTTTTCTTGGTTGTGGTATGCTTTGCTATGTCCGACCTTATCTGGGTCTCCAGTTCCCCTTTCTCATTATAGGCATAAACATCAAAGCCCTCCGGGAAAAGTTCGTAAGAGACTGTATCATTCTCGAACCTCTGCATCAAAGGTGATTCCATCCTCATCTGCAGCATCCCGTTTGTTGTCTGCACAGCATTCATCCCCTGTACGGTCTGCACAGGAAGAGCGGAAAGATCAAGGGGCTGCTCCGTTTCCCCGCCCTTGCAGGATATAACAAAGGTAGTAACCGCAATTGCGGTTACTACCATGCCCATATATCTCTTTATGCCGGGATAACCCCTATACATATATAGTATGTTATTTTATTGTTCTTACAGTAGTGGTTGCGCTCATACCGCCACAAGAAATGGTATATGGTTTGCCGTCTGTAAGGTCATACATAAACGCATCCTCAGTTTTAGGGAAGTACTGGCGGTACTGTGCAATCAGCTTGTTAGCCTCCTCTGCCAAAGTCTCATCAGCTGCTTTAGCTTTGTTCAGATAATCTATAGCAACCCAATATTTTGCTCTGTTATCCATATCATTGGCAGTACATCTCTGACCTGCCCAGATATTAGCCATCAAAAGGTTAGCTTTACCACCCTGTGAAGCATCTTTCTCTATAGCCTCTCTTGCAGCAGCAACAGCTTTTGCGTGTCTGCCAACTTTGAAGTTATAAACAGCCAACTCCATAGTAAGCTCGCCATCTTTAACAGCATCTGACTCCTCACTTGCAATTGCCTCATCAAGGAATTTCACAGCCTCATCAACGTTATCTTTACTTGCATGCAATTTGTAAAGAAGATAAGAAGATGTGTATGAAGGCTCCAACTGGTGAAGTGAAGTTACCGCTTTAAGGAACAAGTCTGATTTTACACAAACGCTGTCTGCTCCCAAAAGGCTTGCGATAGGTTTTACAACCTCAATGTTATTTGGCTCAGCCTCATATCTTGGAGTGAATACAGCCACAAGGTTGTCGCAAGTTGCAACACCGCTGGTTACAAATGCATTCTCAAAAGCACCTCTCTTGGTCTTGTTCTCCTCATTAGGATTTGCAGCCACCTGTGCATCCATAATTGGTGAGAAATCTGTATATGCTTTAAGGATATCCTCTCCCTTCATCTTGCCTGCCTGATAAAGATCAGATGCTTTCTGCATATATGCTACCAAAAGGTCACCTTTTGTCTTATTGCCTGAAATTGCAACAACATCCTTGATTGCTGCAACAACCTTCTCAGGGTTTGTATTGCCATAATATGAAAGCATATCAAAAGCAATGTTCTCTGCTACAGCAGCCTTGTACTTAGGATAGTTTGCCTGTCTTGTCTGGTGGATAAGCATAAGGGTATCAATAAGTCCCTGTCTTACCTCTGCATTCTTCTCATTTCTGATAAGGTTCTGGAAAATTGTCCTTCCGTCAATGAACAGATTCTGGCTTGCTTTTGGAGGACAAGTCTTGAATGCTCCTCTCCACTGGTTTGCTGCCTCGTTCAAGTTGCCTGCAGATTTGGTAGCCCTGAACTGTTTAAGGAAATCCCTGTAGAAATTCAGATAGTTTACGCACTGAGCACTGTCTTTTCCGTATTTACCCTGTGCACTTGCAGGAATGGTACCAACAAGGAACAAAGCAACGGCTAGTGTAAAGAAAAAGTTCAATTTTTTCATAATATTGCTGTTAAGTTTATTTATTATTGATATCTCTTCTTGATGAACCACATATCATGCAGATTGAAGTTGATGTTGACCTGCACATAATTCTCCTTTACCATATCATCCTTCAACGAACCTCTCTGACCAAGATCAACAGACCAGGTGAGCGCATTGTACCATCTGAAGATAGGCATTGACATTCCCAGAGTAAATCCTGCGGCATTCACCTGTCTGCCGTTCAGATTCACATATGTCTGATCGTAATATGCTCCTATCCTGTATGTAACCCTCTTCAGATAATATCTTATATCATATCTGTTTGGTATATACTCAAAACCTGCCCTGAATGAACTTGCTGCCGAAGGCTTGAAATCCACACCCGGTGTCTCCCCAAAGAATGAATCCTGCCAATCCTGCCTTACATAATCAAAGCCTACAAGCCACTTGTCCCTCTTCTTTATTGAGAAACCTGCAGAAAACTCTGTAGGGATCTGTACCTTATAGTCAGGTGTAGAAGAGAATGAAACTGTATCAATCTGCGAAGAGGATGTTGTACATGCATATCTGGTATAATCACCGCTGAGATTGCTCTCCATCCTGTATGTTGCACCTATGGTAAGTACGGTATTTTCTGCAATGTTTCCAAAGTACTGTGCTCCAATCCTTCCGGAAACTGCATTTATATCATAGTCCCATCCGGTATTGATGTCCCTTGTTGATGCATCTGAACTGAAAAGTACATTGCTGTATCTGTTCAATGCACCAAAATAATATATGAACTCGGCACCCAAAGAGAAATTCTTTGTAATGTTCATTGCCGCACCTACAAACAACTGGTTTATGTTTCCTGTACCGTATTTCTGATACTCAATGTTGCCGTATTTGGAAACCAGTTCCTTGTCTGTCTCTACAGAACGGAACTTGTATCCTACACTGCTGTAAGGGGTAACTCCAACTATAAGGGCAGATTTCTTGTACAATGGCGCTGTAAAGATGATGTTCTGCATATTGGCAGTGTTGTAACCGCTTTCAACATCTCCGTCAGTATTGTAGAAATTCTTCTGGTTGAGTCCGAAATCCAACATAAATGAGAGTGTATCCCTCTCTGTAATTGATGCCGGATTCGCATAGTTGATGAATCTGTTGTCCCTTACACCAACTCCAATGCCACCCATACCTCTGTTGAATGCTGTACCCTGCTTTTCAATGTCACCTATACCGAACAATGAATATGGTGTATATGTGCCAAGGGCATCTGTTGTCTGTGCTTTTGAAACAGATACAGACGCAATCACAAGTATTGCTGCTATAAGAAACTTAATTTCCAATCTCCTGTTGTACATAATAATCTGCTATAAGGGCCAAACCCACCAATACCAAATTGGGAATTACAAAGATGGAACTTTTGAGTTTTTCTGCAAAATAAAAAGAATCCCCTCCTGTAAAAACCGCTGTATGGCCTGGATATTTCCTTAAATATCCTTCCACTTCAAATATCATTCCTAAAACTACTCCGGAAGTCATTGCACCTACGGTATCTGTACCGTAATCCTTAATTTCCCCTTCCGGCTTTACCATTGGCAAACGCTTTGTAAACGTATTCAGGGCGCGGAATCTGCTCTGCATACCCAGAGAAATGTTCCCTCCCGAAAAAATTTTACCTTTATTGATAAAATCTACGGTAAGCGCTGTACCGAAGTCAAATTTTATACAGTCCTTCCCCGGGAAAAGCATTGCCACAGCAAGTGCCGCAGCAAGTCTGTCTGCCCCAAGTCCCTTTGCAGGGAAACCGAATTCCATATCTACAGGCAGTTTCATACCGGACTCCACTACAACAAGCCTCCCGCATTTTTTGGAAAGGGCCTCCTGCATTTGAGGATCATCTTCCCTTACTGTTGAGAGGACTATAACATCAAAGTGCTGCCCGCCAATGACTTCAAGTATGAAAGAAAGGAGATCTGCCTGTGAACTTTTCAATATTCCACGCAACTCCCCCTCCTGCTCAAATGCTATCTTGCAATTTGAATTGCCTATATCAATGAGTAAATTTGCCAACAGTATAACTTTTTACAAGTCTGCAAAGATAGACATTTTCATTTTAAACACAATATCGTATCCTTTTTCTATTGTATCAATACCCTTGATTTTCAACAATAATTTGTTGTTTTGCTCCTGTACGGACATATTTTTTGGTTGCGAATTTATATAATTGAGGATATTTGCAAAAACCGGAGTAGTGTAATAAAGTGACTGCTGGTTGCTTACAAAATATACCAGCATAACATTATTTTTCATTACTATCCTTTCAAAACCAAGTTTTATTGCCTCCCTGCGGAGCCTTACCACATATGTAAGTTGTACCAGCTGCTCCGGCATTTCTCCGAATCTGTCCCTGAGGTCTTCCGTAAATTTCTGCAGTTGTTCCTCACTGGTTATGGCATCCAATTCCTTGTAGAGACGTATCTTTTCAGAGGTAAGAGAGATGTAACTGTCGGGAATGAGAAGTTCCATATCTGTATCAATTGTACAGTCTGTAATGAATGTTTCAGGTTCCCTGCTCCCCTGGAGGGCCTCCCTGTACACCTCTTCATTTTTAATGCCTTTCTTTGCCTCTCTAAGGAGAATCCCTTTTCCGGTCTGCGGAGATTCTGCCAATCCCTCTTCCTGCTTTATCTCCATAAATGCCTCTGCAAGTATCCTCTGGTAGGTTTCAAATCCCATATCAGCAATAAAGCCGCTCTGCTCTCCGCCCAAAAGGTTTCCTGCACCTCGTATATCCAGGTCCTGCATTGCAATATTGAATCCGCTGCCAAGATCTGAGAAGGCCTCTATGGCCCTGAGCCTGCGGCGTGCATCATCTGTTATTGCCGCCATTGAAGGTACAATCAGGTAGCAGAATGCCTTCTGGTTGGAACGTCCTACCCTGCCGCGCAACTGGTGCAGGTCGCTTAATCCAAAGTTCTGCGCCTGGTTTATTATTATGGTGTTGGCATTGGGTATGTCTATACCGTTTTCAACTATTGTGGTGGCAATGAGGATGTCATAATCGCCTGCCATAAAATCGAGTATCTTCCCTTCAAGTTCCTTTGGATCCATCTGGCCGTGTCCCACACAGGTCTTTATCCCCGGACATATTCTCCTTATTATATCCTCTACTGCAAGAATATCCTCAACTTTGTTGTGTACAAAGTATATCTGTCCCCCCCTTTCAAGTTCATAGTTTATGGCATCCCTTATAAGGTCTTCATTGAAATCTATTATCTCTGTCTGTACAGGAAGCCTGTTTGGCGGAGGGGTATTTATAATTGAAAGGTCCCTTGCTCCCAACAGTGAAAACTGCAGTGTACGAGGTATTGGGGTGGCTGTAAGTGTGAGTGTGTCTACAGAGAGTTTCAACTGCCTGAGCCTCTCCTTTGCAGCAACACCAAACTTCTGCTCCTCATCTATTATTAGGAGTCCAAGATCCTTGAACTGTATCTCCTTGTTGAGCAGTCTGTGCGTACCTATAACTATATCTGTTTTTCCGCTCTTGAGGTTTTCCGCTATCTGTTTTATCTCTTTTGCAGTTTTCAGACGGCTTATATACTCTATGTTGCAAGGGAAATTCTTGAGCCTTTTCTTGAAGGTCTTGTAATGCTGGAGAGCAAGTATGGTTGTAGGTACCAGCAGGGCAACCTGCTTGCTGTCGGTTGCCGCCTTGAATGCAGCCCTCACTGCTATTTCAGTTTTGCCGAATCCCACATCCCCGCATACCAGACGGTCCATAGGGTAATCCCTCTCCATATCCTCCTTTACCGCCTGGGTTGTGCGTAGCTGGTCAGGGGTATCCTCATACATAAAGGATGCCTCAAGTTCATGCTGCAGATAACTGTCGGGAGAAAAAGAAAAACCTTTTGCCTGCCTCCTCTCTGCATACAATTTTATGAGGTCCTTTGCTATATCCTTTACCTTGTTTTTTGTCTGGTTCTTCAGTTTTTCCCAGGCCCCGGTACCAAGTTTGTATATTTTTGGAGGTGTCCCTTCCTTGCTCTTGTATCTTGAAATTCTGTGTATACCATGGATTGAGACAAAAATTACATCATTGTCTTTATATATGAGTTTTATTGCCTCCTGAACCTTGCCGTTTATCCTGGTTTTTACAAGTCCTCCGAATATTCCCACACCGTGGTCTATATGCACCACATAATCTCCTATCTGAAAAGCGCTGAGTTCATTGAGTGTAAGCCTCTCGCTCCTTGGAACCTCCCTTTTTATCTTAACCCTGTGGTAACGGTCAAAAATCTGGTGGTCTGTATAAAGGCATATTTTGGTTACAGTATCCACAAATCCGGTATGGATGGAACAATTGAGTTCATTGAATTTTGGAACTTTTTTCTCATCATCACCGCTGTTGTGGGCAAAAATGCTCCTTAGCCTTTCAAACTGTTTGCCGTTTTCACTGCTTATATATATTGTATACCCTTCAGAAATCTTCTGGTTTATATCTGAAAGGAGCAGGTCAAAATTCTTGTTGAAAGCAGGCTGTGGGGAAACCCTGAATTCCACAGAGGCATCTTCAATCCCGGAAACCCCATTGAAGGCAACAATTTTGTTCCTTCTCATATTCTCCACCACATCCTTGTAAATATCCCCGGCAAGGAGTGAGAAATCATTCACCCATACAGTACAGTTGTTCTTCCCGACAAATTCAAAAATATCAACATACCCAATCTCCTCTTCCCCCTCCTCTTTGTACAGGTTAGGAAAAATTTCAACTTCTTCCTTCTCCCCCACAGATCTTTGAGTATTGGTGTCAAACTCCCTTATGCTCTCTACCTCATTTCCAAAAAAATCTATCCTGTACGGTTTGTCTGAAGAAAATGAAAATATGTCTATTATACCTCCCCTGAGTGCAAACTGCCCAGGTTCACCTACAAAATCCACCTTTTCAAAACCATACTCAACCAGAACCTCCTTTATGAATTCATGGGAAACATTCTCTCCCCTCTTTACCCTAAGCAGATTATCTTTCAACACTGTCTTGTTGGGAATTTTCTCATAAATTGATGCCGGATATGCAACAAGTATTATTTTTTTACTTTTATCTTCGCTGTTGAACCAGGAATTTATGGAGCTAATTGCTGCACTGCGCTGAACTTTCTGGGATGAATCCTTTATGGTGTTTATCCTCCCCTGCGTAATGTTTGATGAACATGGGAAATAGAAAACATTATCTTCCCCTGCCATACTGTAAAGGTCATTGGCTGCAAACTGGGCCTCTTCCCTATTGTCCATCACCACTACATTTATACCTTCTTTAAAAAGGGAAGACATTACAAGAGGCCTTGAAGAGCCATAAAGGCCTCCAGCACCAATTATATCAATTTCTTTATCCTCAAGGAGTTCCTTTAATTTTAAAGAAGCATCCTGGGAACAGAAAGAATTTAAAGGATTCTCATTTTTCATATGCAATGCAAAATTAATCCAAGTTATTGACAATAGCCAAAAATAAGTGTTGAAAACACTTTAATAACTATTGATAACTCTTTTGAAAACTTTTTAAAAGATGTGCATTGCAGTTAGGAATTTTTTGATAGATAAAACTTTTAACCTTAAAACAATCAACTTGAAGGAAAATTTCACAATTATTTTCCAATATGGTTTTCAACAGGTTTTAATTGTTGAAAATATATGGATGATTTTTCAACATATGTTTATAAAATAAATTATATCATTTGAAACCAAGAGTTTACAAAAATATAAAGTATTAAAAACTTGTTGATATATATAAAAGGATGTTAAAAAGAATTTTTATCAACATATCAACACAATATAAACAAACAACAATAATTTTCTTTTTTAAAAAGATTATATTTGTGTTATGAATGATTTTGAAAAAAAATTTGATCCCAGGAAAGCGGTAATGCAATCAGAGGGTGATATTGAAGGGGTGATAAGGCCCAAGGAATTTGAAGATTTTTCCGGACAGGACAAGATACTGAAGAATCTAAAGGTATTTGTAAAGGCTGCCAGGCAGAGGGGTGAATCTTTGGACCATGTACTTTTCCATGGTCCTCCTGGTCTTGGAAAGACTACTTTGGCAAACATTATAGCAAATGAACTTGGAGTATCAATGAAGATTACTTCAGGTCCCATTCTTGACAAACCGGGTGATCTTGCAGGACTCCTTACAAGTCTGGATGAGGGGGATGTGCTCTTTATAGATGAAATACACAGGCTTTCCCCTGTTGTGGAAGAATACCTCTATTCTGCAATGGAGGATTACAGGATAGATATTATGCTTGACAAGGGACCTGGAGCAAGGTCTGTACAGATATCACTCAATCCTTTTACACTTGTAGGGGCAACTACCAGAAGCGGACTGCTTACATCCCCTTTGAGGGCGAGGTTCGGTATCCAGTGCCATCTGGAATATTATGATTCTAAAGTATTGTGCAAAATAGTGGAAAGGAGCGCAAGGATACTCAATATAGGGATAGATACCCAGGCAGCTATGGAAATTGCCTGCAGGAGCCGCGGAACGCCCCGTATTGCCAATTCCCTTTTGCGCAGGGTAAGGGATTTTGCCCAGGTTGAAGGTACAGGCAGAATAGATCTTCCAATTACCAGATATGCATTGGATGCCCTTAATATAGACAAGAGGGGGCTTGACCTTATGGACAACAAGATTCTTGATACTATCATTACAAAATTCAAGGGAGGCCCTGCAGGTGTAAATACCATAGCAACTGCTGTAGGTGAGGATCCAGGCACTCTGGAAGAGGTTTATGAGCCTTTCCTTATAAAGGAGGGGTTCCTGAACAGGACTCCAAGGGGAAGGGAAGTGACAGAATTGGCATACAAACATTTGGGTATGGAGAGGTATTTACCGGAAAATACATTATTTTAGCACTTTGAACCATTAAAAACTTATAATACACACAAATATTTATGAAAAAACTATTTTTCGCAGTTATTGCAATTGCATTGTTGCTTTCTACAGACATCATAGCCTGTACATCTGCAATCATAACAGGCAAGGCTACTCCTAACGGAAAACCACTTTTATGGAAACACAGGGATACCGGTGAGTTGAACAATAAAGTAAAATTCTTCAAAGGTGAGAAATACTCTTTCTATGCACTTATTAATTCTCCTGATGCAATGAAACAGGAGGCTTGGACAGGTACAAATGAGGTAGGTTTTTCCATTATGAATACAGCTTCATATAATCTTAAGAATGATGATGTACCTTCAGACCAGATGGATAAAGAGGGTGTTGTAATGTACAAGGCACTTGCTACCTGCCGTACATTGGCAGATTTTGAGAAAATGCTCGACAAATACAAGAGACCTATGGGAGTAGAGGCCAATTTTGGTGTAATAGATGCTGAAGGTGGAGCTGCTTATTATGAGGTAAACAATGGAAGTTGGACAAAAATAGATGTGAATGACCCTAAAATTGCACCTCAGGGTTATCTTATTTATACAAACCACTCTTATACCGGAAGACTGGATGACGGTATGGGTTATGTAAGATATACAACTGCAGAAAAAATAATGAAAGAGCAAATAGGCAGAAACGGTGAGATTACCCCTAAATGGATTTTCCAGAACCTTTCACGTTCTTTCTATCATTCAGTACTTGGTATTGACCTTAACAAAGATTGTGATCTTGTGGCAAAATGCAACGGCTGGTTCATGGACCAGGATTTCATTCCAAGAAAATCTACAAGTTGTTCAATAGTGGTAGAGGGAGTTGAGAAAGGTGAGAATCCTGCAAATACAGTAATGTGGACAATTTTGGGTTATGCACCTATTGGTGTTGCAGTACCTCTTATGGTTGCAAATGGTGAGAATATCCCTTCATTTATGACAGCAGAGGGTACAGAAAATGCAAGAATGTGTGATTGGGTACTTAAGAACAAGAAAGAGATTTTCCCTATCACCAGAGGCAATGGAAACAAATATCTCAACTATTATGCAATTGAGAAATATATGACTCCTGCAGTAAAGGTAGAGAATGGTGTATTTGAGAGTGCCAATCCTATCATTGAGAAAATAAGGGAGGGTAAAGCTACAGCGGCAGATTTGAAGCCTGTATATGATTTTGTAGAGAAAGTGATATTCTAATTATTACAATAAAGATCAAACCCGGAAGATATTTGTTTCTTCCGGGTTTTCTTATACCTTTTCCTTACAGGAATTCATTATTTTAAAACATTCATCGGGATTATAACCCATTTTGGAGGCATATTCCTGGGCCATCCACCTTGTCATCTGGTCTGTGCCGGGCAATCTTTCAAAATTACGGCATCCCTCTTCCATTCCAATTTTATGGAACCTTATACGGTTAAGGTCTATTATTTCAAGTTTTACACCGCTGGGAGTATCTTTAAAAAGGATATTTCCTCTGGAGTAGTCTTTGTGCAGCATATTGTTTTTATGTATATGTGCGGTAAGTGATGCAATTGCCCTTACAATTTTTTCAGTTCCAGGAAATTTGCCGTTAATCAAATCCTTATATGTATTTGGGCATTCAGACTTTAGACATGCATAGTAGCTTTCACTGAAAAGGAACCATCTTCTGCAGGTATAATAACCTACAGGAAGTGGTGTACCTATCCCTTTTTCAAGTATAAGGTTGGCATAATCATATGAACGTTTTGCCTTTGAAGGACGGAACAGGCCATATGCAATCCTGTTTATAAGGTTTGGAATGCGGAAACTCTTTATTACCATACATACCCCGCCGTATTCAATCTCCTTAAGTTCATTCCTCCCTTTGTAGATGGTTTTTCCCATCCTGTTGTAATTATAAGGCAAATCCTTTATGAAACCTTGCAGGTCTGCAAACAAAGGATTTACCTTATAACTCTCTTTATGTATTATTTTTCCAGGAAACATTATTTCTCTATCCTCAAATTCTGGAATGCTGTAATGAGTGCATCCGACATACCTGTAAACACTACTTTTACAGCCTTTACCTTTTCTTCAGGCTTTATTGTGGCAATTCCGTATACAAAATCATCACCTTTGATGAAGTTTTCTCCATCATAAGAGTACTCCACGTGTCCCTCAGTGCAACTGTAGAATGTAATGCCTGGAACACCTGTCTCTACGGTAATCTTGCCGCACTCTACAGGTTCTTTGAATGTATAAAGTACAAAATCACCTGCATCTGACCTTCTGTTTATTCTCCAGTATTTGCCCATATCATATGAAGTTATGTTGGCCATAGGGAATCCTTTGGCAGTTTCAGACTCCTTGTATGAACTTTCAATTGAAACTTCAGGTGTGAGATAGTGATACGGATCAATGTTTGATGCGCCAACTGCAATGCTCTGGTTGAAATCCTTGTAGAATGTGGCAAATCTGTATTTTTCAGGCTCATCTGTCTTTATGTCACCTTTCCATATATCGGAAGAGAGGGTAGGTTCAGTTGCATCTGTTGTATACCTTATTTCAGCCCCTTCATACGGAGAAGTTACTTTAAGGGTATTGTTTTCATATACAACTTCTGGGAACGGCATCCTGAATTTTATGCCCATATTGTACATCCTGTCATAATGGGAAGCGGTAATCCTGTTCCAGAAATTGTCATAATCCTTAAGTTCAGGCTGTGTCCAGGCTGTCTCGGCCAAAGCGCAAAGCCTTGGGAAATACTGGTATTCAAGGAATCTAGCAGGCCTGTCAAGAAGCTCACACCACAGATTGGCCTGTACTCCAAGTACAAGTTCCTCCTGTTCAGGAGTAAAGTCATTCATATTTATAGGATCAAGCTTGTATGTGCTGTCCAATGTAACTATAGCGGCCCAGTTATGTCCCCTCTCATATTTGGACTGTTTCATATCCATATAACAATACTGTGCTGGAAGGAATACAGTACGCTGTCCTTTTCTTACAGCCTCTGCACCGCTCTTCATTGAAGCCCATCCGTAAACTATTGTAGAAGGTTCAAGGTCACCCCCTTTCCTTATCTCATCCCAGCCTACCAGAACTTTGCCGTATTTGGCTGCAATCTTCTCCATTCTCCTTACAAAATAGTTCTGGAGTTCAATCTCCTCCTTCATACCCATCTTCTTCATGAATGCCTGGCAATGAGGACAGTTTTTCCAGTTGTCCATATTTACCTCATCACCTCCAAGGTGCAGTTTTTCAGAAGGGAAAAGTGCTGCAAGTTCGGCAACAATGTTGTCAATCATTGTGTAGGTCTTCTCATTTCCCACACACCATACATTGTTCACCTCTCCGTTCACACTCATTGTCTTGTCCACATTTGTACAACCAACTTCAGGGTAGCAGGCAATAACAGCCTTGCTGTGTCCTGGAAGGTCTATTTCTGGAATTATCTCAATATTCCTGTCAACGGCATATTTTATTACCTCCTTTATCTCTTCCTGGGTATAGAATCCGCCGTATCTCTTGTTGCCTGAGCCATATGAAGGTGGAAGAACCTCATCCGGTCCCCTCCAGGCTCCCTTTTCTGTAAGGAGCGGATATTTCTTTATCTCAATCCTCCATCCGTTGTCATCTGTAATATGCCAGTGGAATTTGTTCAGTTTATGGTAAGAAATCCAGTCCAGCATGTCATATATTGTTTCCAGAGGGAAGAATGTCCTTGAAACATCAAGTCCTGCACCCCTGTAGCCGAATCTTGGCCAGTCCTGTATTGAGACACAAGGGATGCTCCAATTTTCCCCTCCCTGTGCTTTACCATAAATTGCAGGCGGCATCAGCTGCATCAGGGTCTGCACACCATAGAATGCACCTGCCTTGTCTGAGGCTGCAATTGTAATTTTGTCGGGAGTTACATCAAGAATATAACCCTCTTTTTTTGTCCCTGCGCCTGGGTCTACATTTATTTCTATGATTCTTCCACCTTCTCCGGCATCTTTCAGGACGATGCCTGCTGCTGTGGAGAGTTTCTCCTTAAGAAGGTCAATTTCAAACTGTGAATTGCCCGCAATTGAAACATTGTTGTCCAAAGTAAAACTGCCGCTGTTTACAGTCATCTGCTGTGGCAGAGGAATGATGTCCACACTATTTTTCTGTGCACATCCGGTAAATAATGCAAGTGATACAATGGCACCTGCAAAAGCATTTCTAAAATTCATAAGTATTGTTGTTATTTGTTGCCATAAATGTTTTCGGTGTCGAGGAATCCGGAATATATCATAGGATTCAGTTCTTTGGTCTGCATCTGTATATGGGTCTCCCCGTTGTTCTGTATCTCCATAAAGCATTCCCATTCGGCTTTGTTATCTTCGCTTTCGTTCCTGAACCGCAGATAATAATAAGTTATCTTCTTTTTGGGATCATATTTTTTTGCAAAAGGCTGGTGCTGCTCTTTGGCATATATTGAAAGCATCTCCTCCCCCATCATTGCAGTAGGGGCCTCCCCTATGTAGATGAAGTTGCAGGAAAACTTGTTGTCTATGAGTTTGAGCACATGGCCGGTATAGCCGTAATATGATTGTACATTCACATTAGAAACGAACGATGGACGTATCTTGTCTATCTGTATTACAATACTGTCTTTGTCCAGGCAGTTCTTTACTGCAAGAAGTTCACGTGATTTACGTTCGCTACGGCTCTCCTTTTTCCCTTTATCCTGCGCAAATGAGGAGCCGTTGATGAGCAGCAGTGACAAAACGAGCAAAAACAAAACTTTCATAGTGCCGTGATTTATAGTTTTAAAATACTAAGATACTAAAAATGTGAATTGGAGGAAGGTTTGTCAATAATTATTTGATAATAATTGGTTATTTGATAAAAAGTGACTAAAATTGTAGAAAATTTAATTGGACTAAAAGTACACTTAAAAAACATAATAATGGCCGAAAAATTATTATCACAAATTCCAGAAGGGCCTTTGGCTGAAAAGTGGACAAAGCACAAGGCTCAAATTCGCGTAGTTAGTCCGGCTAATAAGCGCAAACTAGAAATCATAGTAATAGGCACAGGCTTGGGCGGTGCCGCTGCTGCTGCTTCATTGGGCGAACTAGGATATAATGTAAAAGTGTTCTGCATCAGTGACTCACCAAGACGTGCACACTCAATTGCCGCACAGGGTGGTATCAATGCAGCAAAAAACTACACAAACGACAACGACTCTGTTTACCGTTTGTTCTATGACACAATCAAAGGTGGTGACTACAGGGCAAGGGAGGCTAACGTATACCGTCTTGCCGAGGTAAGTAACAATATCATTGACCAGTGTGTTGCACAGGGTGTACCTTTTGCAAGGGATTACGGCGGATTGTTGGATAACCGTTCATTCGGTGGTGCACAGGTAAGCCGTACATTCTATGCCAGAGGCCAAACCGGACAGCAGTTGCTTTTGGGTGCTTACGCAGCACTTAACAGAGCTGTTGCAAAGGGTTCTGTGAAGTCATATCCAAGATATGAGATGTTGGATCTTGTTGTAATTGACGGCCAGGCTAAAGGTATCATTGCAAGAAACTTGCAGAACGGACAGATTGAGAGGTTCGGTGCACACGCAGTTGTAATTGCAACCGGCGGTTACGGAAACGTATTCTTCCTTTCTACAAATGCAATGAACAGCAACGGTTCTGCTGCTTGGCAGTGCTACAAGAAAGGTGCATTCTTCGGAAACCCTTGTTTTGCACAGATCCACCCTACCTGTATCCCTGTTCACGGAACACAGCAGAGCAAGCTTACCCTTATGAGTGAGTCATTGAGAAATGACGGTAGAATCTGGGTACCTAAGAAAATGGAGGATGTTGAGAAACTGAGGAAGAAACAGATCAAACCTTCTCAGATTGCTGAGGAAGACAGAGACTACTACTTGGAGAGAAGATATCCTGCATTCGGTAACCTTGTACCTCGCGACGTTGCTTCACGTGCAGCAAAAGAGCGTTGTGACGCAGGTTACGGTGTAAACGAGACAGGTCTTGCAGTATTCCTCGATTTCAAGACTGCAATTGATAGACTTGGAAAAGATGTAATTACACAGCGTTACGGTAACCTCTTCCAGATGTATGAGAAGATTACCGATACAGATCCATATAAAGAGCCAATGATGATTTACCCTGCAATCCACTACACAATGGGTGGTATCTGGGTAGACTACAACCTGCAGACAACCATCCCTGGTCTGTATGCAATTGGTGAGGCAAACTTCAGTGACCACGGTGGAAACCGTCTTGGTGCATCTGCTTTGATGCAGGGTCTTGCTGACGGTTATTTCATTTTGCCTTATACCATTGGTGATTACCTTTCACATAAAATCCAGGAGCCTAAGACAGATATCAACCACCCTGCATTTGCAGAGGCAGAGAAGGCTGTAAAGGAGAAGATCAACAAACTTTTTGCTATCAAAGGAAAGAGATCAGTTGATGATATCCACAAACAGTTGGGTCTTATTATGTGGGATTATGTTGGAATGGCAAGAAATGAGGCAGGTTTGAAGAAAGCCCTTGAGCTTATCAAAGACCTTAAGAAAGAGTTCTGGAGCAATGTTTACGTTGCCGGTGAGAACGGTGAGTTCAACCAGGAACTTGAGAAAGCCCTCCGTCTTGCAGACTTCCTTGAGATGGGTGAACTGATGGCATTGGATGCACTTAACAGAAGAGAGTCTTGCGGTGGACACTTCCGTGAGGAGATGCAGACCGAGGACGGTGAGACAAAACGTGATGACGAGAACTTCATGTATGTTTCAGCTTGGGAATACAAAGGTGAGAATGTTGCCCCAGAGTTGCATAAGGAGCCTCTGAACTACGAGTTTGTAAAACCATCAACAAGAAACTATAAAGACTAAGAAAAAGTACAAGATATGGATTTGACATTAAAAGTTTGGCGTCAGAAAAACGCTAAGGAGAAGGGACACTTTGAGACCTATCAGGTTAAGAACATCTCCCCTGACAGTTCATTCCTGGAGATGATGGATATCCTCAACGAGCAGTTGATAAAGGAGAACATCGATCCTGTAGCAGTGAACAAAGGCTGTAAAGCCAGCGGCCCTGTAAGCTTTGACCACGACTGTAGAGAGGGTATCTGCGGTGCCTGCTCACTATACATCAACGGTAGGGCTCATGGACCTGACAATGAGATTACCACTTGCCAGTTGCATATGCGTAAGTTCAAAGATGGTGACACCATTACCATTGAGCCTTGGAGAAGTGCAGGTTTCCCTATAATCAAGGACTTGGTTGTAGACAGGACTGCATTTGACAAGATTCTTCAGGCAGGCGGTTTCGTATCTGTAAACACAGGTGGTGTACCGGACGGTAACGCTATTCCTATTCCTAAGAAAGATGCAGATGAGAGTATGGATGCTGCTTCTTGCGTAGGTTGCGGTGCTTGTGTTGCAACTTGTAAGAACGGTTCAGCAATGTTGTTTGTTTCTGCAAGGGTAAGTTCTTTGGCTTTGCTTCCTCAGGGTAGAGTTGAGGGTGCAAGACGTGCCAAAGCAATGGTTGCAAAAATGGATGAGTTGGGATTCGGTGCTTGTACTAATACAAGAGCCTGTGAGATGGAGTGCCCTAAAAAGGTATCTGTTGCCCACATTGCAAGACTTAACAGAGAGTTCTTGTGTGCAAAACTTAAAGACTAACTGCTTTGCAATATATAAGAAGAAAGGGACCACGTTTGTGGCCCCTTTTTTTATTGCTCTGTTTCCAGGAATTAAAAAAGTCTGCCCCCCTGTCGGGAAGCAGACATATATGTTTCATTTGGCTTGTTTTACCTGTTTTTGAGCATTTCAAGCACTTTCTCTACAGGCAGGGCCTCCACTGTATATCCTTTGTATCCTTTTGTGGTTTCTGCCATAAACATTGAATTCCACAGGGCCTCTGCTGTTGCCTCTATTGTTGCTGCAAAGATTGGTGACATCTGGCCGTTGTCCAGCAATGTCTGGGTGTGAATTTTCTTGCTGTCATCTATAAGGTTTTCAGGTGCTACAGAGAGTGCAATTACGTAGTCACCGCTGCCGTTTGAAGCAATGCCGCCTGTCTTGGCCAGACCCATCATTGCCCTCTTGGCAACTCTTTCAAGGTTGCGTGCGTCAATAGGGGCATCGGTAATTACAACCATCATACAGGAACCGTCTGCAGATTTGGACTGGGGGATATCATTTTTATAAGAGAAAACTCCAAGTTTCTGCCCTACCTGAACTCCGTCAATCTCAAGGATTCCGCCGTAATTGGACTGTACAATTACACCAATTGTATAGCCGCCCAGAGATTTTGGAAGAACTCTTGAAGATGTTCCTATACCGCCTTTGAAATTGAATGCAACAGTACCTGTACCGGCACCTACACAACCCTGCTCAACCGGCCCTGGTTTTGCATTTGCAAGGGCCTGAAGTACAATCTGTGGAGTTACATATCTCTGCTGGATTTTGTTGAGGCCTCCGTCATTTGTTTCACCTACTACAGCGTTTACAGAGCGGACATTCTCATTGCCAGGCTGCTGGAGTGTGTATGAGATAAGACCCTCTATGCCGGCAGCAACGTTGAGGGTGTTGGTAAGCACTATAGGGGTTTCTATGTTTCCCAGTTCCTGAACCTGTGTTACTCCTGCAAGTTTTCCGAACCCGTTGCCTGCATAGATTGCTGCAGGTATCTTGTTCCTGAAAATATTTCCCTGATGAGGGATTATTGCAGTTACACCGGTACGTATGCTGTCACCCTCAATACAGGTAACCTGGCCCACAGTTACGCCTGGTACATCTGTGATTGCATTGTTTTTTCCAGTATCAAATATTCCAATTGGAAAACCGTGCTCCCTGAGGGTTTTCTTTTGGGCTGCAGCATCCTGGGCGCAGAGTCCAAGTATAAATGAAAGAGCAACAATTGTTATTTTTTTCATTCTCATAGCGTGTTAGTTTTATGTTAGTACAAATATAGTTTTTACTTTTGTAGATATTAAGTAAAAGGACGAAAATTATTTTATGGAGAGAGCAATTTTTGTAAGTGTCATAACCCCTGCAAATACAGAGGAGCAGGTAAATGAATATCTTGATGAGCTGCAGTTCCTGGCAGAGACTGCCGGTGCTGTTGGAGAAAAGAGATTTGTACAGAGGGTTGACAGGCCAAATTCCAAGACATATGTTGGAACCGGCAAACTTGAGGAGATAAAGGCCTATATTGTAGAGAATGAAATAGGTCTTGTGATTTTTGATGATGAACTCTCCCCTTCACAGTTGAGGAATCTTGAGAGGGAACTTGAGTGCAGGATCCTTGACAGGACAAATTTGATACTTGACATTTTTGCCCAGAGGGCAAAGACAGCATACGCTAAAACACAAGTGGAACTGGCACAGTACCAGTACCTTTTGCCCAGGCTTACCAGAATGTGGACCCACTTGGAGAGGCAAAGGGGCGGTATTGGTATGAGAGGTCCGGGTGAGTCACAGATTGAGACTGACCGCCGTATAATCCTTGACAAGATAAGCCGCCTTAAGGACCAGTTGAAGAAGATAGACAAGCAGATGGCTTCCCAGAGAGGAAACAGAGGCAATATGGTGAGGATTTCTCTTGTAGGCTATACCAATGTGGGTAAAAGTACATTGATGAACCTGTTGGCAAAAAGTGAGGTTTTTGCAGAGAACAAACTGTTTGCAACACTTGATACAACTGTCCGTAAGGTTGTAATTGAAAACGTACCTTTCCTTCTGAGTGATACTGTAGGTTTCATAAGGAAATTGCCCCACCAGTTGGTTGAGTCGTTCAAGAGCACCCTTGATGAAGTAAGGGAGGCTGATATCCTTATGCATGTGGTTGATATCTCCCACCCCAACTTTGAGGAGCAGATAAAGGTAGTAAAGAACACTCTTCAGGAAATTGGAGCGGGAGAAAAGCCTACCTTTATGGTTTTCAATAAGATAGATGCCTATAAATATATAGAGCAGGATGAATTTGACCTTGGCCCGAAAAAGAGGGAGAACTACTCATTGGAAGAACTCAAGAATTCCTGGATGTATAAGGAAAACACTCCTGCAATATTCATTTCGGCAAAAGAGAAGATGCATATAGACAAACTCCGCAACGATCTTTACAAGATGGTTGCGGAGATACATGCCGGAAGATATCCTTTTGACAATTTCCTTTGGTAATTCTATTTCCCGATAAATTCATCAAGGGCTTCTGAAACCTTTTCAGGAGCCTCAATGAATGAGTTGTGCCCTGTCTCGGGTATTACAACGCTTTTTGCACTTGGAAACTCTGAAATCAATTTTTCACGTGTTTCCTCTGTAATGAACTTGTCTTCGGTACCGAATATAAGCATCACCTTTTCTGTCTTTGAGAGTACCTCTTTTGTCTCAACCCTCTCCATCATTCCCTTTATACTTGCAACTATACCTTTAGGGTCGTGGGTTTCGGTAATTTCCACGGTTTCTTCTATCTTTTCGTCAAACTTTCTCAGGTTTGAAGGAGCATACATTTTTGGTATGCTCAAAGATGCAAGATGCCCGAGTTTTGCACTGAGTATAAGGTCTATCTCCCTCTTCCTGTCTTCCCGTTTCTCAGGTGAATCCGCAAAAGGTGTTGAGTTGAGCAGTATTATCCCCTTGAACATTTCCGGGAATGATTTTACGCAGTTTTGGGCAACATATCCACCCATAGAGTGACCTGCAATATATGCTTTCTCTATACCGCTCTTTTTTAGTATATCTGCACATATGGATGCACTGAATTCCATACTGTTTGTCTCTTTGTGGGATCCGCTGAGGCCGTGTCCCGGAAGATCAATGGCTATTATTCTGTATTTCTTCTCCAGAATCTCTATAAGTTCGTTGAAAATATACAGTGTTTCAAGATATCCGTGCAGCAGAAGAATAGTTTCATCACCTTTTTTGGTGTCCAGTATATGTACCGGTATGCCGTTAGAAATTGCAAAATATTCCATATTCTCAGATAATCAAGTATACAAATATAGTGAATTTTCCCATAAAAAAAGGCTACCCGTCAGGGCAGCCTTTTTATTTGTTTCTGTTAATGTTATCTCAACTGGAATACTACAGGGAAAGTATATTTAAC
The DNA here is from genome assembly GCA_017625535.1 of Bacteroidales bacterium. GTDB lineage: Bacteria > Bacteroidota > Bacteroidia > Bacteroidales > UBA932 > Egerieousia. The sequence continues at coordinate 12,286 of JAGAKR010000015.1, read as the reverse complement.
CTTTACAGGTTTGTTTCTCTGCATACCTGGCTGCCATTTTGGAGAGCTTGATACAACTCTTACAGCCTCTTTATCCAATGATGAGTCTACACCTCTAAGTACTTTTACGTTTCTAACGCTACCGTCTGTATCGATTGTAAACTGTAGGGTTACACGACCCTGTACACCATTCTCTTTTGCAATCTCAGGATAAACGATTTTTGAGAATACCCATTTTGTAAAACCAGGGTTTGGATCTTTGCCCTGGAATGTAGGTTTCTGCTCTACAACTGCGAAAGGAATCTCCTCTTCCTCAACAACCTCTTCCTCCTGCTGCTCTACAACGTAATCTTTGATCTCAACTCCAAGAGACGCATCATCCTCTGTTGAAATAAGGAAGTTGTCCTCTACTTTGATGTCATCGTCCACGATGTCAATAACGTCTGACATCACTGGCTCTTTTGGCACTTCTGGTGGAGGGAGCTGCTCTTCCTGTGTAATAGGAACCTGCTCTTCCTCAATTACTACTGCTACTTCTTCCTCAAGGATACTTACTGAAGTCTCTGTTGTACTCCATTCAAATGCGCCCAGGACCATTAGCAATGCTACAATTAGTCCTACCTCCATGAACATGAATTTCTTGTTCTCTAAGTTGGCTTTTGGTGATTTCTTTATTTCCATTTTGTTACGTATTTCGTGTATAAAGCGGTTGTAAAATTAGTAAATTATTTACAAAATCATATAAATTTTGTTAATAAATTATCACTGGATTTTATAACCAACACATTTACAGCGCATTAATTTTATACTTTTCTTGTTTCATTATGTTAATAAAATAGGGTTTTTATAGTTTTGAACTACAAAAACCCATATTTTATCACTTGTTTTGAGAGCTTTTGTCCTTATGATTATTTCTGAAGGATATTCATCTCATAAAGGATGTTGTTTGTTTTTCTTGTAGCGGCAGCGCTCTTCTCAAACAATGCCATCTCCTCTGCGTTAAGTTTGTATTTTACAACTTTCTCGCAACCTTTTTTGCCGATTACTGCAGGAACTCCAATACAGATATCCTCCTGACCGTACTCGCCGTCCAATGCTACGCAGCAAGGGTAAACTTTCTTCTCGTCCATTACGATTGATTTTACAAGAACTGCTGCTGAAGCACCTGGAGCATACCAAGCTGAAGTGCCGAGAAGTTTTGTAAGGGTTGCACCGCCAACCATTGTGTCAGCTACAACCTGCTCTGCCACTTTCTTTGAAAGCAACTCCTGTACTGGAACGCCTCTGTAGTTTGCAAATCTGATAAGAGGAATCATTGTAGTGTCGCCGTGTCCGCCGATTACCATACCTTCAATGTCGCTTGCTGGAGCTTTAAGAGCTTTGCTCAAGAAATACTGGAAGCGGCTGCTGTCAAGTATACCACCCATACCGATAACTCTGTTCTTAGGAAGACCGGTCTTCTTAAGAGTAAGGTATGTCATAGGGTCCATAGGGTTTGAAACGATTACAAGGATTGCTTTAGGAGAGAATTTAAGAACATTCTCAACAACGCTGCTTACGATACCTGCGTTTACACCTATAAGTTCCTCTCTTGTCATACCAGGTTTTCTAGGCAGACCTGAAGTTACAACAACTACGTCTGAATTAGCTGTAGCTTTGTAGTCATTAGTTACGCCTGTAACTTTTGTGTCAAATTTGTAAAGGTTTGCTGTCTGCATCATATCCATTGCTTTACCCTCCGATACACCCTCTTTGATGTCAAGAAGGACAATCTCTGAGCAGAATTTCATGTGCAACATAGCGTTTGCACAAGTAGCACCTACGTTACCGGCGCCAATAACACTTACTTTAGCCATAATAATTATTTTAAAGGTTTTAATTTTTGATTTCTAAGTTGTAGCTTTGCGCTAGAACATAGCAAAGTTATTAACTTTTCTCAACATTAATAAATTTTATGGTCAGATTTTTCAATAAGGACATCAAATTTAATCTCAAGCACAAATTATTGTTAAAGAAGTGGATAAAATCTGTTGTCCAAAAATATGACAGGAGGGTAGGGGACATCAATGTCATTCTTTGTGATGATCCGTCCATACTTGAAATAAACATGCAATTCCTTTCGCACGACTATTATACCGATATCATAACTTTTGATTATTGTGAGGATGATTATATCAACGGTGAGTTATATATCAGTATAGATACGGTAAAGGCAAATGCTGAAGAGTATTCACAGGATTTTGATGTTGAGCTCCACAGGGTTATAATTCACGGTGTCCTGCATCTTTGCGGTTTGGATGACCATTCTGATGAGGATATTAAGGAAATGAGGGATGCTGAGAATTCTGCTTTGCTTGAACTTGAAGAAATTTTACGCGGGTGATTATGGCTTCGGTATATGATGTTATAGTTGTGGGTGCCGGACATGCCGGGTGTGAAGCTGCTGCTGCTGCCGCCAAAATGGGTAAAAAGACTTTGCTCATTACTATGGATATGAACAAAATTGCCCAGATGTCGTGCAATCCGGCAATAGGAGGTATTGCAAAAGGCCAGATTGTGAGAGAGATAGATGCCTTGGGAGGGTGTTCCGGTCTTGTTACTGATGCAAGCACAATACAGTTCAGGATGCTCAACCGCTCCAAAGGTCCTGCAATGTGGAGCCCGAGAGCCCAATGTGACAGAGTCTATTATTCCTTCAATTGGAGGTATATATTGGAGAATACAGAAAATCTTTCTGTATGGCAAGATGTTGTTAATTCGTTAATCATTGAAAAAGAGTGCGTTAAAGGAGTTTCAACGGTTTTGGGTGCAATATTTGAAGCCCGCACGGTAATCATTACGGCAGGAACGTTTCTTAACGGCAAATTATTTATTGGAAAAGAGACTACAGAGGGGGGCAGAGTAGGGGAGTTGTCATCATATGAAGTAACAGAACAGTTGCATTCTTTAGGCATTGAATATGGAAGGATGAAGACCGGTACTCCTCCAAGGATTGATGCAAGGTCTATTGATTTTACAAAACTGGAAAGGCAACCGGGAGATCCGTCTCCTGCAAGATTCACTTTCCTTAATGTACCTTCACCAATTCAAAATGGAGTTGCACAGATGAGCTGTTATATGGTCCACACCAATCCAACAGTTCATGAGATTTTGAAAGGGGGATTCAAGGACTCACCTCTTTTCTCCGGGAAGATTCATGGCATTGGTCCAAGATATTGTCCAAGCATAGAAGACAAGCTGAAGACTTTTGAAGGTAAAGATACACACCAGTTGTTTTTGGAACCTGAAGGATGGAATACATATGAGTATTATCTTCAAGGTTTCTCATCTTCGCTTCCATTCAATGTGCAGATGGAGGCGCTGCGTAATATTAAAGGTATGGAAGAGGTTGAAATCTTCAGACCTGCATACGCTGTAGAGTATGATTATTTTCCCCCAACACAATTGAAGCATACTCTGGAGAGCAAGGCTTTAAAAGGACTTTACCTTGCCGGCCAGGTTAATGGTACAACCGGTTATGAAGAGGCGGCTGCCCAAGGTCTGATGGCAGGAATAAATGCAGCACTGGCAATTGATGGGAAAGAGCCTTTTGTTCTCAGGAGGGATGAAGCATATATTGGTGTGCTCATTGATGATCTTGTAACCAAAGGTGTGGATGAACCATATAGAATGTTTACTTCAAGAGCAGAATATAGAATCTTGTTGAGACAGGACAATGCAGATTTGCGACTTACAAAGAAAGGCTATAGTATTGGCCTTGTTTCTGCAGACAGAATGAGACTTGTTGAGATGAAGTACTCCAAAGTTTCCTCAATTGAGAATTTCTTGGATTCCACATCTGCAGATCCCGACAATGTCAACGACTGGCTTCAGAAAAACAATTCATCTCCACTTCCCCAAAAAAGGAGACTCTCTGAACTTTTGTCCAGACCACAGATTTCAATCAAATCTCTTTTGGAGTGTATACCTCAGGGAGGGTTGATTGAGGAGTCCATCCAAGATGTGTCAAATGAATGTCCTCTTTCAAAAGGGTTCAACAACTCAGGAGCCGGAGATGAGCACTTCATTACCCTTCCTTTCCAGACTCCGGTAGAAGGGTTCACTCCTCAAGCGGAATCTATCCTTGAAGATGAGGTTTTGGAAAGTGTGGAGATTGCTGTAAAATACAGGGGATATATTCAAAGAGAGCAAAGGATTGCGGACAAAATCCTAAAACTTGAGAATGTTATTATTCCCGACAATTTTGATTTCCTTAAGGTGACATCACTTTCAATAGAAAGCAGGCAGAAATTGATGAAACATCGCCCAACAACCATAGCCCAGGCATCAAGGATTCCAGGTGTTTCTCCTGCAGATGTGTCAGTTTTGCTGGTTTATTTTGGTAGATAGAGTAAATGTTCCACGTGGAACATTTGGGGTATGATAAGTTATTCTAAAAAGGTCCTAACTATTTGTAAATAATAAGTTAGGACCTTTTATTTTATTCTATGGTGCATCAATTCTTATTCCATCGGGAAACAGAAGAATGCACCTGTAAAGGTATCAGGTTTTTCCTCTGAAAGCACCTTGATTGCTATGTAGGTTTCTTCTTCTGTTGGGGCTGGGGTGTAGTTCTTGTTATGTTCAGACAGTTCTCCTAGCTCCAGCAATCCCTCTAAAACTGCAGTATCTGCCCATTCGAATCTTTTGCAAAAATCTATGCGTATAGCCTTTAGAACTGCCTCTGCAAGGAGTTTTGTGAGTGATTTTCTATGATTGTTCTCCGTGGAACCTGTAATTTCCTCTATGGCGAACCTATATGGAATCTTAGGAAGGGATTTTAAGAATCCCAACTTTATATAATAATTGTTTAAGCTTTGATTTGCAGGTCTTTCAAATATGAAATCATAACCTTCTATTGCCAATTGCCTGCTTGCGTACTCTATGAGTGCTGCCGCAAGATGATTTCCTGTTGCCTTTTCAAGTGTTGCCACGCCAAAGAGATAATATCCTTTAAGATAGCCGTCTGAAGCAGTTCTGGAAATCTCCGGAGCATAGAATTTCATTGGCATAAGGGAGATTACAGAGAGGATTTCACCCTCTCCGCCAGAAAAAACATAGCTTCTGCAGAGAGGGAAGACTTTCTCAAATATTGTATTCAGGTAGATAGGGTCTGTTGTAAACCTCTCTTCCCAGATCTTTCTTATTCCAAGAAAATCCTTTTCTGCAGAAGCTGTCTTTATTGCCATTGCAAGATTATTTATGGGATGCAATTATTGCCTTTACATCTGCTACAAACTCATCTATATCCTCTTTTCTGGTATTGAAAGAGCACATCCAGCGCACTTCATTTGTCTCTTCATCCCATACATAGAAGTAGTGTTTTTTGTGCAGCTCTTCTCCAAGCCAAGTTGGGATAATTGCAAAAACTGCATTGCTGTCTACACTTTTTGAGATGGTAACCTCATCAATCCCTTTCAGTGATTCTGCCAGATATTTTGCCATAGCATTGGATTGTCCTGCAAGTTTCAGGTAGAGATCATCGTTCAGATATGCCTCAAACTGTGCTGCAATGAACCTGCTTTTTGAGTATAGTTGGGTAGTCTGTTTCCTGTAATATTGCAGGGTTTTGGCAGCCTCCATATTAACGTGGTTCATTGGGAGCCCATCCTGTCCCGGGCGGGTGTTTTCCGGCCTGTGGAATACAACCACAGCCTCGCCCATAAGGAGACCGTTCTTTGTACCTCCGAAAGAGAGCACATCCACGCCGCAATCGGCAATGAACTCCTTTATTGGCATTCCCAGTGATTCGGCTGCATTTGAGATTCTGGAGCCGTCCACGTGCAGGTAGCAGCCGTGGCTGTGCATAAGTTCTGCAAGTTCCTTTATTTCATCGGGAGTATAATTTGTACCCAATTCTGTAGGCTGTGAAATGGAGAGGATTCTTGGTTGTGCGTGGTGCTGGAAACCGAATCCTGTAAGTCCTTTCTTAACCTCTGCTGGTGATACTTTTCCATTTGGAGCCTCAAGCGGAATTATGCGGGATGCTGCAACTTTTTCTACTGCGCCGCATTCATCCACATTTATATGCGCTGTTACAGGGGCCAGAACTGAGTTGTAACTCTTGAGGAATCCCTGCAGTGATACTATATTGGCACCTGTGCCGTTGAATACAAAGAGTGCTGTACAGTTTCCGCCAAGGAGATTTTCAAGTTTGCCAAGGACACTTTTTGTGTACTGGTCTTCCCCGTAGGCTGTAGCAAAATTGTTGTTTTCTTTTTGGATTGCCTCCATAATTGCAGGATGCACTCCTGAGTGGTTGTCACTCCCAAAACTGTGTTTCATAAGTGGTACTGAATTTGTTGCTTACAAATTTATATACTTTTGGATACTTTTATGTATATGTGACAAATTTTATATAAATTTGAAGTCACACACTTATAACAGAAACCGCCATCTTGCGAGTCTTGAAACTCCAGATGGCGGTTCTTTGTCTACTGCTCACGCAGGGTGCGGCTCCCGGCCTTCCGTGTTACACGGCCTCCGCCGGGCAACTGCAGTTGCCTTGTTATGGTCTACTGCTCACGCAGGGTGCGGCTCCCGGCCCCACACAATCCAATTAATACATCCTCTTGCTTCCCAGGTTAAGCCTTTTCTTTATGGCGTTCTTTCCCTGGTAATAATACAATACCAGTGTATTCCCTTTTTCTCCGTAGAAAGTGTTGAGTTCCAAATCTTTATCGCTCTGTGGAACAGGCTGGCAGAGGGCAAGTGAATAAACCTTGTCTGTCTTGTTGTACACTACAACAACAGTGTTGTGGCAGATGTCAAACATAGATACAACATATTGTCCTACAGTCTCTTTCTCTTTGTATTCCTTAAATCTGGCAGCAAGTTCGGAACTGTCTGGAATAATGCCGAACTGCAGATTGCCTGCGTTTTGTGGGTTATTCTCATACCACCATTGGATGGTCTCCTGGGTGCGGAAACGCTCCTTTTCGTATGGTTTGAGGCTCTCCATACCTTTCAGCTGCCTTAGCAGATATGCCTGCTGAGGGTTGGCCATAAGTCCGCTCTGGGCAGATTCCATTGTGCTGCCATATAGGGTGCCGTTCTCCATCCGGCCGCTGAAAAGGACATTGTAGATGGAGTTGTCATCCAATGAGTAGAGGTTGGCTGCAAGTTCGCAGTTATTGTTTGGAATCCTGCTCCTTTTGTCTGCCTTGTTGCTGCTGTTGGTATAGCAGAAAGAGAGGTGCTGTGCACCGTTTATGGTTACGGCCTCGGCGCCGGGAAGCACTGCAAACTCTGCAAGCTCGGAGTCGTTGGTGTAAACCTGCTCCTGCAATGTATTTGAAATCTCCCAATTGTCTCCATTCTGTGAAATGACAGCAATCTTGTAGAAGCCCCCTTCCGGTGCAAGTACGGCAACCACATTCTCTCTGTTGCGGTTCTTCACCCCTTTTGCAACAAGAACCTTCTCCCTCTGCAGCCCGGCACCAAGGGCAATCTCCATAGCCTGGGCATCATCAATCCCGCTCCTGTTCAGTTCTGCAATTTTGCTGTTTGCCTGGGTACGGAAATAAGATTTGGGGTTCTGCTCCACAAAAGAGATGTACGCAGTAACGTCATTTGCATCCAAGGAGTGGAACACAATGGAATCCTTCAGCCTCTGGATTTTTGGGGCATAAACGGATTGGGGGAACTTTGCCAGGAACTTGTTGGCACTTTTAAGGTCTCCTTTGCTTATGGCAGTATTATACAGTTTTGTCTCTGCCTTTGTCTGGGCTGAGATAGGGGAAGCGGCCACACACACAAATGCAGCAATGCCTGCCCCAACAAGAATATCTTTAAGTTTCATAATCAAGGGTATTTTTATCCCGACAAATGTACAACAATGATACCAAACAAAAAAAGCCGGCTTCAGGAGCCGGCCCATAAGAGTTCAGTGCAAAGGATTATTTGCAGCACTCTGCCTCGTAAGTTGCAGCATCAAGAAGATCGTCAACCTCTGCAGGGTTGCTCATCTCAACTTTAATCATCCAACCTGCACCGTATGGATCTGAGTTAACTGACTCTGGAGCACCCTCAAGGTCTGCGTTAACCTCAATAACTTTACCTGAAACTGGCATAAGACCGTCAGCAACAGTTTTAACAGCCTCAATTGCACCAAATACCTCACCTGCCTCAAGGTCCTCACCCTCAGTCTGGATGTCAACGAAAACGATGTCACCAAGCTGGCTCTGTGCGAAGTCTGTAATACCGATAGTTGCAACGTTGCCCTCTACTTTAACCCACTCGTGGTCTTTAGAGTACTTTAGATTTGTAGGAGTATTCATAGTATATCTATTGTTTAAAAAATTATCAGTTCACAAATGTATCAAATTATTTTAAATTACAGCCTTTTTAGTGAGAATTTTATAAGTTCCTCCAGAGTGTATTGAGGATTCTCCTTGTACACCGATTTAAGCACTTTTTCGGCTGCTGATTTGGCAAAACCAAGCATAACAAGGGCAGAAAGTGCCTCCTCCATATTTGCAGAAGTGGTTTCCTGAACAAACAAAGCGGAAGAAACATCCTCGCCCCCTTTGGCAATCTTGTCCTTGAGGTCTATTATAACCCTTTGGGCGGTCTTTATGCCAATACCCTTTATGCTCTTTATGCGGTTTACATCTCCGCTTATGATTGCGGTCTTTATCTCTGTGCTGTTCATTGAAGAGAGCATCATCCTGGCTGTATTTGGGCCAATGCCATTAACCTCTATGAGCATCCTGAAGATGCTACGCTCCTCCTTTGTGGCAAAACCGTACCACATCTCCACATCTTCCCTTATGTGGTGGTGGATATAAAGCATCACATCCCTGAGCCCCTGAATCTCTGCAAAAGTCTGCAGCGAAATCTGCAGTTCGTACCCTATTCCGTTGTTCTCAATTGTTGCGGCTGTTGGAGTAATCTCCGTAAGCTCCCCCTTTATGTAAGTGTACATATCTTCTGAAAATTATTGGACTGTTCCGTAAAATCCCAACCAAAAATAATCAAAAGATTTCCATTTCCATAAAATGAGAACCATAAAGTGGAAATGAATCCATATTTAGGCTGCGCAACAAAGGGTAGGCAAGTGCTTGGACATCAGGTATATCAAGGGGCAACTGCCGGCACTTGGGCCCTATGCGGGAGGTTTTATATACGTTATTTTGTAAATTTGTTACAGGTAAATATTGCGTTATTGTGGAACAGGCATTGACAGGAAAAATTGATTCTCTGGAAACCATTATGGTGTACCGGTATGAACTGGATTCCGTGGTGGTGAGGCTGGAGGATGCACAGAGGCAGAACACCGTTCTGGCGGTGATGCTTGTGTGCCTGTTTGTGTTGTCTGTGCTTGTTGTGATTTATCTTGTAAGGCGTCACAGGGAGAAGATGCGCAGCGGTGATCTGGCCAACAGGCTGCTCAGGCAGCAGGCTGCCGCAGTGCCTTATTTTACAGAGAGGGTGAACAATCTCAGTGCAAAGGGGATAAAATTGTCGGGAAAATTATATGAGGAATTCCAGGCGGCGATTGATGATGTGAAGAGGCTTTCCAAGATTGGGTTTGTGGAGATTGTAAATGATGCGGAGTTTGCCCGCAGGTACCCTTTCCTTAAGGATTTTCCAAGTTTGGGGGTTAGGGAGAAGATAGTGCTCATATTGGTGGAGGAGGGGTTCTCCACCCAGGAGATTGCCCTGCAGTTGGGGGTGTCGGACAATGGGGTAAGGGCAATAAAGACCAAGATAAGGGGTAAGCTTAAGGATTCCCCTCATTATGGCAGATACAGCAGGAAACTTAAAATTCTAAACGGCAGATAATATGGGAAGAGTTGCAAAATATATTACAATGGTGTCCGCTCTTCTTTTTGGATTTGCTTTGGGAGCGCGTGCCCAGAGGCTTGCCCCTGTGTATGATACAATACCAATGATGTACGACACAACATTTGACAAGCCGATTACATTTATGCACAAGCCTGCAGACAATTTCAGCCTCTGGTGCAGTATGCAGATAGATTATCCGCAGGAGGCGCTCAGGCAGAATATAACGGGGAAGGTGGTGGTGCAGTTCATCATTACAACTGAGGGGAAGGTTTCGGATGTGGAGGTGATTAAGGGTGTGCACCCGCTCCTTGATGCGGAGGCGGTGAGGGTGGTCTCTTCATCCCCTGCCTGGGAGCCGGTTACAATGAACGGCAGGAAGGTGAATGTGGAGTTTGTGCAGCCGGTGGTTTTCAGGATTGCAAAAAAGACAGATGATTCAGGTCCTCTTGTACACGCCCGTTTCAGCCATAACGGGAACGGAAATTTCATGACCTGGATTGCAGAGAATATAAGATACCCTAAGGAGGCTATGCGTGTGGGGGCTGAGGGGGATGTGTACCTTACTTTTGACATTACTGAGGAGGGGTATCTGAATAATGTGAAAATTTTCAGAGGGGTGTCGTTCGGCAAAAAGGAGAAACGGGCTGCGGCTGCCGCCCTCAATGAGGAGGCCCTGAGGGTTGTCTCATCATCTCCACGGTGGATTCCTGCAACCAAGTGGGGCAGGCCGGTTAAGGTGTCATATAATGTAAAGATTTCGTTCAGCAAAAATTAAGGAGGGAAAATTATGAGGTTCAAGATTTGGGGAATGTTGCTTTTCCTGATTCTGCCGTTTTCTTCTGTTGCAGGTGGAATCTCCAGTGATACATCCTGCGCCGTTGTGCTGTATAACGGGGCAAGGTATGCTATGGATGCTTCTCTGGGAAATGTTTTTGTAATTAAATCATACAACCGGAAAATAAGGATAAATACTGAAGAGGGTATTAAATATGCATCTGTAACCATACCATACTACAGGTTTATGGAGTATACAGAGAGGGTAGGAGGCATAAAAGTTACTGTGGGCAACGGTGCTGTGGATGATAAGGGCAGGCCGGTGGAGAGGAAGATGCCAAGGGAGTGCATTGTGGATGTCCGTACCGATGTGAACAGATGGGAGAAACGGTTTACAGTACCTGATGTGGCTCCCGGAGATACCATCAATATCAGATATGAAATCTCCGGAATGTTTCCTGAGTATTATGAGCGTGGGTATGATTCCCCAAAAGGCAAGAATTTCTTTATGGCATTCGGCTTCATTACAAAATATGGGGTGGGGGAGGATATAGTATTCCCAAAGTGGATTTTTCAGGAGGATATACCGGTAATGGAGAGTGTTCTGGAGGTGACACATTTTGCCGACTACAGGTTTGGTCATAACCTGATTGGGAATGAGGATATTGTTTTTGTTGAACAGCCGGGAGGGGTATGCAAGATTATGCAGAGAGCCATTGTTCCAAGAAAGCATTATTCAATAAGCAAGCATACAGAAAAGATTATAAATACCGGGGGGATAAAGCCGGCATATACAGACAGGGAACTTAGGAAAATGACATTTTCGGCAACTGGGCTGATGCCTCTGGGGGATACAGAGTACAAGTATGTCATTAATCCGCAAAAATACAGGGCATCAGTGGAGTTTGACCTTAAGGGGCGGAATATTGAGATGAAATCCAGTGCAGGAAATATGGGGATTACAGGGAACTACAATTATTCAGAAAGTTGGACAGATGTAAGCGGAATCCTTTACAACAGCGGGCATTTTGGAAGAAGGATATTTTTCCCGCAGGATTTCTACAGGGATTATACAGATTCTGTCCTGAACCTTTCCATACCGGATTATGACAAGGTGCAGATGATCTGTGCCCATATCCGCAATGATATAACCCTTGCTTCCAAGGATGCTGGGATGTACATAAACAATTTCAAGGATGTATATAACAGCAAATCCGGCAGCAATGTGGATATCTGTGCCATAGCCTGGAAGACATTGGACAGGGCCGGTTTCAAGCCCCGTATGGTAATGCTCAAGAGCAGGGACAAAGGGCATCTGTACAATGGGGGAATTTCCGTAGGGGCCCTGAATGCGGTAGTGCTGCATATAACCCTGAAGGATGGCAGTACTGTGCTGTTTGACCCAACGGGGAATCCCAAGGACCCCCGCCTGATAAACCCAATGTATCTTGTGCGTGAGGGAATAGTCTACAACAGGGGGGAGGAACAGATAAACCTTATGAATGCCGTTGAGAACAGGGAGTACCACAATGTAGCCCTTTATGTAGGGGCAGACGGTATGACCAGCGGCAACTGCCGGAGCATCTTTACCAACCACAGCGCATACGAAATGGAGGGGGCTGCCCCACAGATAAATGCGGAGGAGGGTGAGGTGAAATACGGCACATTGGACAGCCTGCAGAGCCTTTATACAAGAGAATTCTCT
>JAGAKR010000014.1 GCA_017625535.1 Bacteroidales bacterium | reverse complement strand
TAATACTCAAGCAGGACATATATTTCTCTACCCATAACGAGATGGGCAATAAGGATGATGGATATCTGATTCAATGCTATAACAGCCATTTCAACCATCGTCAATATCTGCAACATACATCACTATTGCAGTTCACCATGCCACACCGCAACAGGCAGGATATCTCCTCATTGGGCAGTATCCTAACAAGAGGCAATATCTTTACACAGAAGGTACAGGCAGACATATATACATTTGTGGACAGCGTGGAGCAGGCTGTCAATATGTTAACATCTGACAAGAGGCTAATGCAGTTACGCAAGCTTACTCCTAATGAGATAAATGACATATCAGGGAAAATCATAAATTTCTGCAATAATGAGCAATACATACTGGAGGATATCCAGCTGCAGCCTGACAAGGTTAAAATTTCCGACAGAGAAATATATAACCTGTCCGTCACATCCCTGAAAGACATGCCCAACAGTTTTGAGGAAAATGTCATTGACAGGATACTCTCAACTGATACAACCAAACTGTACTCCAGCATCCTAGCGCAAATTGGCTATAACATAGCCTCGAACCACATCGTCAACCAGTATATCAAAATAGTGGACAGCAACAAAGCCATGTCACGATTGGAAAGCAAATCCCGTTTCCTGCGTTCCATGAGCGGTATCTCTGCAGACAATGCGACACGCTACGAACACATAAGCGAATATATGGAAGAGGTTGCAGAAAACAATCTGCAGACAGTAAGATTTTCAGTACAAATATTGGTGGAAGGAAGTACGGATATCAATAATTTGGTCACGTCACTCCTCAGACATGGAATACATCTTCGTAAAAATGGCTATAACTGCCCTGTTCCCTACTGGGCAAGTATACCAGGGAACAGCGCAGATCTTCCAGATGAAGAATATATGACACAGTCATTACAGGTTGCAACCTCATTAGCATCCTTGGAAACAGCATCCACAGGCATAAAAAACGGTTCATTCTATGTTACCGACAGGACAACCCATGTGCCAGTAGCCATTGACCTATCCACTGTCGCACAGGAAAGAGGACTGATTACAAACTATAATATTTTCACGCTGGGGCCGTCAGGATCCGGCAAATCATTTTTAACAAACGAGTACATTACCCAGTCCTATTATAGGGACCAGGCACATTGTGTGCTCATTGATCAGGGCAACTCGTATTTTTCCTTGTGCCAGATTATACGTGAACAAACAAATGGTAATGACGGCATATACTATAATGCTGATGACTATCCATTTTCATTCAACCCATTTCTGAACGTCACTAGTGAAGAAGACAAGACATTTCTTCTGTCACTGATATACTGTATCTGGAAGAAAAAGTCTCCCTCAGCCGCAGAGGATGCACTGTTATATGAGGCTATAGAGTTGTACCTGTCCGAAGGTACCTGGTGCGACCGCACCATGGATAACTTCCGCAATTGGCTGAATGATACATGGTCAATTGCCAAAGCTGATGATATCGCCTCATGTGGCTTTGCCATTAAGGATCTTCTGATAGCTCTTAAACCTTTTTGCCTTGGAGGTAAGTATAGCACATTGCTTAACAATAAGCAAAATATCAACCTTAGCACGAAAAGATTCGTATTGTTTGAAATCGACAGCATCTCCAATAATGAGGTCCTGTTCCCCATTATTACATTGCTGATTACAAAACTATTTGCCGACAAGATGAAGGCTGTCAAGGAACGGAAAATAATGCTTATTGAAGAGGCTTGGAAAGCAATCTCCTCACCAGAAATGGAGGGATGGATACAATGGCTATGGAAAACCGCAAGAAAGCATAATGCTCAGGCCATGGTTGTCACTCAAGAAGTGGAAGACATCATATCCTCACCTGTAGTAAAACAGGCTATAATAAACAACTCTGCCATCCGAATTCTGTTAGACCAGAAATCTCTTAAAGACAAATATGATGACATTGCAGCCATCCTGGCACTCAATAATCAAGACAAGAACCTGATCTTTTCAATCAACAAAGATCTTGACCGCCGATATAAATACAGAGAAGCATACATATGCATCGGTTCACACAAATATGTCTATGCATTAGAGACATCCCCACAGGCATATTGGGCTTATACCACTACACGCAGTGAACAAGTCCTCCTCAAAAATGAGGTGGAAAAATGTGGGGGAAGTTATATACACGCAATTGATAACCTTACACAAGACCATTGATATGAAACGAGTATTTATCATTATATGCCTCAATATTTTTATTGGCACAAATGCAAAGGCTCAGTGGATAGTGCATGATGTAATGGGAGAGATTACAGCCATTGCCAACAGCCTTGAGGAAGTGGGAGTCTCATCAGAGAACCTTGCTGCAGCACTGGAGAGCGTTGAGAAAACAAGCCACATGCTGGATATTGCCATTGAGAATGTTAACCGCATGCAACAGGTGAAGAAAAAGATAAGCAACGGAACTAAGGTATTGGAAATACTATCCTACTCTGTTATGACAGGCAATGAATACACCAAATTGGCCAAAGTTCTCATGGAAAGCAAGTTCTCCAACTTGAAAAAGACAAGACATATAGCCAATCTTTACTCACTGTTCTGCGCAAGCACCAAGTATGTGATTGAGCTGGAGGATCTGATTACTGACAATGTATATGAGATGAATGATGCCGAGCGGTTGAAGTTTGTCAACGAACTCCACAACAAGGCCTGCCGCAACTATAACAATATCCGATATTATGGCCGCCGTCTCATGGATGACCTATACTATCAGAACCAGCTTGACAACGACCTCAGACTATTAAACAGCGTATTATAATTTATAATGGATTTTCTACAAGAACTATATAACCTCAAATCACTACTACTGGATGATGTATTTCCACAATTCCAGTATGTTGCATCCGGGATAGGCGGCATAGCAGCAACTATCCTTATTGTCACTGTGTGTTATGAGAGTTATATCAAAGGAGGTTTTGATTTAGGTCTGGCCTTAAGGCCATTCTGTATAGCATTTGTGCTCAGTGTCTTTCCACAACTGGTAATAGCACCGCTTGATGGTATATCACAGGCCACAACGAAATGGATGAGCAACATATGTGATGACATGAAATCGGAAAGGGAATTGCTCAACAAAAGGATAAAAGCAGCCATTGAGTATGAAGAAGAAGCAACTGATGTTGACAATACAGATATCGCTGATATGGATGCCAAATACCAGGCCAGTAATGTATCCAGAGCCGAGATGCCCGGATGGATAGAAAGATCCTGTATGAACATCATGATTTGGCTTGTAAATCTTCTTACACATGTGGCTCAAGTGTTTGTTTCTTTCCTGTCAATAATATACATGATGCTGTTATCTCTTACCGGGCCGATCACCTTTGCCCTGGCAATCATACCATCGTTCCGCAGCGGTATTACCAGCTGGTTTGCCAGATACATCCAGATTATGTTGTGGCAGCCTCTTGCACAGATATTCATATTCCTTACTGGAAGTATCGGTAATATCATACTTGAGACAGCATTGAAAGAAGAAAGAACAATTACGTCTCCCCAGCTCACCCTTCTATGCGTGAGCATCGTATCAGTCATCGGTCTGTTCAAGATACCAACCATAGCGGAGTGGGTAGTAGAAAGCACCGGTGGTACAGGGTTCAACGCAGCAGTTAACAAAGCCGGTGTAAATAGTGCCGCAGGAGCAAAAAGAGGGGCAATTGCAGCAACTGCATTCTTCAAAAGATTCTTAGGATAAATATGGAAAAGACAATAAAGGCTTTCAGCAGAATAGAAAATTCATTCAAGGGCATAAAAATAATAGCCCTGACTGCTATGGTGTCAAGTGGCATTATAGCAATAACATCCATTGTGTCAGCCCTGCAATATGCGGAGAAACAGCGTGAAAAAATATACGTTCTAGACCAGGGCAAGAGTCTTCTGCTGGCTCTACAAAGCGATAAGGTGGCCAATAAACCAATCGAAGTTAAGGACCATATTACACGATTCCATGAACTCTTCTTTACCCTTGCCCCAAATGTGGAAAGTATAGAACATAATATCAATGCAGCCCTTAATCTTGCAGACAGGAGGGCATATGAACATTATAATGACCTACAGGAGCAAGGTTACTACTCAAGGCTAATCAATGCCTCAATAAGCCAGTCCCTGACTGTTGACAGCATCAAAATTGATTTCAGCATTTACCCATACAATGCACGTACATATGCTACTATGTATATCGTCAGAAGCAACTCATTAGTTGTAAAAGACCTGATCACCACATGTACTGTGCGTGAGATAGCTCGCAGTGATGCTAATCCCCATGGCCTATTACTGGAAAAGCTTGAGATAATAAATAATGACACAAGAAAAGAAAAAATAAGGTAATAATGGAGAAGAAAAAGAAAATGCTACTGCTGACATTATTCGGCATCATTACAATAGCCATTGCAGCAATGCTCATCCACATTATAACAGGAATTTCTGGCAAGGAATCAGACACACCGGTAAAAGTAGAATTGCCCGATGCCGCCACAAATGATATACCACGTGCCAAAATAAAGGCATATGAATCCGGACGCACTGTAAAAAGCTATGATGCTTATCTGGCAGACTTATCATCTGGAGCTACAGATACAACTGCTGCAGATGAATCTGTCATCAATGCCCAAGAAACAATGCGACAACAACAACAGGCTGTGGAAAGAATTACCACAAAGCTGCAAGAGAAGGTATCTGATGGTACAAGAAATGAGAAAAAGAAAAAGGTTACAGCAAAGCCTGTTCCTTCATCTACAAGCAAAGGCATTTCTGACACATCCGGCAAGGAAGAATGGCAGGAGAGATATGACTATCTGCTTGAGAAACTCTACGGCAAAGAAGAGTCTACAGACAAGCAACAATCAGAGCAGAAGCCGGAAACTATACAATCACAGGCCCCTGAAACAGGCACTTCAACCGGAGGCTTCATTACAGTTGTCGGAGGTGGTATAACAACACACAATCCAATAAAAGCAGCAACCACAACCGAGACAAAAATATGTGCAGGAGACAAGGTGCAGTTGCGGTTACTCCAGGAAACCCCAACAGGCAATATGATACTGCCTAAAAACACGTATGTATATGCAATAGCAAAGATTGATGACAACAGGTTGCAACTGTATATATCCAGTATCAACTATAATGGGAAAGTCCTGCCTGTCAACTGGGCCGCATATGACACTGATGGATACAAAGGACTGGCATATACAGTAGATGAAACATCGGAACAGATAACAGATGAAGCTGTTTCAGCAGCAACCAATATGGTAGGCCAGCTGGCCAGTATGGCCAACAGAACGGCAGGCACGATAATTCGTTCAACTAGCCGTATGGGCAACCGAGCAGCCAAAGAAAAGCAACAAGTGATAACCCTACCAAAAGATTACCAGATATACTTACAATGATCAGGAATTTGACAATCGCAACAGTCATGACATTACTGTCCTACACCAGTTCAATGGGACAGGATACTCTTTACGTCAACGAAAATACAACACTCCATCTGCAGTGTGCATCCGACATAATATATTGCGACCTGGGTAGCAATGCTATAGTTGCAGCCGCCGCACCCAGCGTACCTTCCCTATTACGCATCAAGGCATCAGCTCCCTTCCAAGGGGAAACGACTCTTACAGTCATGACCAAGGATGAAAATCTGACAACATACATAGTCAGATATACTCCTCACCTTAAAAAATACATAATACGCCAAAAAGAGGGTCAAAAGCATGATGTTACATCCTCAGACGCCACTATACCTTCAGGAGGAAATTCTGTCATAGTTGCCATAAACGGTTCTAAAGCATCATTGAACCATATTTATGACAAGACACTTAGAATTGAATTCAATATTGACAATATATACACCTGCCACAACAAGGTATATATAACCGTAGGCATCAAAAACAAGTCTTCCATAAGTTACAGTTGTGATGTGACATTCGTAATGGCAGACATTACCCAAAGCAGGAGTACAGCACAAGACATCGTCCTAGTTCCAGACGAGCGTTACGGTCATCTCAGTGTGGATCCAGGTAACCGTACAACAGCCACTTATGCGTTCGAAAAGCTAACAATATCAGAGGGTAAGCAGCTACAGGTCAACATATATGAGACAGATGGTTATAGAAATATCTCCTTGAAAATAGACAGCAAAGACATTGCAAACGCAAAAAAATACACAATACAATGAAAAAGAAGATAATCACAGCCATGCTATTCCTGCTGCTGGCCAGCGGAGCATCAGCACAACGTGGCAACAAAGGCCAGCATGCCGCATCACTGACTTACGGCATAAATGCCAATGCCGACAATGGATGGACAATGGGACTCAACTATTATAACTATAGAAAGACCGGCACTATGGATGTCAGTTTCCTGTATAACAGCTATAAGGGCGAATACCGCAACAATAGAGCTGATATACGCAATTATTTGTTATCCGGAGGATACAGTCAAAAGTTGCTGCAGAACTATACCCGGACACTGATAATGTATGCCGGAGCGAATGCTGCAATAGGCTATACACAGGGCAATAACGGGAACAGTCAACTTACTTCAGGAATAACACTCAAGAAGACGGAGGAGATATCATATGCCCTTGTCCCCACCTTCAGAATGGACATATATGTATCCAAGAATTTCGGGTTCACAGCACAAATACAGGATATGATTTTTGTACACTCGGACCTCATGCAACCACATAACACAACAATAACAATAGGACTTAAATATCTGATAAAATGAAAATAAGAATACTTACATATATGGTAATTGCAGCAGCTGTTTTAATTTCCTGCGAACAAAAGGAATTGCCAGTAAATGACTATTCATTCACTGCGACGTATACGCCCGCAGATACCACAACATGGACAAATGAACATCTGATGCTCAAGCTGAGCATAGATAATTATCTGGCAGATGAGGACATACTGCTGCAATACAGAATTAACAATTCTTTGGCTGACACCCTCATTATCAATGGTACACCCACTGTAGAACCTTACACATTCAACCCCACCATTGACAAACAGCTACAGATAGGTTTCACTCCATCAAAAAAAGGGATAAACAAAGTATGTATAAATCTCAGCAACAGCCATTACGCCACAGAGGCTAACATCATTATAAAGGCAATGGAAGAGACAACATATACATATGACTGGAAACAATACAATCTGCAAATAATAACAGTGGAAGGAATATAATTATGAAAAAACTATTTTTTCTTTTCTTGGCACTAATGGCCATAGCCTATCAAGGCCATGCCCAAAAGGTAGCAGTAGGCACCAATCTGCTGTCTTACGCTAATTTCTTAACTGCTAACATGGACATATCATATGCCGTTGCAAAAAACTGGACTGTGTATATACAAGGCAAATACAATCCATGGACCTTCAGAAATAATCAGCCGAATGAGAAGCATATGCAAAACAGACAGTTGACATTTGCCGCAGGTACACGATATTACCCATGGCATGTATATACTGGTTGGTGGGCATCAGCCAGTGCCCAATTCACCAAATATAACACGGGAGGTATAATCAAGACCAAGACATGGGAGGGGAAGGTATATGGGTTCTCTCTTGGAGCAGGATATTCCTGGCTATTGAACAAGCACCTGAATATGGATTTCGGATTTGGACTTATGGTTGGCCCAAACAGATATATAACCTACTCATGTCCCAAATGTGGACGAGTAGAAGAAGGCAGACAAAAACAGATATATGTAGGCCCAAATGAACTGCTTGTAAAACTATCATACTTATTCTAGGTTATGGGAAAGAATCTGAAAATATTCAACTACAACGACAATTCAATATCGTTTCAAGTGGGTGAAACCACAATGATAAACGCTACACAAATGGCAAAGCCGTTTGGAAAACAACCATATGAATATCTTAGACTGCCATCTACACAAGAATTGATAGTAGCAATTAAACGCAGAAATTCAAATACGGGATTTTCCCGTATTTGTGATAATCAAGAAGTTATAGACATAGATATAATACCGAATGCTGAGAATAGAATCATAAGGACCATTCGTGGCTCAAGTGAGAATGGAGGTGGTACATGGATGCATGAGGATTTAGCTCTTGATTTCGCTCAATGGCTGAGCGTTGATTTCAAATTATGGTGCAATGACCGCATCAAGGAACTGCTGCTGATGGGAAAGGTGGAGAACAACACATTCAAGTCGCAACGATACATTGCAGGACGCAACATAATGCCCGGGCATCATACACCGGAACTGATAAGCATAGGCGGACATCCTGTGATGACAGTACATTACAATGGCAATATATATTACAAGGTGAAGGACATCATGAAAGCATGCGAGGTCTGGGGAAGCCATCTGAGGAAAAAACTGAGCGAGCCTCACTTCAAACGATATATATACTGGTTCTCAGACAGTACAGCATCAGATAATGCCACACCTAAAAGATACTTCTCCATTGATGGAGTGATGAAGCTGTTCAGCAGCATAAGACAGCCCACAAAAAAGGCTTCCCTATTTATAAGTGCCTTTGCAGGACATCAGAACCCGACAAAAGTACTGACAGAATCCATCACTCCGAAGATAGATGCTGACAAACTACTCGAGGTAATCGTGAACACAACAAAAGAAGAAGACAGAATATTCCTGTATGACATATACAAGTCAATCAAAACAGCCTGAAAAAACACTTGATTTAATAAGAAATGAGAAAAATTACATATACAATTCTACTGTTGTCAGTCATCATGATGGGTTGCTCGACACAGCAGAAAATAAAAAAAATCAAAAAGGAGCATCTACAGGCATCAGTGGCCATGAGTGAGGACAGCCAACAGATGCAGCAACTATATATGGCAGATACCACAACGAAGGTGGAGATACAGAACATAAAAGGAGAAAGCATAATAATGAATGCTGTCAAGGATGAAGAGAGTGGTGAGATGGTTGCAGTTGAGCAGCTCAATGCCATAGTGGTAGAAGCTAAGTTCAGACATCTGGCCGAGAGGAACGGATATGTTGATATCTCATTTGACATAATCGTACCTAAAGAAATGCAGGATGAAGACTGGCAACTACGTTTCCAGCCACAGTTCCGCATTCTCGAAGACACATTGAACCTTGATGAACTGCTGATCACTGGCGCAAAATACAGGGAGGGGCAGCAAAAAGGATATGCTCAGTATAACAAGTATCTTGAGACAATCATCTCCGATACCGCTGATTTCTACAAGACATTTACAAAAGATCACCTGTTGACAGTTTTCCTGGAAAGGAATGTAAACAGGGAGAAGTCGTCATTTTTCAGAGGAAGCAGACAGAAGACCGGGACTGCGTTCGGTGTAACTGAAGCACAGGCTGTGGACTATTACACCAGGCACTCCTTGGTAAGGAAGAACAACAAGAAAAAGGAGAAGATGGATGAGATGTTTGCCAGATACGTCACAGATCCCATAAAACTTGTTGGCGTCCGATTGGATTCTGTCATCAATAATGCTGACGGCACAATACGGTACAACTACGTGCAACCTGTCAAGACAAGGCGTAACCTTCGTAAAGTAGAAATGGTATTGAAAGGGGAAATATATGAAGCTGGCAGTTACGACAGGATATATACCATGCCTCAGACAGCTCCTCTTACATTCTATATCAGTTCCATGTCTGCATTCACAGACCAATCTCCAAGATATATTCAGAAAGTGGTTCATCGCAATGCTGAAGCCAACACAGCTGCAAACATTGCATTCAAAGTAGGCAGATATGATATAGATGACACTCTGTCTGACAACTCCAAAGAGATTGCCCGAATAAAAAACAATATCCGCACAGTACTCTCCGCAGAAGATTACATAGTGGACTCACTGCTCATTACGGCAAGCTGCTCACCTGAAGGTACAGTTGCATCCAACGCAAAACTTGCTGAAAATAGAGCACAGTCCATCAAATATTACTTCAACCGATTCATACAAGATTACCGGGATAGTGTAGCGAATTCAATGTTTGTAATAGACCTCACCACTGAGGGCGATGGGAAGATGAGACAAAGTGAGATCCAGGATATTGGCATACTTACACATTCACACCCGGAAGAATGGGATACACTGAAGGAGCTGATTGATAAAGATACATCACTAATTGACAGGGAAAGCATTCTCAAATGCCTGGAAGTGGAGGACCTTGATGAAAGGGAGAAAGCTCTTCAACAGACAAAAGACTACAAGTATATACGCAGTGAGTTATATGCAAAACTGAGAACCGTAAAATTTGACTTCTTCCTGCATAGGAAAGGCATGATCAAAGATACAGTCCACACCACAGAGATTGACTCGGTATATATGCAAGGTGTACAAGCCCTTGAAGACAGGGATTATGAAAGTGCCGTAAAACTTCTGAGACCTTATATGGACTACAACTCAGCCGTAGCCTTCGTATGTATGGACTATAATCAAAGCGCACTCTCAGTACTGACAACCCTCCCCCGTTCTGCTCAGAGAGACTATATGCTTGCTGTAGTGTATGCCCGGTTAGGCAAAGAACAAAAAGCTGTAGAACATTTCCTGCAAAGCGTAGAGCAGGACTACTCTATGAGACATCGAGGCAACCTTGATCCTGAAGTATCACAACTGATAAAGAAATATGCCCTTGACAAACATTTAGACACCATTTAATACAAAAAACATGAAAAAAACATTTTTTATTTTGGCTTCAGCCCTTCTTATGGGCTTGACAACTATCTCTTGCGAAAAGGCCAACAATTCAAACGAGATGCAGGAGAGCATTCTTTCAATAAACATTATACCTGAAGACCAGGTGCAATCAAAAGCGACAGGAGGCGCACACGGTGTACAAGCGGATGATAATACTGTTCAAAAGCTCGAATTCTTTGTGTTCCGTGCAGAGGGCGCAGATGCCGGCATGCTGGATGCATACAAAATGTATACTGCTGCTGAACTGACAAGCCTATCAAACTTGGAGGTTAAGACAACCACAGGAAAAAAACACATCTATGCAGTAGCCAATTCCCACAAGAGTGACAACTGGGCAGGTGTAAAGACATTGGCAGACTTCAAAGCGCAGATAGCATCATTGCAATCTGAAAACAACAAGGACTTCACAATGACAGGTAGCCTTGAAGCTGTACTTCAGACTACAACATCAGTTACATTCTCCATCAGCCGACTTGTGTCAAGGGTTCAACTGGCAAGTGTGAAGACACAATTTGCAGGAACACCATGGGCAGGTTCATCCCTTACCAACGTTAAGATGTATCTGATCAACGCTGCAGGTGACAAACTGTACCATGATGGCAGCGACCAGCCCTCTCCTACCATACTGAATACAAAAAAGGCTGTAGCTACAGACATCAATGCTTGTACAATGGCAGGAATGCTCTACGATGAGACAGCAACAGCCATTACAGATTCAGGATACAACACCACACATACTTTCTACTGCTATGAGAACCTTTTGGCCAATGAATCTGCCGACAAGAAGTTCACAAAACTGGTAATCCAGGCAGATCTTAACGGTCATACATACTATTACCCTATCAGCATCAACAGGGAGGGTTTTGGCTATAACTCATCAGTAGGCCATATGGGTATCAAACGTAATACAACTTACACCATCAATGTTACCATACTAAGACCAGGCTCACTGGATCCTGACACACCTGTAGAACATTCAACAATGCAAGCAACAATGAATGTTGCCGATTGGGCTACCGTACCTACAGTAAATGTAATTTTCTAATATGATAATCTAAATCTTGCAACATGAACAGATTTGCTATAATGTGTCTTGTAACCATATTATGCAGCTGTACTCCAGGAATCTTCGAAGACCGCTCGGCTTGTCCGAGCTGGTTTTCCCTGGATTGCTCTTCGGTCAATACAGACATTGACCGATTGCATATATGGTTCACTGATGAGAACACAGGAAAAGTACTGCTGAAAGATACAATATACTCATCAGAATACCGCACACATCATGAAGTAATGCTTCCAAGGATTGATGCACTCAGATACTATGTATTCGGCAATATAAAGTCCTCCTCGACAGTTACAGATGATATGACTCTAAATTCATCCATCGTAAAAAAAGGGAAAGTATCATCTGATTCACTATACTACCAGGCAAGCGAAAAAATCAGTACCCACGGAGAATTCATATATGACACCGTAAAGCTCCACAAGGAATTCGCCACTATGGATTTCATCATGGACAGCACCCCTCAGAAAGGGGATGACATACATATAGATGTATATGGAACTACTGCCGGTTTATACATTGACAGACGTCATGTACCGGGCAATATGAGCATAAGCGTGGAAGATAGGGAGACAACAGATGGAAACAGTCTGTTCCGCTTCCGCATAATGAGACAGGAGAATATTGAGGATCTCCTGATAAAGATAACCGGGACAGTGGATAATACCCCTGTCAAGATAGAGGACTTCCCATTGGGAGAGTTCCTTAAGAAAGCCAACTATAACATGCAAAGTGATGACCTGAAGGATGTAACCATAACAATGGACATGTCTTTCAACTTCATCAGTATAAAAATTGAAAACTGGACATCAACATACCCTGTTGATATAGAAATATAAACTAATCCTAAACCACAAAATACAGGTATGGAGAGCGTAAATAATCCTGCCATTCAGAGTCCGGGGCGATAAAATTCCATAGTAAGCCGGAGGAAGCTCCATAATACCGGGCTCTATTTTTAATAGTCCATGAAAAATCCCTCAGAGGACGACAAAAAGCAACTGCTTAACACATTGGGGAATAATATGAAAACACTTAATAATACTATAAACAACGCCTCCATTGATGAGATGAACATCCAAAATATGGTATATGAAATAAGAGGTCAACAAGTGATGCTGGATTATGACCTGGCTCAACTGTATGGAACAGGAACAAAAGTATTAAATCAAGCAGTAAGACGTAACGCAGAACGGTTTCCTGAAGACTTTATATTTCAATTATCTGATGATGAGACAAATAAACTGGTCACAAATTGTGACCGGTTCAATATTCTCAAACACTCCTCTTCAAATCCTTTTGCCTTTACCGAACAAGGCGTGGCTATGCTTTCGTCTGTCCTACGATCAAAAACAGCAGTTGATATCAACATCAGTATCATGCGTGCATTCGTAGCTGCACGTAAGCTGGCCGGGCAATACAACACTCTCAAAAAAGAAAGAGAGGATGAGATACTTAACTCTTTAGAAAACAACATGGCAACAACTCATGATACTATCAGTGATGAAAATACAGATTATCAAAAAACTTATTCTGGTATGCCGTCCATAATGCTGATGAATGGCTGCCAGGCAGTATCCGCACTTGAAATGTACATTGCATTGGGATTATCCACAAGTCAATGGCAAAGATGGTATAAAAGAAATATCACAAACAGTGAATTCTTCACACAAGATGTTGACTATCAGATTTTCCGACATAATGTCGAAAAATCCCACAGAGGACGCCCAACCCAAGACTTTATAATTTCTCTTGACATGGCCAAACACCTTGCTATGATGGCAAGGACAAAAAGGAGCCACGAATTAAGACAATATTTTCAAGAAAAAAATATTACCAACCATGATAGAATGTGCTCCAGATAAGAAAACGGAAGACATAACCGAACTTATCAAGATAAGCGAAAAAGACGGACAACAAGCAGTATCTGCCAGGGAGCTGCATGAGTTTCTCGGAAGTAAACAACGATTTACAGATTGGATAACCAATCGCATAGAGAAGTATAGATTTATTAAAAATGAGGATTATGAGGTTTTTCATAAATTTATGAAAAACCCCTCTGGAGGTCGTCCTCTTGATGAATATGCACTCACTCTTGACATGGCTAAAGAACTGTGCATGGTGGAAAATAACGACAAAGGCAGACAGGCCCGTCGTTACTTTATTGAAGCAGAAAAAAGATTCAATGCTCTCAAAAAAGAAAGAGAGGATGAAATCAAGACTGACAGGAAACATCTGCTGAATGCATTTGCCACCTTGGAGCCTGACCTGGAAGATTACAGCAATACCATCCTTACGCTCAATTTTGTTACGACAAGGGAATGTTTCCTCAAGACAATATTACCGGTAGTAAAACTGTATGGTGGCAAGTACCGTGGCACTCCAGGATATATGTTCACACAATATGAGCAAGCGGAGGAAGCACAGAAAGAGATAAACACAAAATGTTTCAACTACGAGATACCAATAAAATCCCTCAATAACACTTCCATATACGCACTGAGAGAATTGGGGCTGTATGACAACTATAAAAAGATATTCAAACTTAAAGAAAAACTATATGCGTAAATTAACTCTGCTATTAACAATTCTGGCATATCTACTGCTCTCCTGCAGCAAGGAAAACACCGACCAGGATCCTATGGTCAAGCAGTATGGCCAAAAAGACAGTGTAGCTGTCACCATGTGCTACACCATTGAAGGCATGTCTACCAAAGCCGTAAATGAGGCCCTGGTGGAGAACGTGAACCTGTATATTATCAACGAACTGGGGGACCTGATAACCCACGGGTACTACACCTCCCCTAACAATATTGAGACCGTAATATACAAGGACATGAGGTACACTGTATATGCCATTGCCAATGCCGGCATGCCACTGCCTGCAAAATCGGCTCAAGAGGTGGATAACCTTGTATATAGCATCTCATCGGTATCACAGATGGCATCAGGAACGGGAGCCGTACTGATGAGCGGCAAAAGCGGTCTGCAGACACTGGCCAACAACCAGTCACTGCCAATAACACTGACACGCTGCATCAGTAAAATAGTAGTCCGGGCAGACTACAACCAGCTGAACCCGGATGTAACAATCAACGTAAAAAGTGTGCAGCTGAAAAATATTCCTAAAAACATCAACATTTTCAAAGACAGCAAAATAACATCCGTAACTGGAGCTATAGATGGTGAAAAGGTAACCAACCCTACTGCAGGACAACTTACCTCAGGAGTGGTACTATACCAATATGAGAACAAACAAGGGACACTATTGCCGGGGAACCTCATCCAAACAGAAAAGACATTTGAAGCAGGGAACATATATGCATCTACTTGCAGTTATGTTGAGATAAATGCCACATACTCATCACCCAAGAAAAGAGGTGATATAGTATACCGATTTTTTCTGGGTAAAGACATGACATCCAATTTCGATGTGGTGAGAAATACACAACATAACATCACAGTAAGTTTCACTGGAGATGGTGCCGTATCAGAGGCAACATGGAGAGTAGACAACAGTGAGATTGTTGACCTTGTGACTTCAATATCCTTGAGCCCCACATCCCACAAGTTCACAGAACTGGGTGCTACAAAACAGATCACCGCAACTGTGTTGCCACTGACCGCTGCAAACAAGTCACTCAACTGGAGTAGCAGCAATAACGCAGTTGCTACCGTTAATGCCAACGGTGTAGTAAAAGCCATAGGGGATGGCTCATGTACTATAACTGCCACAAGTACAGACGGCACCAATATATCGGCTTCAGTATCCATAACTGTGGACAGCAAGATATATGTTACAGGAGTGACCATGAATCCCACTACCCTGTCTATGTATGTAGATGAGACTGCACAGTTGTCAGCCAGTGTACAACCATCCAATGCTACTGTCAAGACACTCAACTGGAGCAGCAGCAACAATGCAGTTGCTACCGTTGATGCCAATGGAAAAGTTACTGCCAAAGGAACAGGAACATGTACCATAACAGCTACAAGTACAGATGACACCAGCAAGAAAGCGACATGTAGCGTGACAGTACTGAGCAAGGAATTCAGCATAAGCCCTACTGCCAAGACGCTCTATCCAGGTGAGAGCTTTACTATCAGTTACACCATAAAACCACCACTTACGCCTACATTCTCAAGTGAGAATACAGCCGTGGCCACTGTGGATGCCAATGGTAAAGTGACCGCAGTAGGAGCAGGGAAAACAAGAATAAAGGTATCCGGGCATTGGGATCTTTTCTGTGAAGTGACTGTCGTAGCCGGGCAAATCGAGTTTATGCAAAAGTCCATTGCACTCTATGATGGTGAAACTGCACACCTACAATTCAGCAAACTGGTCCCAGCAGGAGCCAATTATACTGTAACATCATCCAATGGTGCTACTGTACAGATATTGAGTTATGATGCATCCGGAGTCGTAGTAAAAGGACTGACAGCAGGAAGTGCCACCATCACCGCCACTCTCGGACCTGTAAGCACTACATGCAGCGTCACAGTTGAGAAGCTGCGCATAGTGCCTACAGAAACGAACATCACACTATACAACAACTTTTACCACGACATCGGATACACCATATACCCTGCAAGGGCAGCGTCATTGGGTGTGACAGTGACACCTAATATTACTGGAGTAGAAACAAACTATGACGGGGTAGCCAATAGGGTTATTCCAACGGGTGGCCCAGCAACTGGAACCATTACCATCAGCATCGCCGGCAGGAGTGACGTCTCCGCCACCATATCTGCCACTGTAAAGCCTCAGCTTACCATGCTTGAGAGTGTAAATGTACACACAAATATGGGAGGCAGTGCAACTGTGGTAGACCTCAAGGTGGAGACATCCCCTCGGGCACAGATATCATGGAGTTGGGACAAAAACCCTACAGAAATGACTGTCTCCAATACCGGTATCCTTACAGTTCCTTTGGGCGCAGTCGACAACGGCGAATATAAACTCACCGCAACCGTAACAGGAGACAATGACAAAACGGCAACTGCTACCTGTACCATTACCCTCTATGAGACGCTATATCTGGTAGGAGTAAGCAAGAGCGAGACAAGAGAGAGTCAAGGCCATGATAATGGAACAGGGGAGTACTACTTCAAATACGTCAATGAGGTGGTTGCAAAACTGCTATCCCATCCAGACAGTAAAAAATGGCAAGGAGAAGAAGTGACCGGGATGGAAGTATCTTTCACCTATAATGGCCAGTACTATGAAAATTCTCATACCAGTTTCTATGAAGAGCTGAATGGAACATTCGTCAAAGGAGAGACATATCAGTACATTGACGGCTCACAATTCACCTTCAACGGGAACAATGCCCCACAGACATACCTTGAGTACTTTAACCTAGAAACATCAGAGAAAACCAGGACAGATAGCTCGGGCAGATTATACTGGATATATTCACGCACATTTGCATCCGGCTGGGGAAAACCATCGATGACATGGAAACAGATCTTCGATATCATATATTAATGTTGGGAGATGTGAATTGCTTTCAATTTAATGAGAACGGCAGCCGATTTGGCTGCCGTTAGTTATTTATTGGGGGGAGTAATTTTATCAAAAGTAAAATCAACATTCAATACCTCTTGAGATGTCTCTATAGTATTCTTTAATTCACTGATAGATTCTTACTCTTTAGTTATATCACTCATTTTCTGCTTCAACCTCCCACTTAGCCATTTTTCAAAAATGAATGTATACATGTATGTAAAAATACAAGGAACAAATGGAATCAATACACATAATACGGAATTCAGTATGTGTATTTCATCAAAGAGACAACAAAATTTAACAAAATAAGATTTATCAGTAATCAGACTTGATATCACCAGAGGCACAAAAAATGAAACCAATGAATAAAACACCGATTCATTATATATTATCGTGCTATGTCTATCATCTTTTTGCCTTATAATCTTTATCATGTAATATCCGCAGAACATAAGCGAAAAAAGATTCACCAAAAACAAAAAAACTTCATTTTGAACAGAAGATATTCTTGCAATATGACCCAAAAGGAACAAATCATATACGCAAAACAAACTTACAAATAAAAATAAACTATTAAAACCCTTTACATTTAAGTGAGACTTTATTTTTGCTTCACTGTCCTTATATAACTCATCCCATTTATTATCAAGATTCATGCATCTTACTTTTCCTTCCTCAATTTGCTTAATTAGTTTTTCATCACTTTTTTTACTCATTGACACAAACGATGCATACTTAACAATGATATTCATACCTACACCTTCATACATATTGTAAAAGGCATTGATATTAAAAAAAGTATCAAAGATTTTTTGATTGAACTTTAAGGATATATATGCAAAATTGACAGCACTAATTAATTGTATTAGTGTCATATAGGCAGACAAATCCATAATCAGCTAAGAAGTCCTTCACTTAATGTAAATGGCCTAACTATTTCAGTATTTTGAAATATTTTATCAAATCTCTCTTCAAGAGATGCTGTATTTTTAGAATCTCCAAAGTTACATATTGCCTGTCTTTCCTCAATATCATCTTCTATCCGGTACATCAAAGTATCAGCTGTACAGATATGTACTGGTTTCCCCTCTTTTAAAAAAGACTTACCATCAGAAACCTTGATTTCAACTCGGCCTTCTCCATATGCTCTATGGAAGAAAAGCGCTTTGAACACATTGTTTTTCAAACGCATTAAAGCAACTCTGCTAGGTTCACTTGAAAGAAGTAATTTTAATTCCGCTCCACTTCGGTCAAGGTATTCACATAATGCTTCAATGAATTCCGGTCTGTTCACTAATTCTGTATTTGACCAATCTTTTGCTGCCACTCTTATATTCTTACGCGCATACTTAAAAATTCCTTGAAAAATTATCAAAGCATGTCCATTCCCTCTGTTATGCAAAATCTCATCTTTGTGGTTTTCTGCATATTCCATTACCACTTTCTTATATTTATCCATAGCAACAACAACTAAGCCTCCATTTTTTGGGGGCGCAAAGGTAGTGATTTTTCGTTTTGCGAAGTTAATTTTTTTTTATATCTCTTCCAAATTTTTACAACTTTCAGTAAATCAACCCAATCTTACAACAAAAAGACAAAACAAAAACATAATGGTTCATCAAAAGGCATAAAAAAGGCCACTCAAAAGTGGCCCGGTTTATCAAAGCAATCCTCGACGCTCACCAGGTGAAAGGGGAGTTACCACCACCCTATGACCTGTCTCTTTCATTCTCTTCCTCTTTTTCAAGATACGCCTCTTCCGTGTCTGCCTGTTCATCTCCTGGTAATCTTTCCACCACTTATCCATCGAATAGCCCATCTCCCAATTGGTAACAATCTCACATACCGCTGCAGCAGCATCCTCAGGCATATCATCCAAGAAACTATAGCGTTGGTACGTATCTATCAAATGAATTATGTCAGGATCAGTAATGGTTACAGTAATATGGTCTTTCATAATGATTATTTGTAGTAATGATACCTCATAGAAAAAGCATAAACTATGACAGTATCGAATGTTCTATAATGATCCTCCTGACTTTACAATTTTAATCCTCTTCCCAAACTTCTTTGTCTGGACAGCAATCTATGGTTCTCACCAATTAAGCATGCATGGCCTTCTTGTACCCCACAGTCTTTGGCATAGGTCTTCCATATACTCACGGTATCAACTATTTCTTCTATTATTGCATCAGGATTCTTTACATCCATTCCTTTCCCTACCTCAGACAAATCTTTCCATATAAAACCATCACGCTTGCCGTTGATGGACATCTGATGAACACTCGTCCACTTGCCGGCAGGGGAATATGAATAACATAAGTCATATGCAGGAGCCAATCTCCATTTACCCTGCCTATCCATTAAAAAACTGTGATTCTTGGTATGGTCATCATGATTCCTGGCAACCACATTAAACACCATCCTCTTGAAGAACTGTTCAGCCTCGCCATATCCCAACCCAAGCTTTCTCAAGATACGGAAAGCTGCCTCATAGGAATGGAGCGAATCCCTGTCATAATGGGCCATGGCTGCCAGAGTCTGCATATGTATCTTTTCACCGCTATCTGTCCTGTCAAACCTTTTGGTCATAAAGTGATAAGAATCCCCTTCCTGCAGAAGCCTGCACTCAGTCATATCTATAGCACAATCCTTGGCCATCCTGTAATATGCATACTCAATATTGCCGATACCTTTGGGATGATCTATCTTCATTCCATTTTCATTGAAAGTGGTACCATCAAATTTGAGTAGCCAATAAGTAAAGCCTTCAGGTGCCTTCACCTGCCCGGAACGGACTTCCTCTGTTTGTTCGTTAAGTGCTATAATAGCTTTCGGTTTTGCTCCACCCGCAGATGTACCAATCCTCAATATATCCAATATAGACTTGTCTTCACTTTTGATGCTTTCCTTGAATGCAGCCCTGTCCCTGTATACTTTATCGGCCAAATCAACAAGACTTTCCATCCTCAGGACTGTTGACTCATCCAATCCCCTGATATCTTTACTCGGATAAAACTCCAATGCGCCCATCGCCCTGTTGCCAATATAGCACAAGCGGTCCAAAGGTGTCACATCAGCCTCAGCAATTCCATGAGCCGCAAACCATGCGTCAATAATTTCATTTCCATACTTATCCGGCAAAGAATCTGCCACCAAACCAGGTAATCCATGGAAAGAATTATTTCTGTTTGATGGAAATGCGTAAACAATATCCTGCGAAGAATGCCTTATCGGCATTACTATAGGAGATACCTCTAACCCTCTACGCATGAACTCCGGATAGTATTGGAATTCTGCAAGACCACGTCTTTCATTCCAGGAAAGCAAACCCACCTTTATATCATACAATCTGACTTCAACAAACAATTCATTCATAGTCATTCTTTGATTTCTTTACCCTTTGCTTCTTCTTCCCCATCAGTTTCTTCATCAATATGGGACTCCTTGGAGGCTCTGGAATAAACTCATCCAAATTATCCAACATATCAAGTACTCTCAATACCCGAAGATAACTGTCAATGCTTATATTGCAACCTTTCTCGAGACGGATTACCGTACTGACATTAACGCCGGCATCTTCTGCAAGTTCTGATTGTTGCATATTGCGTCTCATCCGATACTCCTTAATTCTTTCCCCTAAAGTCTTAAGGATTGCACCATTTGTCATTTCTGTCCACATATTTATACTATATAATATTGCATAAATACAATTTTACACAATATAAAAACTTATAATAATGCAAATATACAATATTATCTATAGAATAAATCAAAAAATCACCATGGAATTATCTGGACATACGCCCTGGCCTGAAGTGTAACAGGACGCTTATATTCCCTGTCACCGACAACAAATGTCCTTTCATATTGCTCCTTCTTACAAGATGGCATCAGATAGACAGCAACTTCAATCAAAGTCTTCTCATTTTTCAAAGGATTATTCACATTCCCCCACTCGCAAAAATCCAAATCAACACCCTCCTTACACGTCAACTTACCATCTCTTGTCAATGTAATGAATTGATAAGCATATGCCTCCATAGGATTCAAATGTGCAGATGCCGTCAACCACTCTTCCAAGATTCGATCCCCATCCTCAGCGCATTCACCACCACCCCAGCCCCACTCTGCTGTCTGAATAAACTCTTGCGGAGCTTGAGCATTGAACTGCAGTTGTATAGTTTCGCCCGGACGGATGACAATATTATTTATAATTTGCACAGTATCTATCCATGTACCGGGAAAGAGATCCTCAACTCCCGGGTAACCCCAAGAGCCAGTCTCAGGATTAAATTTCATTGGAGTTCTAATTTCATTATTAGTCACCACTTCTACCTTATTCGGTTTTTCAAAGTAGATCCACTTCAGTCTACCCTCCTTAATCTGCCAACCAGTCTCAAGGTTACCTGCATTATATGGTCTGTACAACACCTCTGTCTGCTGGCCTGATAATGACACCGTCATATTATATTCAAGTCCTGCTTCCTTTGCGTTCTTCCTACCCTGTACCCGTAATACATCAGGAAGAATCTGCATCTTGAACCCAAGACCGCAAGGCTCGTAACCCCTGTACTTCTTAAAATCATGCTCATCATACAACGGCAAGGTGACAAATTTCACACTCTTGCCCTCACCTATCTTCCCTGCCATGTCATCAAAACTACTACCCTCCATACAATATACGGTATTCTCCCTCTTGGCATAGTTGATGCCCTCCAACTGATATCTCCAACCATCAACATCCTGGAGGTACTCATACTCAACCCAAAGGTTATAGACCTCCTCTATATACGGACAAGTGGCATTTGCCGGCTCATAACCCACCACCTTGATTTCTTTGATGGCTTCACTCTGCAAAACAGCCATAGAATTGATAACCTCTTCCGAATAGACAATCTTACTCAAGGAATCATTGGACAAGGTCACAATTTGCTTACCATTCACCTCCAGTTTGAGTGTCTTGACAGGAATATACTCATCACTGTTGACAGTCACCATCATCACACCTTGCTGTTCTCCAAGTTGCGCCATCACTTTGGCAGTACCTTTACCTCTGGCCACAAGCGTATCGTTGAATACAGATACGACGTTATCCTTACCTTCCACCACTGACCACACCGCACCTTGTGGTGCCACATCTTTAAGTAGCATCACCTGCAGATACTCAAGAGACGCTGAAGTCTTCTTTAAAGACAAGGTGTTCTCTGATGGATTGTCTGGCATATCATTCTCCAGCTCCGACTTCTCACAAGCTGCAAAAAGTACCACTGCAGCAAAAAAGAAAAAACACTTAGCTATTGTCCTCATAATATTACAGTTTAATTTATTAGTATAGTTAAAGTTACAAAAAATTACTCTAAAAAACAAGTGTTCAAACATTTAATAATCAAAGTTTAATTTATATCCAATCCTCTTCCGCGCTGACTCTGCAGACTTTTGCTTACTGGCCAACTGGGCCAACGCAAGATAGATATCATCCAACTCATTTCTGGTATCCTCACTAAGGTCATTAACCGCCTCAAGAGTACACCTCTCAAGTTCCTCCATTTTTCTTTTTAAGGTCTCTATCTCATCCTTTATGCCTGGCATAACTGACAATATCCTACGCACAGAAACAAAAGCCCTCATTATGGAAATATTTACATTTACCGCTGTATCACTATTCAATAGTCCTGACAGCATGGCCACTCCCTGCTCTGTAAAGGCAAAAGGGAGATACCTCACTCCTCCTCTACTGTTTGAGGTGCAATTTTTACACCTCAAAGACTCCCACTCTTCCCTTGTCAGCACAAACATAAAATCTTCCGGAAAACGTTTCATATTATTCTTAACACTCCTCTTCAATGCTTTTGTTTCCACGCCATAAAGTTTGGCAAGATCACGGTCCAGCATCACCTTCTGTCCACGTATCTCATATATCATATTCTGTATTACCTGAAGTTCCATAATCCTTTAAAATATATGACCAATCGTTTGAGATTTAAAATTAAGCAGGTTATCATCCACAGCAGACTGGAATTTAACATTGATATTATGACACACGTCCACCATATCAAAAGAAGAAATCTTCTTGAACTCAGCATTCAGAAGCCTTATAGCCATTGCGCTTACCTTGCCCGTAAAATATGGCAGTACCGCCACACCACCAAAAGCACATGTACAATTCTGCATATAGGGTGCAAGATGAACAACTTTACTCCTGGTCAGAGTTGAATATGGAAGCTGGACATTGGCCACGACTTTCATACCTTTGTTCATTATCAGCATTCCACTTTTTTCTCTATGACCAAAGCGCTGAGATGAGAGAAAAGAAGCGACATCATAAGATCCTCTGATATGGACAGCATTGTGATAATCCCAATCTTTGGCAAAAACCTGCCTGTCAAACTCAAGCACCTGTACTGCCGGACCAGCTGTATCGGCACCTGACATATCATTAACTGTCTCTTCAGCCTGGCTGTGCTGAGCAAAAAGGTACTTACCAGATGTGGTGTTAATCACTATACTGCCTTTCATCCTTTCACCAAGAACCTCCTCAAGGCCATGATGCATTATCCTGTCCGATTTACCAAAAGCTAGTGTTCCCGACGGATGATTATGAATCATATAAACCTGCTTTGCATCCAATCTGTCTGCTGTATAGCGTATAGTATCCTTGTTTATCATACATGCATCAAAAGTTCCCATACCGAGATGCAACAAATATGGCGAGCCATCATCCTTAATACAACACACAAAAGAATGCTCAACACTATACTCCTGCAATGAACGCATCAGGAAAGCCACATCAGCTGATGACACTATTGTATTGACCCCTGTACAGGAAAATGCTCCGGTCTGCGAATATTGTCTCCTGCAATGGATATAATCTCCACTTTCGGCATCCAATTCAACATTATAAGAATTGAGTTCGTTTAAGTCAATATAATTCATATCATTTACCGGTTAAAGCCTATTTTCTTTCTTGCCTCTTTTTCAGAGCATTCCTCCTTGACATCTCTGCCAGTACCAGGCATAACTGACAATATCCTACGGACCGAAACAAAAGCACGCATGATACCACGATTTATCTCTCTTGCAGCTTTTGAGCGCAAGACAGATGACAACATTGCCACGCCAAGTTCCGTAAAAACAAATGGCATATATTTGAGGTGCTGTCCTTGAGCCTCGTTTAAGGTCGTAAATTGCGACCTTAAACACTCTTCTTTGGTTAACTGGAACATAAAATCCTCTCCTTCAAATCGCTCAATATTACGTTTAACTGCCCCATTCATTCTATTTGTTTTCAATTTCAATGATACACTCTTCCTTTAATTTCTCAGGATAACCATTATACATATCTCCATCCATCACCTGCAAACTGCTCATCTGCAGCAACAACTCCTCCACTACATCCGAATCATCTTTATATGTTCCGGCAAGAAGATGTGTTGACTTGTACAGATCTATATACTTAAGCACCCGAGGGTCCGAAATGACTACTGTTCTTTTCATGATATTAGCATTATATTGTATTATTATAATTGACTTGTATAAGCTGCTATTGAAGAATAGTCCAAACCGTCCAAATAATACCTTGTTGTGTTCGTTGATGTATGTCCAAGGCACTTTGCTATATCCTCAAGCGAAGCCCCTAAATGCAGCATATTGGAGGTAAAGGTATGCCTGGCTGAATATGTGGTTATTCTTCCCTCCGGACAAAGTATCTTTAGCTTTCTATTCACCGTCCTGGTAATTGTCTTTGTCCTACGCCATTTTGTCTGCTCATCCATAGAATCATCAAGATATGGCAAAAGATACGGATCACCAGGAATCTTCTTCCACTCATTTAAGTCCATAAAGTCTGCAAGCACCCTAATTATATTGTCCGTTATTGGGATGACTGTCTCCTCATCGAACTTTGTTCTTCCGGTAGTCTTCAATCTATGGAAGCGGATTGTACCTGTAACCAACTCCACATTACTTCTTTTTAACCGTAACATATCACAGAAATTGATCCCCTGCATATAATACGACAATAACCACAAGCTCAGATATTGATCTGTTGCCGTGGAATCTTTGACCCTATCCAATAATTCTTTACCCAATGCCAGTTTTCTTCTTGTCGCCTTAGGCATTGTATAATTTACAAATGGATACAACTTCTCAGACAAGACATTCATATCTATCAGGGTATTGAAAACATGCTTCAGAGTTCGCATCCTTATCCCTACTGTTGCAGTACTGCAACCTTGCTCCACAAGTCTATTTTCAAAATCGTTCAACCAACTACCATTGACATCACAAATACGCACCCTTCTTGGATAGCATTTCTTAATCGCTGTCTGCAGCCCCCTATATGTAGCAGCTGTATTTATCTTCTGCATTTCCATTTTTCTTTTCTCAAGAAGATCTATAACTTCATCCACATACACAAAGGAATACTGCGAAATTCCTTTTGATATGGCTTCATCCAGATTGGCAAAGGAAAATATTTCTGATTCAACAAGAAAAGCAACACTCTTCGCAACCTTATTGAAAAACACCTTTACCTTCTCCGCTTCCGCTTTCCTCTTCTCTACCCTTGTGGTAAAAAAATACTGCCAGGACCTTGCCTTACATAATATTCCTTCCACATTATAATACCTTCTGACGCCACCATGGTACACTCTTACAGCGACTGGATAAACATCATTTTTACCTGACTTGGTATTCAATACCGTAGTCAATCTGACTTTACCAATAATCTTTTGCATAACATACATTTTAGTTAATTCATATAACTCAAAATGTCCTGTTCGAAGTACAATACGTTTCTTTTCGGCTTGATATACCTTATCCTGCCAGCCTTGGCCAACTGTAACAGCCATGCTGTAGTGTAGCCGGTGATTTCAGATGCCCTTCCTGCAGTAAGGAGCCTCCCCAATTTGGGGTGAACCACCACTCCCTTTTCAACACCATTCTTCCGACGTCCGGACAACCGTCCAAACAACAATTTGTCCAGGGCATTTTTCTTGCCATCTGGTAAGAGAGTTTTCATCTGTGCAGCCAACTCTTGAATTTTAGACAAATCTTCGTTCATAATTAAAAACATTGACAATTTTAAAAATTATTCTGTCTTGATTACAAAGACAAAGATATAATATTTTTATCATATAGTTATAATTTTATTTGTTTTTTATAACTATTCAATGTGTAAACTGTCAACATTCCAACATAAAAACACGGACAAAAAAAGCGGACAAAAACCATGGGAAAAACATCAATTTGTCCCAGATTTTGTCCGCATCTGTCATAATGCATATAAAAAAAGCACTCACGAATTATCGTAAGTGCTTAATTTTCAGAGTAGCGCGACCCAGGATTGAACTGGGGACCTCATGATTATGAATCATGCGCTCTAACCAGCTGAGCTATCGCGCCAACATAGTGTTGAGATATCAGGACTCGAACCCGAACCAAGAGAGCCAGAATCTCTTGTGCTACCATTACACCATATCTCAATGAGCAACCGTTTTGTCTCAAACGGGTTGCAAAGGTATGCATTTTTTTTAATCCTGCAAATTTTTATTGCCTCTTTTTTCCAAATCGTCGTAAAGTTTTTGCAAAAATGCCTTTCCTCGCTCCAAAGCAAGGGTGTCAGGCAGCGAAGTTGAGTAAATTTTCTTTGCAACATTGTCAAATACCACCTCTCCGGAATCGGTAACCATACCAAAGGCATCAGGTACGGTAAAGAATCCGAACCTTGGATTTGCCGGCTCAAGCATATCTTTGCTGAATGCAAATTCCGTATGCGGAATCCCCAACTGCCCCAACAGAGTTGCCGCAATATCTATCTGGGAACCCAAAACATCTACTTTCACACCACGAACAGCAAGGGCCTCTCCATAGAAAATGAGTGGAATCCTGTACCTCTGGGATGAGAAGACATCCAAATCTACAGGGTACTGCATTGCGTGGTCCGGTACAAGCACAAACAGGGTATTGCTCCAATATGGGGTATTCTTATAGCGGTTTATGAAACTCTGCAGGCAACTGTCTGCAAACGCAATGGAGTTAAGGCGTTCATCTTCCAGTCTGGCAAACCCGGGCACCTCAAACGGCTCGTGGCTGCTGGAAGTCTGTATAACCTTAAGGAAAGGCTCCTTCTCCTGCCCCGCCTCCAATTGTGTTGCAATCTTGCCAAACATCACATCATCGTGTGCCCCCCATTTGCTCAATTTGTCTGACAATGGGAAATCCACATCGCTTACTATATTTTCAAAACCCATTGCAGTAAGGTAAGAGCGCATATTTGTAAAGTTTGCATCGCCGCCGTAAATGTACTGCAAATCATATCCGTTCTGTGCCAGAGCCTTTGAAATTGAAGGCAGAGACTGGCTCTTGCGCGGATATTTCATAATGCTGTTGGTTGGCTGTGCAGGGTAACCGCTAAGGATTGAGACAATTCCCCTGTCTGTACGGAAACTGTTTGCATAAAAATTTGTAAACAGCACCCCCTGAGCCCCAAGGCTATCCATATTCACAGCAACACCTTCAATTCCCCCAAGGGTACCCATTGCCTTTGAAAGGAAACTCTCCAGAATCACCACCACAATATTGGGTTTCCCAGGCTTCAACAATTGCATTCTTCCCGACGAGTCTTCCCCGGCCTCTGCCTCAGGACTGCCCATTATGGCAGCCCCATTCCCCTGTATGGAAACATCCTGCATAGTGGAGAAAAGCTCTGAAGCCCTGTCGGGAGGAAGATACTTGTACTGGGTGGCAAATGAGGCATCCCTTGACATTGATTCCAAAAGGCTGAAACAAGGGTTTATGGCTGCGTGGTTGAGCCTCATATCCTGGCTGTAATACACTTTTCCGGTGTTTAGGGTTGCCACTGTGAGGCCTCCGCGGATTGGAAGGAACAATGCTCCGGCAAGGAGAACCAGCACAACGGTTTTCCTCACTTTATGAATTACCGGCCTGCCCAGCCAATCCTGTGAAAGGAATTTTTTGCTCAGCCACAAAAATACCGCAATATACACGGCCAGATCCACTATACCTGCCACAATCATCCCGAATGTTGCACTGGCAAAGGCATCTTTAGGGCTTGATTTCAAATAGAATAGAGGAGTGGAGTCAAGACGGAACCCCCAGTGCTCGTAAAGTGCAAGGTCCCCTACAAAAATGAGGGCCAGCAGCACTGCGCAGAAAATGTAATACCCCTTGAAGATATATTTGAGGGCTTTCCCCTGCCACCATACACTTGCAATGAGCAGCAAGGCCGGAATGGCTGTAAGGTAACCTGCTATTGCAGCATCCAGAGGGAGGCCGTGCAATACCACATCCACAAAATCCCCGAATCCGTACTGGCTGTAGAACTCTTTGTAGTAGTAGAGGAAGAATACCCCTTTCTGCACAACGCAGAACAGGAAGAACAATATATAATGCTTGAAGAAACTCTTTATCATATCCTTAATTTTCTGCAAATATAACCTCCCCTGAAAAAACTTGGGCACAAAAAGTTTCCCTTTTGTGCCCTGTGTTCCAAAAAACTCCGTTGGGGAACAATTTACTTAAGATCCGGACCTATGCCCACTTTGCTTACCACTCCTGTTGTCCCCTCATTTTTGTAGAGGTATCCCCTGTACATTCCGGTGCTGTTGAACGGCATTGCTATGTTTCCGTCCTTGTCCACAGCCACCAGACCGCCGTTTCCGTGCTCAGAATTGAGTTCTGTGTTAATTATATAATCAGCCGCCTGCTCAAGTGACTCTCCCAGATATTTGTAGCGTGCCCCAAGGTTGAAGGCAACTGCGTGGCGGATATAATACTCTCCGTGTCCTGTACAGGATACCGCACAAGAGTTGTTGTCTGCGTATGTACCGGCCCCCACAATAGGTGCATCACCTATCCTGCCCCATTTCTTGCGGAAACGGCCGCCTGTACTTGTTCCGGCTGTAAGGTTTCCGTCAGTATCAAGTACAACACAACCTACAGTACCGTTCTTCTTGCTCTTATGCTTTAGTTCCTCAACCCAGCGCATTGTTTTTGGGGTTGCAAAATAGAGGTTGTCCACCAGCTCAAGCCCCTGCTCTGCTGCAAACTCCTCCGCTCCTTTCCCGGCCAGAAGGACATGCTCAGACTTGGTCTTTACAGCATACGCCGCATTTATAGGGTTCTTTACATTTGTAACACCTGCCACTGCACCTGCAGAAAGGTCCTTGCCCTCCATAATGCAGGCATCAAGCTCAAATATACCTGCATCTGAAATTGTTGCACCTTTGCCGGCATTGAAGAGAGGATTCCCCTCAAAATAGTTTATTACAGCAATTACAGCCTCAGGCCCTTTGCCGCCTGCCTCCAGAACCTTGCTCCCGATAGCAAGTGCCGAATCCAGCGCCGCATAATACTTTGCAGCCTTTACAGAATCCTTCTCAACCGATGCCACATTGCCTGCACCACCGTGTACCACTATAACATAGTCCCTCTTGTGGCGGAAATCATTCCACGCAAGGAAACCTCCATCCAGATTTACCACATCATACCCCTTCTCCTGCAGTTTGCCTGCTGCCTCTGCACTTCTTCTGCCGCTTTTGCAGTAAACTGCTACCTTGCTCCCCGCAGGAAGTGCCTTTACAGCATTATCTACAAAAAGTGAATCCCATACATCAAGGTTCATTGCCCCGTCTATATGTCCCTGTGCATACTCTGCAGGGGTTCTCACATCAACCAGTGTGATTGAAGGGTCCTTTATTGTCTGTTTGAACTGCTCTACCTGAACAGTCTTGAATCCTGTGCCGCTGCAGGATGCCAGAAGTGCCGCCACCAGCACTGCCGCCAAATTCTTGAGTGATTTCATAACCATATTTTGTATTTGTTTTTCTCTTTTACCTCTGCCTGGGAATCATCTTCACTGCCGTTTCTCTTGTCCCTCCCGGATGTATTGTCCGCAAACCAGTTCAAAAATCCTCATATAACTGTCGGGAGTACATTTATGGGCCACATTGTGCCCGTACATCTGCAGCTGCGCCTCCCTAGCCCTGGACTGGGCCTGCTGCATAAGATCAAAGGTGCGGGACACAAAATTTCCTGTACGCCCCCTCTCCAGAGGGAAACCGGCCATTTTGCGCACTTGTCTGAGGGTTTTCCACTTCTCCCAAAAACTCCCCTCCTCCTGCGCCTTGTGGGCTGTCTTTGACATCTCCCACAACGCCGTTGCCTTCTCCAATTCCTGTTGCGCCTCCTTGAACTTCCTCACCCACGGGCTCATATATGCCGCTGTCTTCAATTTTATCTGCTCAGGATCCATAACGGCATACAGCTGCTCCCCACAGGCAATATAACTCTCCCTGAACTTCTCCAGAGCCTTATGGAAAGTCTCCTTGTCCTTTACATTATACTGCACATTTTCCCAATCCCCCAATCTCTCCAGAAGCTCATACCCCCTCAGCATCACCTGCACAGGATACTGCCCAGTTGCTGCAATCTCCTCCATATCCACCCTCACCTGCTCCACCAGAGCCGTAAGGTCTCCGTTCCAAATGTTGTCTTCCATCCTGAATGTACAATCTTATTTTTCTCAAATATACTGCAACCACATCAGAAAAGCAAGCAATAGGCGCACTTGCTGCACAGATGCCCCCGCTCCCTGCCTCATGCCTCCGGCTTCCCGCCCCTTGCCTCCGGCCACCTGCCTCCTGCTACTGCCCCCTGCTACTGCCTACCACCCCCGCTCCGCTCCGCCAAGAGGTTAAGAGAGCATACCCAGTCTGCACAGCCCTGTGGAATGCATTGTGTCCCTCAACCTCCATCACTTGCTATAGGTTAAGCGAGCCTATAGGTCTTAGACACTCCGTAGGGCAGATTACGAAACTTAACCTCTTGCCCAATTGCTTCTCCTGCCGGACTTTTCCCACAATTCCAACACACCTTCTCCGCAACCGGTTACTGCAAAATCCTGCACAGAGAGCATCTGGAGCAGTATTTTAAGTGAAACAAAACGCAACATCACCAATCGGGACCTGATGCCACGTACATATTTGTTAAATTTGTATAACCGACATTCAAAACCACACAAGTCATGAGAAAATCATTAGCCATTGTATGCCTGATATTGGCAGTGCACATTCCCGGACAAGCACATGCACATGCACATGCACAAGCTCCTGCACAACCGCAATCTGCCGACCGGAGAGAGCAGCAGGCCTCTTTGGATAAACGCACCTACAGCAACTGGGAAGAGGCAATGTCCAATTATGATTATAAAGCCGCCATTACAATGCTGGATGTAAAGACAGATTCCCTGAAGAGAAGCCTGGAGCTGCAGCAGGATTCCATATCGGCCAGTTATGGATACTCAGAACTTAAAAATCTGCTTCTGCAGAAGGCCTCCTGCCAGAAGAACCTCTACAATTTTTATGAGGCAATAGACACACTTGATGAAGCCCTGCAGATTTGGG
Organism: Bacteroidales bacterium; assembly: GCA_017625535.1. Lineage (GTDB taxonomy): Bacteria > Bacteroidota > Bacteroidia > Bacteroidales > UBA932 > Egerieousia. The sequence continues at coordinate 86,513 of JAGAKR010000014.1, read as the reverse complement.
GAGAAGATCCCGTAATTTATGCAAACATAGCGGAATGCCACAGGCTTTCCGGCAATGACATAGCAGCTTTCATGTTCTATGACAATGCAGTGCGTTTGTCTCCCGACAATCTGTTCCTGAGGATTCAGAAGATGATGCTGGAGTATAAGATGGAGGAGTATGGCAATTGCCTTGCAGACGGCAGACATATACTCAAGAAGGATACAATACCTGCAATACTCATAACAATGGGGAACTGTTTCAACAAAACAAACCGGAGTGATTCCGCGCTGGTCTATTATGGCAAGGCATACGGAATGAACCCTTACGATTACCGCACTCTGGAGAAGATTTCCAACATATACCTTGGAAGGGCAATGTATGATACAGTGCTTGCCATGTCAAACAACTATCTGGAGAGAGATTCAGCCAACTATGTAATTGCCCCAATAAAGGGATTGGCCCAATATGGGCTCAAAGATTACAAAGAGTCATACGAGACATTCAAGAAAAGTCTGGAGTATGGGTGTGATGAACTGTCGGGATACTGGTATCTGGGATTGTGCAGGTTTATGGAGAAGGACTGGGCTTCTGCGCGCGGATGGTTCAACAAAGCCTCAAAACTTGACACCACAGATGTGAATCTGGTCTATTATCAGGCGGTATGTTATGCAAACTATCCGGGAAAATACACCAGTGAGGCCGAAAAATATTTTAGAAAAGCTGAAGCAATGATCCAGCCGGATTCCACCCTTATGTACAAAATAAACTCTTCACGTGCAGAAATGTATCTTAAAGATGAAGAGTTCAGGAGAGCTGTATCGCATTTCAAGGCAGCACAAAGATATGACACCCTGCAGCCTGCACAACTTGCCCGGTTCGGATACGCATACCGGCTGCTAAAAGACTACTCCAACGCCATGAAATGCTATGAAGAGTACTTTAAAGTTGGCAAAGAGGGTTCCAGCACCTGGAGATTTGTAAAAGAAGAGGTTGCTTTTATTAAGGAGGAGCAGTTCATGCAAGAATTTTAACGTCGTCCTTTTGTACAATCAACTGATTATCAACAACAAAAAAATACGCAGCAAAAAGCTGCGTATTTTTATAATATTGCAAATCAAGCAATTGAAAACAACGTCAATTATAGACCTGCAGATCTTTTCTTGTACTCAGCAATACAAGCATCAAGACGCTCGTGGGCAGTAGTGTCGCCAGGAACGTTGTGTGAAGGGTGGATGTAAAGTTTTACACCTCTCTCCTCAAGAATCTCAGCCACTGTACAGATGGTCATCCAAACTGTAGTTACAGAAGCCATGGTTGAAAGAGGACCAACTTTATCCTGGTGTTTCTTCAACTGGCAAGATGCATCAACTATAGGGCAGCAAGTGTCAACTACGTAGTCTGCAATCTGGAAAAGGTTCTTTCCGCAAGAGTGGCGAGGAACTTTGTTGCCTGTCTCAGAAGCTGAACCGAACACGATAACTTTCATGCCGCGTTTCTTAGCCTCAAGAGCCACGTCAATGTTAACTGCATTGATACCGGTGTGTGAGAAAATCCAAAGCACATCTTTCTCGTCAAAGTTCCAGCTCTTCATAATAGACTGGCCGTAACCCTCTGCTCTCTCCAGCCACAAGAACTGGTGGATACCCATCTCACCTGTAATATGGGTGAAGAATGTAAGAGGAAGCTCGCAAAGCGGGTGGAATCCTACAAAACCACCGATTCTTGGATACATCTCCTCAATAGGAAGGTTTGCGTGACCGCAGCCGAAAGTGTGCACCCAACGGCCTGCCTCAATTGCATCTGCCATTATCTCAGCAACTTTCCTGATGTTCTCCATCTGAGTCTCCTCAATTTTGTCCATAACGCTTATAGCGTTCTTTTTCCATTCATTAGCTAACATTTCCAAAAAATTTTTTAAAGGTTAATATTGTTATTTTTTCTGTGATACTTTCACTGCTGTAGGTACAAGTACCATCATAATTGCAACACAAATGATCAGGCATACAGGAAGGAATCCATATACTCCCGAATCAAACTGCAATCCCATTACCTTGTTGCCAAGAGACTGTCCGCACAATCCTATGAACATTGCAATTGAGAATGCTGTTCCGCTCAGATCCTTGAATGCACCTCCAATGAAGTTTAGCACTACAGGGAATGTTGCACCTGCCCCAAAGCCTATCAATGCCATTGCAACATATACCGCAGCGGTGCTGGATGCCTGGAACATGAACAGCAAAACACCCACAAGGGCAACTCCCAAATATACATAGAGGGTTCCTAATTCCTTCAATTTACCCATAATTGTTCCCAAAGGGAGCCTTCCTGCCAACATTCCCACAGTAAACCAGGTCATTGCAAGGGTGGCGGCAGCATTGTCCATTCCCCCTTTATGAGAAAGATACTGTACGGTAAAGTTACCGCTTGTCCCCTCAAATGCACACTGGAAGAACAATACAAGTGCAAACATTATAAGTGCAGGATACTTGAGCAGTCCCAAAGATTTTGACAAAGAGACACTCTCCTGAGGTTTTGCCTTAGGGAAGGCAATAAAGAAGAATGAAATTATAAAAATTGCCATTACAGCCGAAACTGCATTCAAAGGAATTCTGAAATCAGGAATGAAATAGTTGAGCAGGGTCCACAAAAGGGCTCCTATACAATAGAACGCGCCCAGAAGTCCCAGCCTGCCTCCACGTTTGTCGTCGTCATATATATCTGATACAACAGCATTGGTTTCACCGTTAAGGATACCGCCACCAAGGCCCAGCAAAAATATTGAGGCGTGCAGCAACCCTATCTCTTTGAAAGTTGCCAACCCCTGCACTCCCGCCAAAGCGGCAATTGATGCCAGTATAAGGAGCCATTTGTATCCGAACTTGTCCACAACCGGTCCAAAAAGGATGGTTCCCAAAATGATTCCTATAGACATTGTGGATGGAAGGGCATTGGCACCCTCAACCATTGCATTGAGCGGTCCCAGAATAGGGCCGAGAGAGAGCATCGCCACTCCAAAAAATGACATTCCTGCACAAGCGGCAATGAACACCAGATTGGTTGAATATTTTTTCTCCATAACGTGTATTTTTAAGTAAGATTACTCCACTTTCCACGATTCCCTTATTGCAAGATACCCTGCCCCATATAGAGCAGCCTCACCATCAACCTGTGAAGCACTGAACTCCACCTGTTTCATTGAAATCGGCTGGCCCCACTTGCAGGCCTCGTTGTATATTCTTGGGATAAATTTGGCGGCAGGACCGAAAACCCCTCCTCCAAAAATGAATTTCTCCGGATTGAACAGGCTCACCAGATTGGCTGCCCCCATTCCCCACATCTCAATTGCCTTGTCAAGTACCTTGCGGGCTACAAGATCTCCCTGCTCATAGGCTGCAAACACATCCCTTGTTGTAACCTCTTCCACAGGTTTACCGCCCAAAACCCCAGTATAGTTCTTCTCACACCTGAGAGCCTTCTGTGCCTGCAGTGCAATTCCGTTCCCAGATGCAAAATGCTCAAAACACCCGCAAGGGATATAATCCTCGTGGTAAGTGTTCTGCAGGGCCATCCACCCTGTTGCACCAACTATATCACTGTGTCCGTGCAGCACTCTTCCATCAATGAGTATACCTCCGCCAATACCTGTTCCAACTGCAAGATATATCACATTGTCGCAACCTTTGGCACCACCTTTCCACACCTCGCCCAAAACGTAACAGGTACGGTCGCTCTCAATGCTTATGATGATTCCCGGATTGTTTACGGCAGCCTCTATCCTGGCCTTGAGAGGGAAATTGTCCCATCCTGGAATATTCGGAGCCCATACTGTATCTTTCTTGGAATATACAATTCCGGGGATGCAGACACCTATTGCCTCAATTTTTTGTGCAGGATTCTCTGCCATAAGAGAAAGTATAACCTCATTTACAAGGCCGGCAACCTTTTCCCCTTCCGCACCATCCAACAACTTCACAACTTTTGCCTCAATATTGCCTGAACGGTCAAAAAGTGCAGCCGCAACTTTGGTACCGCCAAGATCTACTCCAATAACTGCCATAACTCTATTTTTCAAACGCCACGCAAGTTAGCAAATTTTTTTACAAGCACCGTCAAAAAATTGAGGTTTCAAACAACAACCGCAAATCATTCTCCACCCCCCGTCGGGCCATCTCCACAGGCACAAAAGCCCATTTCCCGCAACGGTCCCGCATCACATCCCCTCCACCACCCAGGTACTCCTCCAACAATTCCCTCACAAAAGTGTACTGGGCAACAACAATACTCTCCAGCCCATTTCCCACATCAATCCCGGCCCCTGTACCAAACATTCCTCCGCCACCGCTCACCCTGTACGAAGAGAGTGCAACCGTATAATTCTTCTCAAAATCAAAGGGTTCCCCATTCCACAAAGAAGATATCCGCACCCTGTTGCCGTATTCAGCAACAACATCTACTTCGTATACGAGCCCGGCTGCAGAATCAAAATTATATGTAAAATTTTTCGGCCACCAATGACGCTTCCCCTCCAGTTCCGTAGAACACAACTGTAATATATGACCATCCTCCCCTCCTATCCATCTGCCATAGGAATACTCCAGATAATCCTTTATCTGCCTGCCGCTCATCCACACTTTATAAAGGGTATTCTCCGCAGAATACATCATAAAGGCATTCCTCCGGGAAACCGGCCCTGCCCCAATCATCTGGTCATACATATAAGGCGAAGCAAAAGAGACCTGCGCCCCCGAAGCCCACAACTGCACAGAGTGAATAAGGTCTACATAATTGCAAGGACCTCCCAAAGCCTTTCTGGCATCAACCGCAAAAGGGAGCACACCCACCTGCTGCTCCATATGCCCCTTCACAGCCCCAATCTGCCCTGCAAAATGCCCAAGCCATTCCATATCCTCACCAACCTGCCCCATATCCACAATCTCCCCCTCAATCTTCTTCCCGACAATTTTTTCTCCATCCTCCTCCACACATACCACAACCCTCTGCACACCGTTTGCATATGATCCTCCCGAAAGAACCAGAGTCTCCCCAACCCTGCAGCATCCTTGCTTATGGTCGTGCCCTGCAAAAATTATATCCACCCCCCGCAACTTTCCGGCAAGTGCCAGCGCCTGATGCTCGGCCATACAGTCCCGTTCCAGATCAAGTTCAGGCTCTCCAAACCCCGAATGCAACAGCAGCACCACAATATCCGCCATATCATTTCCTCGGATTTCATCCACAATCCCCTGCACAACCCCAACAGGAGGAAGAAACTCCAGCCCATTCCTCAGACAAGAGGGAATCCACATTGGGGTACTTGGATTGGCCAATCCTATCACAGCCACCCTTATACCTCCCCTTTCAAATATATGATACGGTGCAAACCGGCTTCTGCCTGTTCCCGACAGCATCACATTTGCCCCCAGTACAGGAATCCCTGAGTCTGCCAGCCCCTTCTCCACCGCCTCCAGCACCTGCGGCCCGGACTCAAAATCATGGTTACCTGGCACAACTGCATCTATTCCAAGGCACTGCGCCACTTTGGGGTATATATGCTCTCCTGCCCCCTCCCTTACCTGCCTGTTGCTCAGGCACACCGCTACATCTCCCTGCAGATTGTCACCACAATCCAAAAGGAGGATATTGTCGGGATGAAGGGCAGACCTCCTCCCCTTCAGATAAGCACTGGCATTTGCAAGGGAGGCACATTTTTCCCCGGAGTAATGCGGGGTATTGAAAAAACGGCCGTGGACATCATTCAGGGCGTATATCTCCAGAATCTGTCCACGGCTCTCCATATGAATTTTCTTTTTAGAATCCGAAACTCAAAGACAATGCAAAGTAGGATTTCTCCAGATAAGGGTTATATGCATACCTTGCAGAAACCGGGAGGTCATAATTCCACAAAGTGAAAATCCTTGTATAAGCCGCTGTAAGGTTTACAGGGCTGAAACCCTTCTCATAGTCTGTGTAATAACCTTTATTGAGAGAAAATCCCACTGCCGCTTCGGCAATGTTCTTTTCATTGAACTCGTGGGTATAGCCAACCTCACCGTATGAAGAGAAAGCATTGTTCCCTTTCTCATTCTTGTCATCGCCATAGATAGTGGAACCTACAATCACGTGTATAGGTACCGCTTCCGGCTCATAATAGAGGATAACCTCGGCCGAATGGGTTGTGCTGCGGTTGCTGAAATTGAAAAAATCAGACCCCTTTTCAGGGTAAAAGTAATCAACAAGTTCTATTGTAAAATTGCTGAAACTGTAACTTACACCTATATTAAGTTCCTTATAACTGTCGTCAAAGGCAAATGCACCCCATACATAAACATCCCATCCCCCTTTTGCAAAGCCTACAGTAGGGTGGACCAGCGGAGAATCACCATTTCCCGTACCTCTCCAGATGTATTTGGAGGCTATCTCCACAGAACCGTAGAAAGGACATTCTTTTTCATCTTCCTGCGCAAAGGCAAATGCCGGAATACATACCAGCAAAATCACAAACAGTTTCCTGAGGAAACCAAAAGCAACACGTTGATACTGCATTTCAAAAAAGTTTTAAAGTTGGGCACGCAGAACGCACCCACAGGTTAAAAATTCATTTGCACCCACACGGGCAGGACAAAAATAATCAATTTTTAATTTTTGGCAAGCAACACAGTGGCGTATACGGCAATGGCCTCCTCACGCCCCACAAAACCGGCCCCCTCTGTGGTGGTTGCCTTTACCGACACCCTCTCCGTCTCCACACCAAGGACACCAGCCAGACACTCCCTCATAGGGATAATGTATGGAGCAACTTTAGGTTTTTGTAACAGAATTGTACAATCTGCATTTACAAGTGAATACCCCTTTGATTTTATCAGGTCATTTGTACGGGCAAGGAGAATCTTGCTGTCTATCCCCTTGAACTCTGCTGAATTGTCGGGAAAATGCTTTCCTATATCCCCAAGGGCCAGGGCTCCCAGCATTGCATCACATAATGCGTGGATGAGGGTGTCCCCGTCAGAATGGGCCACACACCCCTTTGTGTGCTCAATCTTTATTCCGCCGAGCCAGAACTCAAGTCCTGGAGCCAGCAGATGCACATCATAACCGTTTCCTACTCTTATGTCCATAATATGTTTGCCTTTTAATTGTGGCAAATTTAACATAAATATCCTATCTTTGTTTGTTTACAAACAGGAGGAATTGTTATGGGATTTTTTCAGCAGAGACAAATAAGGAAATTCAATTACCAGCCGGTATTCTATGATCCAAGGAAGGAGGCTTTGAAAGAGAAGATGGATGCGGCAGAGCGCGCAAAGGCAGAAGAGTACAAGCCTGGAGCAAGCATAAGGGGATCGTTCAGGAGAATGGAGGTTGCAAGGAAAGACCTTAAGTACACCCCTTTTATGAGATTCGTTTCAATTATGGGTATTGCAGCGGCTCTGGTTGCAGCGGTGTATATGGCACAACTTATGGGATTGTTGTTTTAGGCGATGCTGCAGGTACTTCCCAACCATATATCAAACCTTATAGCCGCCGGTGAGGTTATCCAGCGCCCCAGTAATGTAGTGAAGGAGCTTATGGAGAATGCCGTGGATGCCGGCGCCACATCCGTTGTTGTTATAATAAACGACAGCGGCCGTACCCTCATTCAGGTAATAGACAACGGCTGCGGAATGACACCGCAGGAGGCGGCACTCTGTTTTGAGAGGCACGCCACTTCCAAGATAGAGAAGGCAGAAGACCTTTACTCCATAGAGACTTACGGATTCAGGGGCGAGGCCCTTGCATCTGTAGCAGCCTGCGCAGATGTAACCCTGAAGACCCGCAAAGAGGGGGCTGAGTGCGGCACGGAGATACACATTGCCGAGAGCAGCATAATTTCACAGACAGAGACATCGTGTCCCGTAGGGTGCAACTTTGCGGTAAGGAACATCTTCTACAATGTGCCTGCCAGGAGGAAATTCCTCAAGTCAGACAATGTGGAGTACAGGCAGATTGTGAGCGAATTCATAAGGGTTGCCCTCACCCGCACAGATGTGGAATTCCGCCTTGTACACAACAGCAGGGACATATTCCACGCAACCCCTGCATCAAACATAAAGCAGCGCATAACCCAATTGTGCGGCAAGGAGATTGCCAAAGACCTCATCACCGCCCAGACAGACACCAACATAGTAAGTATCCGCGGCTTTATAGGGAGGCCTGAATTTGCAAAGAAAAGCCAGCCCAACCAGTACCTTTTTGTAAACGGAAGGTATTTCAAGAGCCCTCTGCTGCACAAAGCCATAATAAAGGCATACGGGAATCTTATTCCCGACAACACTTCCCCCTCATATTTCCTTTTCCTTGAAATTGAACCGGGCAGTATGGATGTGAACATCCATCCCAGCAAGACCGAGATAAAGTTTGAGAATGACGGGGTAATTTTTGAGATAGTTACAGCCTGCGTAAAGGAGGCCATAGGGGAAGGATCATTTGTGCCTTCAATAGATTTTGACACCGAAGGGGCACCTGAGATTCCTGTTGTAAGGACAGGGTTCGGATCCGGCAGACCTCCTGCACCTCCAAAAATCAACTATGATCCCCTCTTCAACCCATTTGATGAAGAGAAGAGGAGCGGGTCCAGATGGAACTCCTCCACCGAGTGGAACAGCAACCGCCAGGATTTCGGTTCAACTCCGGCATTTGAAGGAAACCCGCTTTTTGATGCCATATCAACCGGCAGGAGCGGTACAGGCACACCCGGAGGTACTGCGGCAGACAGTAAGGACGGATTGCAGACAGATGAAGTGGGATATGGTGGAAACACCCGCACAGATGGATACAACGGATTCTTCAGCGAAGAGAATGCCTGTGCAAATCCGCTTCTTGTAGTTAAAGGGAAGTATATCCTCACCACTGTAAAATCGGGACTTATGCTTATAGACATTGCCCGTGCAAAGGAGAGGATCTTCTATGAGAGGTATATGCAGACAATAGACTGCAGCAACCAGCCTATCCAGGAGCAGCTCTTCCCCCAGACAATGGACCTTGACCACAACTCATATTCAATCCTTATGGAGAACCAGGAGTTCATAAAGACACTTGGGTTCGATATCCGCGCTTTTGGAGAGAACTGCGTGGTGGTATACGGCACTCCTGCCACTTTTGCAGAGGGCAATCTGGCTGTTACAGAGTGTGTTGATGCAATAATTGCAGGGCTGCAGGAAGTTGGCAAAGATTTTGGACAGGAACTTAAGGAAAAGATAGCACTTGATATGGTGCGCAAATCCGGCATTGCCAGGGCGCAGGCAATGGGGAACATACAGGCACAGGAACTTATAGACTCGCTGTTTGCCTGCAAGGAACCGAACCGCACTCCGCAGGGACACCCTGTAATAGCAATAATGACAATGGAGGAACTGGCCGGGAAACTCTAAATACTGTTAAAGGATTATTATGTTCAGAGGAAATTCAATATTGGGGAGCATGCCCCCTGTAGTAAAAAATCTGTTGCTGATTAATGTAATCATGTATGTAATTACAATGATTACCGGCAACTTCATGTATGAGAACTTTGCATTGTTCTACTTCAAGTCGCCATTTTTCAAACCGTTCCAGCTTGTAACCCATATGTTCATGCACGGAGGGTTCACACATATATTTTTCAATATGTACACCCTCTTCATATTTGGAGGTGTGCTGGAAAGGGTATGGGGAAGCCAGAAATTCCTCCTGTATTATTTTGTTACCGGCATAGGTGCGGCACTGCTCCATCTTGGGGTTATGTACCTGCAGCTGCAGGGCTACATTGCAGATGTGAATGCAGGTGACTTTATGGCCCGTGCAAACATCCAGGCACTACTTTCCACCCCTACAGTGGGCGCATCGGGTGCAATATACGGCTTGCTGCTGGCATATGGAATGCTGTTCCCAAACAATGTGATGCAGCTCATTTTCCCTCCGGTTGCCCTCAAGGCAAAATGGTTCGTGCTCATCTTCGGTGCATTGGAACTGTTGCTGGGACTGTCGGGAAGAGGGGGTAATGTTGCACATTTTGCACACCTTGGAGGTATGATTTTCGGGTTCTTCCTCATATTGTACTGGAAGAAGAACAACAGGATGTATTATTAAAAATACGCTACGGGCGGCTGCCCGCAGGAGGCAAAGTCCAGAACCAATTTATATGTGGCAGTTTGTATGAACCTGCCTGAACCAATTTACATGTGGCAGTTTGTATAAACCTGCCTGAACCAATTTGAATATGGGCAGAAAGAGAGAAAGCGGGGGTAGACGCAGATCCCCCCTTTTGTTTGGTATCACATTCAGGGCTATCCTGGTTGTGGCTGCCGCTGCCATGTTCCTCTCCTACCTTGCCGTATATGTAAACCCCGCAAAATTTGCATTGCCGTTGTTTTTCGGGCTCTACTTCATCCCCATCCTTGCAATAAACCTGCTGTTGCTGCTTATTGCTTTGATCCGCAGAAGTGCCAGTGCCTGGATTGCTGTGGCTGCGCTGTTGCCCGCACTCCTCTATACAGACCTGTTTGTAAAGATAGGCAACAGGGAAGAGCCGCAGAAAGAGGGGATAGAGATTAAGATTGCCACCTGGAATGTGGGGATGTTCTCCTCATCATCCGGAAGGACATCCGGAGGAACCGGCAAAACTGCAGGAACATCTGTAAGGCTTACCAGAGAAGAGTGCCGTAGGGAAATAGGGAAATTCATTGCAGGGGAGAATCCACACATCCTGTGCCTACAGGAATTCTTTGCAGAAGACTATACCCAGGCAGATACCCTCTATGGGCAGTATCCTTACCGCCATTACCATCTGTTCAAGGCCAGAAACGGGAAACTGTTCGGCAATATGATTTTAAGCAAATTCCCCATTGCAGAGAAGGGAGTGTTGAGTTTCCGCGGCAGCACAAACCTCTCCATCTTTGCAGATGTGGAGCACTACGGCCGCACATTGCGCATCTACAACAACCACCTGGAATCATATGATGTCTCCTTTACCGCACTGGCCCATAAATTCTATGACAAACTGAATGAGATGAGAAAAGGTGAGGGGAATGTTTCCCCGGTAAAAGAAGAGAGCTTGGGCGGAGATATTACCCGAGACATTGTGGAAACCCACGGAAAAATGAAGGATACCTTCATAAAACGCTCCGAACAGGTAGCGCGCATCCTGGATGACATAAACCGCAACCCTCACCAAACAATAATCTGCGGGGATTTCAATGACACCCCAATGTCATACACCTACCACACCCTTGCAAAAAACCGTAAAGACACATTCCGCGAAGCCGGCTCCGGCTTTGGCGCAACATTTATTCCTGTATGGCCCCTGTTGAGGATAGACTACCTGCTGGTTCCCGCCACCACAGAATGCACCAACCACACCATACACAAAGAATCCCACTCAGACCACTACCCCGTAACCTGCTCGGTGATTTTGTGACAGGACTTCAAACTGTAAAGGGCTGCAGACTGCAGACATTCTCCCAGGAAAATTCCCAACTGCACACAAGAAGTATCCCCAGAAGTCAGCCAAGAGGTTAGGCGAGGCAATGCTGCCTACACGCTTCTATGTGCAACTCAAGTCGCTTAACCTCAAGTTATTTCCCCAGGTTAGGCATGCCTGTCAGCCCCAGATGCTCTGTAGAAGGCATTACCTCGCTTAACCTCTTGGGGATCCCTTGTAACACCCTGGTTCCTCCTGGCCACACCTTGCTACCCTTGTCACCCCTGATTCATCCCTGGCCACTCCCTGACCCACTCCTGGTCCACTCCTGGTCCACTCCTGCCACAACTCATAGTCACACTCCCGGCCACAGATTCTGAGAACTCCCCCTGGCAGTCACTCCCTGGTCGTGAATCTTTATCATACGTATCCTTTAAGTGTTTCTGCATCCAGATGCAGCATACGGGCTATCTGCTTATGGGTGGAGGCATATTCGTACCGCAGTTTCCGTGCTATGAGGAGCCTGGAAGCAATGTTCAGGGTGCGGACATCGGCAGCACCAAAAAGAGTGGCGGCAAGTTCTGCAACGGCAGGCCTGAGTTCTTTGTCGGGAAGAAAGGACTTTTTGCCGTTGTGTATTGTTGCATCAATCTCACCTTCAAGTTTTTTTGACAAGTGGTATATGTATCTTGCCGGGGTTTTGAAAATGGATTCAATAATCTTTGGATTAAAAAAGCAACAGGGGTGAATTATTCCACTGCTCTCCAAAATCCAGTGATCCGGCAAGTTCTCACGTGTTCCCAATCTTTCATACCTTCCTTTTGCCGAGATTGTTCCAAGCTCAGTAAGATTACGGCAAATTTCCCCGCCTGCACAAATTTCCCTGCTGGTTCCGGCTGCTGCATTTTCTGTTTCCAGCAATGCATTTCCCCTGAATACATACCTTGCTGTTCCCCAGGGATATTCAGATGGAAGATACCTATACCCGGCTACAACAGGATTCCTGTCTATGTATGCAATTACCGACAGGAGATTCTCTTCATCTTCTATTGGAATTATTCCGGTTGGCAGGCCTCTCAAATGTCCTTTAATGGAATATCGGGAATAGATGTATTTTCCTGTAAGGTGCTTGTATCTTGTTATGAATTCTTTGCATAATGGCATTGAGCCGCAGAGCAGGAAATGGAGGTGATTGTCCATAAGCACATAGGAGATGACTTTTACTCCGGTTATGTAGGAACATATACCAATCCTGTTTATGCCATTTATGAAATCGGTATCATCCTTGAACATCCAGGGCAATGCATTGCCGTCTGTACACACGTGAAAACAATTGCCTGCCTCAAAACTGAAAGAATCCTTCCCCACCATAAAAGAAAATGTTTTGTTGGCCCCACAATCCTTCTCCCCCAATCCCACCCGGGCCAGTTTGGTGGAAACATTGAAGTGTTGTACAAAGATTGTAATTTTTTTGTGGCCCGGCAAATCTTTTTCTCCCGACAAATCCCCACTATGCCAAGAGGTTAGGCGAGGCAACCGGGCCTGTAATGCCCTGCCGGTTGGTTTGTGTTGCTTAACCTCATTTTTTTGTGTGAGGTTAGGACACCTCACCTTGTTGGGAGGAGTGCTGGGTGAGGGGTAGCATTACCAACCTCTTGACTGAAAATTTTTCTTAAATTTGCACAAATGCCTTAAATATGCAGACTATGAAAGAACAGATAGATTCAGCAATAAAAATACTTAAAGAGGGTGGGGTTATCCTGTATCCCACAGATACAATCTGGGGGCTGGGATGTGATGCCACCAATGAGGCTGCGGTTGAGAAGATCTTCAAGATAAAGCAGCGTTCAGACAGCAAGAGCCTCATAACCCTTGTGGCAGATTTGGATATGGTGGGACGCTATGTGAAGGAAATTCCCGAGATTGCCCTCCAGCTGGTTGAGGTTAACGACAAGCCAATGACCATTATCTACCCTGGCGCAATGGGCCTGGCAAAAAATGTTGTGGCTGAAGACGGTACTGCAGGCATCCGCATTCCTGAACACGAGTTCTGCCATCAGCTGATATACAAGTTCCGCAAGGCAATAGTATCAACCTCTGCAAACATTTCCGGCACCCCAGCACCAACAACATTTGAGGAAATCCCGCAGGAGATTAAGGATGCCGTAGACTTCATTGTCCCAAAAGAATTTGAAGGCAACTGCACCCGTTCCGCATCACAGATTATTAAAGTAGGCTTGGGCAGCGAGATTGAGATTATAAGGGGATAAATGTATCCCAAGAGGTTAAGCGTGGCAATGCCCTCAACCACACAAAAAATACACCCCTGCAACGGCGGCAACGGCGGCAGTTTCTGTGCGGAGGCGGGATTCCCCAAGGGTGAGGGGCTTGAAGCCGGCCTCAACTGCAGCATCAACTTCTGCAGGGGAGAAATCCCCTTCCGGCCCGATGAGGATTGTTATGCAAGGCTTGACACAAGCACCACCAACCACAGAAGGAATGTCCCCAGCACCGCAAGATACCTCCACAGCAACGGTATCCGCACCGGCACCTGAGGCCTTAACAGCAGCAGCCACCGCCTCTGCCAAAGTCATTTTTTCCCCTTCCGAGCAATGTGCAATGAGTTTCACACCGGGCAGTAGGGAAGACTCCTTTATGAACTGTTTTACTGTAATTGCATCCCGCAAACACGGCACCGCCCCCTTCAATGATTGTTTGGCGGCCGAAACAAGTATCTTCTCCAGCCTTTCCGGTTTCACAACCCTCCTCTCGGAATGGTCGCCCAGAACCGGCACCACCACATCCATTCCCAGTTCAGTTGCCTTCTCAAGGAACCACTCGTAGCGGTCTATGTTCTTTGTGGGGCATACTGCCATTGTAAGGTGGTAGCCGTGAGCCCCGAACCCCTCAACGGCACTTTCAACAGAGCAGACCACCTGCCTGCCGCACTCCACTATACGGCACTCATACAGCGTACCGCTGCCGTCAATTACATTTATGATATCCCCAGCCGTATGCCTGAGCACCTTGGCGCAATGCCTGCTCTCCTCTTCTGTAAGGGTGCACAAGCCCCCCTCTACCTGTGTGGAGTAAAATAGTTCCATAACGCTCCCTATAATTTACAATGAGTAAAGGTATTGCTTTTCCTGAAAAAAAAGAAATAGTTTATCTTTGCCTTCCGGATAAGCGTACCTGATTGTCGGGTTTGCCCAAAAGGGGCAATTGTCTGGCAGCGCCATAAAAAGCAACTTAAAAACATTACAACAATATGACACAAATTAAATCTCAACGTTATGTGGCACTTGATGTGCTCAGAGGTATGACAGTTGCAGGGATGATCCTTGTAAACAATCCTGGTTCCTGGGGACATATCTTCCCCCCATTGGCCCACGCAGCATGGGCAGGATGTACCCCTACAGACCTTGTATTCCCATTCTTCCTGTTTGTAGTGGGAGCGGCAATGGCATTCTCCTTTGCCAAATACAATGAGGGTCTCACTCCCGACAGCGTAAAGAAACTTGTAAAGAGGGGCATCCTCATCTTCCTGGTGGGATTCGGCCTCAACTGGTTCCCTTTCTACCCTACATCACCAAACCCAGACCTTTCAGTTTGGGAAAACTTCATCTACCGTCTGGAGCACATAAGGATTATAGGTGTATTGCAGAGAATTGCAATGTGTTATGTACTTGGAGGTTTTGTGGCACTGTGGCTGCAGAAGGCAAAGAAGATCATTCCGGCCATGGCAGTACTTATGGGACTTCACTGGCTAATCCTGTGGCTCATAGGTGATTCATCTGCAGAGATGGTTAACGGTGCTGCCGGTGCATTCTCACTTGCCGGACAAGGTGCAGATGACATAGACCTTGCAATCTTTGGTGTAGACCACATTTACAAGGGATTCGGCATCCCGTTTGATCCTGAGGGACTCCTTGGTGCCCTTTCAGGTGCCTGTACAGTACTTTTGGGATTCCTTATCGGGAAGAAAATCCAACAGACCCCAGAGAAGATTGATGTGGTTGCACAACTTTATACAATTGGACTCTGCTGCCTTGCAGGCGGACTTGTATGGAGCATCTGCTATCCTATAATAAAGGCCCTCTGGACCGGTTCTTACGTGCTGTATGCAGGCGGCTGGTGTATAATTATGCTTGCATTCTTCATTTACCTCATTGATATAAAAGGCAAGGAGAAGATTTTTACCCCATTCAAGGCAATGGGTATGAACCCGCTGTTTGCATTTGTTATGGCAGGTCTTTTTGCAAAGATCCTTGGACAGATAATCAAATGGAAAGCCACTGTTGTTATGGCAGACGGTACTGTTCAGGAGAAGACCTGGAGCGTGCTCAGCTGGTTCTACAACAATGTATGCATTGCAATTGTGGGTGAGAACAATGAGGTTTCTTCTCTTATGTTTGCCCTTGTATATGTTGCAGTGTTCACAGCAATGGCAATGTGGCTGTACAAGAAGAAAATTGTAATAAAGCTTTAACCTTACGGCAGATAAAGAGTCAAATATATGGCATACATAGGGTTGATATCCGATACGCACGGGGTGTTTGATGACAAACTTAAGAAGTTCCTGGAGCCGGTTGATGAAATCTGGCACGCCGGGGACTTCGGGAACATTGAAACCGCAGATGCAATTGCCGCATTCAAGCCCCTGAGGGGTGTCTACGGCAACTGCGATGACCAGAAAGTGAGGCTGGCCCACCCTTATGTGCAGTTCTTTGAACTGGAGGGCAAGAGGATACTTATGATGCACATAGGAGGATACCCGGGAAGGTATGATTTCAAGGCATTCCAGCTTATAAATGCACATCTTCCCGACATATTCATCTGCGGGCATTCCCACATCCTTAAGGTGATCAACGACACCAAGTACAACGTGCTCTGCATAAACCCCGGGGCAGCAGGAGTACAGGGATTCCACAATGTACGCACAGCATTGAGGTTCAGGATAGAGGAAGGCACCATAAAGGATATGGAAGTGGGTGAATGGGAAAGAAAACTTTAACACTTAAGAATATATGAAAAAACTGTTTCTACTTATTGCACTGGCAGTCTGTTCACTGGCTTACGCGCAGCAGACTCCGGTTACAAAAGCAAATTATGACCTTGCCGAGAGATTCTCCGCAAAGAAGGTTGCCCAGATGGTTTTCTCTACAGATGTAAGGCCAAACTGGTTCAAGAATTCAGACAAATTCTGGTACACCTATAAAACTACAAAAGGTGAGGAATACTATATTGTAGACCCTGTTGCCGGAACAAAGAGGAAAATATGGGATATGGGAAAACTTGCAGCCCAAATCTCTGCAATTACAAAAGATCCGTTTGATGCACAGCACCTCCCTATCCAGAAACTGGAACTTGTTGATGACGACAAAGCATTTGAGTTTGAGATAAAGACCTCCGTTATGGTTCCTAAAAAACAGAAACCGGGCGAGAAAAAACCTGCCAAAGGGGCCAAAGAGAACAAGGTGTTCCGTTTCAAATGGGACATTGCATCGGGCAGACTTACAGACATCACAGATGTTGAGGCAAAGAAAGACTACCCAAGATGGGCAAGCATTTCTCCCGACGGAAAATACGCTGTATACGGAAAGAACTACAACCTCTGGTATATGGATATGGAGAACCTGAAAAAGGCCGTTGAGAATGAGAAGGACTCCACAATTGTTGAGTTCCAGCTCACCAAAGACGGCAGCAAGGAGTTCCCTTATGCAGGACGCGGAATGTATGGCGGAAACCACGAGGAGGATACCACCAAACGTACAGGTGCAGGAATTGTATGGTCACCTGATTCAAAACATTTTGCCCTTACCAGAAGCGATATGAGCAAGGTTAAGGAGTTGTGGGTAATTGACGTGCTTGCAAACCCACGTCCGAAACTCGAGGGATACAAATACCAGATGCCGGGCGAGCCAGGCCCTAAGGCTTATCTCTACCTGTTTGACTTTGAGAACAAGAATTCACGCACTATAAACATTGATGCATTCAAGGACCAGAGTGTAAGCGTACTCAGAAACCCTGTTACAGTTAAAGAGAGATATGCAGACTACGTTCCTATGAAATGGATGGGCGACAACGGCAAATTCTACTTCACCCGCCAGAGCCGCGACCAGAAACGCGTTGACCTCTGCTGCGTTGACGTTGCAACAGGCGAGTGCAAACTTGTACTGCACGAAGAACTTAACACATATGTTGAGACAAGAGGCGTTGAATTCTTCAACAACAACACAGAATTTGTATTCTGGTCTGAGCGTGACGGCTGGGCACACCTTTACCTGTATGGTGCAGACGGCACATTGAAGAACCAGATTACCAGCGGCGAGTACCACGTAGACCAGATTCTTGGGGTAGACCCTGTGAAGAGGGTTGTATACTTCACAGCCTGTGGCAAAGAGGACGGCATCAACCCTTACTATATGTATGCATACAGCGCCAACCTCGACGGCAGCAATGTAAGGCTTCTGAACAAGGGAGACTATGACAACAAGGTTAATATGTCTGATGACAACCGTTACTTTGTAAACAACTACTCAAGGGTAGACTGCACCCCTAAGACTGCACTTTACGACAACACCGGACGCAAGATAATGGACCTTGAAGAGGCAGACCTCAGCCAGTTGATTGCACGCGGATACAAATTCCCTGAGATATTTACAGTTAAGGCTGGTGACGGCATTACCGACCTTTACGGTGTAATGTACAAACCGTTCGACTTTGACTCTACCAAACTTTACCCTATAATTGAGTATGTATACCCAGGTCCTCAGACAGAGGCAAACAACTCATCGTGGAGCAAAGGTATGGACAGGATAGACCGTCTTGCACAACTCGGTTTCATTGTTGTAACCGTAGGTAACCGTGGAGGACACCCTAACCGCTCAAAATGGTACCACAACTTCGGTTACGGTAACCTGAGGGACTATGGTCTGGAAGACAAGAAAGTTGCCGTACAGCAGTTGGCAGCACGCCATCCATTCATCAACGGCAACAAGGTGGGTATCCACGGCCACTCAGGCGGAGGATTCATGTCTACAGCGGCTATACTCAAATACCCTGATTTCTTCTCTGCAGCAGTTTCCTGTGCCGGCAACCACGACAACAGCATCTACAACCGCTGGTGGAGCGAACAGCACCACGGAGTGCTTGAAGAGGTATCGGAAAAAGGTGATACAACATTCAAATACAGCATAAACACAAACCAGCAGTTGGCAAAGAACCTTAAAGGCAATCTGCTGCTTGTTCACGGTGACATAGACAACAATGTACACCCAGGCAACACAATAAGGGTTGTTGATGCCCTCATCAAAGCCAACAAACGTTTCCAGATGCTTATTCTTCCTGGACAGAGACACGCATTCGGCAATATGACCGAATACTTCTTCTGGAGAATGGCAGACCACTTCTGCGAGTATCTGATTGGAGACTCACAGAAAGAGGAGATAGACATCAAACAGATGAACAACAACTAGTTGCATTATTTTCATACCATATAGAGGCGGGAAAGGCGGATGCCGGTCCCGCCTTTTATTATTTCACAACTCATATAATAGAGTGTAATTTTATCAATCTCATTTTCTGCAAATTATAAAGATGCACGAAATTTGGTATATTAAAATTTTTATTTACCTTTGCGGCCGTTTTAAAATTGGATAAATATGAAATTTGGAAAACTAGCAAGTAAAATGGTAATGACTGCCGCTGCTGTACTTTCAGTGCTTACAGCAAATGCAGAGGGTTACCAGATCAACTCACAGAGTGCAAGACAGACAGGTATGGGACATACAGGTACAGCACTTAAACTTGGTGCGGAGAGCATGTTGTTCAACCCTGCCGGAATGTCATTCATGAACTCTAAATTTGACATCTCTTTGGGTACTATAGGAATCAAGTCTAAAGTCAAATTCAACGGTATGGGTTCAAAGACCGAGACTGACAACCCTATGAGCACCCCTATCTTCGGATATATAGGATACAAACCTTGCAATAACCTTGCAGTAGGTGTAAGCGTTACAAACCCTGCGGGCAACTCAATTGTATGGGGCGACAACTGGGTGGGTGCAACAATGCTTCAGGAGGTTTCCCTCAAGGCATTCAGCATACAGCCTACAGTATCATACAAGATTGGAGACATTGTAAGTATAGGTGCAGGACTTATGATTGACTTCGGAAGTTTCAGCCAGGAGAAAGGCCTTGTTGCAGCAAATGCGTTCAATGGTCTTGGCACACTTGCCGGAAGCCTTGCCTCAAGCCCGCTGGCATCTATGCTCCCTGCAAACATAGGACAGCTTCCTGGTGCAATAAAGACATTCGAGAACCAGATTCCTGTTGGAATTGACCTTGCGGGAGATTCAAAAGTTTCATACGGCGTAAACTTGGGTATTATGGTGAATGTATCACCAAAAGTTACTTTGGCCGCTACCTACAGATCAAAAGTGAAACTCTCTGTAGAGGGTGGTGAGGCTGAACTGGATTATGCAAACGACGCTGCAAAATCAGTCATCAACACAATCAAAGGTTTTGACACTACCCCACTTAAAGGATTTGAGGCTGCAGGCTACATTCCACAGGGGACAACTGCTACACTTGACGCAACCAAGACACAGCTTGCAACAATGGGTATGCTTGATGGTGCAACATTTGACGCATCAATGCCTATCCCAAGCATCTTCAGCGTAGGTATCGCTTACAAGCCAACCGAAGCCTGGACACTTACAGGAGAGGCTCAGATCACAGGCTGGAGCGCATACGACAAACTTGAGATGGTGTTCAAAACTGCTGCTGGAGAAATTACCCAGTCATTTGTAAAGGATTATGAGAACACAGTTGCAATAAGGATTGGTGGTGAGTATGTAATTTCAGACTTTGCTACAGTAAGGGCTGGTGCATATATGGACACCCCTCCTGTACAGAAAGACAACTACAACCCAGAGACTCCAAGTGCAATCACATTCTGCGGAACAGTAGGTGCATCTTTGAGCCCATTCAAGAACATGACAGTAGACCTTGCATTCGCATATCTCCAGGGCCAGAAAACTACCGGTACATTTGAGAACACATTTACCGGTGAGTACCAGAAAAGCGCAATAATGCCTGCAATAGGTCTCAGATTCCAGTTCTAGGAAGAATAACCTGAAATTTAACCTTACTACAAAAGAGAAACCCGCTTCCGGCAGAAATGCTGGCCGCGGGTTTTTCCCTTATTGTATAAAAGGTTCTTTTTAAATACCTTTGCATATCATTTTCCACGTAAACAATAACTTTACATATGAAGAAACTATTTACAACATTGGCAGCCGCAGTGCTTTCAGTCTCACTTTGTGCCTGCGGCCAGACTGAGGGCCAGAAAGCGGAGCAGACAGCCCCAGAAACACCACAGACCTTCAACAACGCAATGGGAACCTTCCCTGGCGAGGAAAACATGAATTATGCTACAGATATCCTTACCGGTGCCCAGCAGGTGGAGGAATACCTCAAACTTGTAGAGGGGAAACGCGTATGTGTACTTTCAAACCAGTCGGGTATGGCATCTGCCACATCACACGTACTGGACACCCTTCTTGCCCACAATGTTAAAGTAACCTGCATTATGTCTCCTGAGCACGGATTCAGAGGTGATGCAGATGCAGGCGAGCATGTGTCAAGTTCTACAGATCCTAAAACCGGAATTCCAATCCGTTCACTTTATGAGGGCAAGACCGGCAAACCTTCCCCTGAGGTTATGAAGGAGTTTGATGTGCTTGTATTCGACCTCCAGGATGTTGGAGTACGTTTCTACACATACTACGTAACAATGGTAAAAATGATGGCAGCCTGTGCAATTGACGGCAAAGAGTTCATTGTACTGGACCGCCCTAACCCAATAGGATTCTACGTAGACGGCCCTATCCTTGATATGGAGAAATACAAATCGGGAGTAGGAAGCCTTCCAATCCCTGTAGTTCACGGTATGACACTTGGAGAGATTGCATATATGGCAAACGAGAGCGACTGGCTCAAGCACGGCCACAAAGATGCAGCAGGCAAGAAAGTTAAACTGAATGTGGTTAAATGCCAGAACTACACCCACGCAAAACTTTACAGGCTCCCTATAAAACCGTCACCTAACCTTGGCGATATGAGGGCAATCTACCTTTACCCTTCTACCTGCTACTTTGAGGGAACCCCTATCAGCCTTGGCCGCGGTACTGCAAAAGCATTCCAGATGTACGGACACCCTAATATGAAGGGTTACACATACAGTTTCACCCCAAGGAGCATCCCAGGTGCAAAAAATCCTCCTCTATTGGATAAAGAGTGCTGGGGCGTAGACCTTACAACCACCCCTTCAATTGAGCAGATCAACCAGGACGGCATCAACTTGGAGTACATTGTGGATGCCTATACCAACATGAACCTCGGTGACCACTTCTTCCGCAATATGTTTGAACTTGAGATTGGCCAGGCATACGTAAGGAAAATGATTAAAGAGGGCAAATCTGCCAAAGAGATTGAGGCAATGTGGACAGAGGATGTTGAGAAATTCAAAGAGCAGAGGAAACCTTACCTGCTTTACCCTGAGAACTAAGAATCAGTTCCAGATACAAAAAGACAACGGGCACAGAATCGCAAGATCTTGTGCCCGTTCTTTTTTCTTCCCGACAAATTATGCAGAAAGCAATGCCTCTACCCCAGAATCTCCTTCAGGAATTGTCCGGTATAAGACTTTTCACAGGCAGCCACCTGTTCAGGGGTTCCCTGTGCAATTATCTCTCCGCCGCCGGCGCCCCCTTCAGGCCCCATATCTATGAGCCAGTCAACACTCTTGAGAACATCCAGATTGTGCTCAATCACAACCACCGTATTGCCCTGCTCCACAATTTTACGGAGCACACCCAGCAGAATCTTTATATCCTCAAAATGGAGTCCTGTAGTTGGCTCATCCAGAATATAGATGCTGTTGCCGGTCCCTTTCTTTGCAAGTTCAGTTGCAAGTTTCACCCTCTGGCTCTCCCCGCCACTGAGGGTTGTGGAAGGCTGCCCAAGTTTTATGTAGCCAAGCCCCACATCATTGAGGGCCTTTATCTTCTGCGAGATTGACGGCACAGGTTCAAAGAATTCCACAGCCTCCGCTATGGTCATCTCCAGTACATCATTTATGCTCTTTCCCTTGTATTTTACAGCCAGGGTATCGTGATTGTAGCGTTTTCCGTTGCACTCCTTGCAATGTACATACACGCTTGGGAGGAAATTCATCTCTATGGTCTCCACTCCGGCACCCTTACAGGTCTCACAACGCCCACCCTTTACATTGAATGAGAACCGGCCCGCCTTGAATCCCCGTACCTTGGCATCAGGAGTGTTTTCAAACAGTTTCCTTATGTCCCCGAACACATTGGTATAGGTTGCAGGATTGCTGCGTGGCGTACGTCCTATAGGGCTCTGGTCCACTACTATGAGTTTGTCTACGTTTTCCAGCCCCTCTATCCCTGTGTATGGGAGCGGATTTGCCAACGAGCGGTAGAAATGTTTGCTCAGAATTGGCATAAGGGTCTCGTTTATTAGGGTGGATTTGCCGCTTCCGCTCACACCGCTCACCCCCACAAAACAGCCGAGAGGGAGTTTCAAGTCCACCCCCTTAAGGTTGTTGCCGGTTGCCCCGTACAGTTCCAGGAATTTTCCGTTTCCGCTGCGGCGTGCTGCAGGTATCTCTATTTTACGCACCCCTCTCAGGTAATCTGCCGTATAACTTCCAAGTTTCTCCAGTTCTTCCAGAGGCATCTGATATATTCCTTCAGGTTTCCCGCTGTAGAGCAGTTTCCCTCCAAGGGCTCCCGCACCAGGGCCAAGATCTATGAGGTGGTCGCTCTCGCGTATCATCTCCTCATCGTGCTCCACCACCATAACGGAGTTCCCCTCATCCCTCAACCTCTTCAGAGATGCTATCAGTTTGCGGTTGTCCCTCTGGTGCAGCCCTATGCTCGGCTCATCCAATATGTACAATACATTCACCAGTTTGCTTCCAATCTGTGTGGCCAGCCTTATGCGCTGGCTCTCACCTCCGCTCAGGCTTCGGGTTGCACGGCTGAGTGAGAGATAGTTCAGTCCCACCTGCTGCAGGAATCCCACGCGGTCTCTGAGTTCCTTCAGGATATCCTGTGCTATGAGGTTCTGTTTTTGGGTAAGTTTGTCGGGAAGAGCAGAAATCCACTCTGCCAGCTGGTCTATGTCAAGTGCACTCACCTGTGCTATGTCCTTCCCGTCTATTTTAAAGTAAAGTGCATCCTTTTTCAGTCGGTTTCCCCTGCATTCAGGACACTCCATCTCCTCTATAAACCTCTCCTTCTTCTCATTTATCTCCTCATTGCTGTTCTGTTCCAGTTTGGAGATTATCCCTGCAAACGGTGCCAATTGGGTTCCGTCTGCCAGATTTACCCTAAAGAGTTCATCTGTTCCGTAGATTATCATATCCAGGATATCCTGGGGCAGATCCCTTACAGGTACATTCAAAGAGAATTCATGCACCTTTGCCATACTCTCCAGAATACGGAACCAGTTGTTGTCCTTATATGGTCCAAGAGGCTCAAACGCCCCCTGAAGAATGCTCTTGGCAGGATTTGGTATAATCTTCTCCATATCTATTCGGGAGATATATCCCAGTCCCTTGCATTTTGGACATGCTCCCTGTGGGGAGTTGAAAGAGAATGTATGTGGTGCAGGCTCTGGGAAAGAGAGTCCGCTGTCGGGACACATAAGGTGTTTGCTGAAATATCTTAGAGGAGTTGAATCCAAATCCTCCTGTTTCTCAAAATTGAGGATGGCCAGGGTCCCTTTGCCCTGCTCAAGGGCCTGTTCTACAGAGTTTGCAATCCTCTTGTAATCTTCCTGCTGAGGAACCAGCTTGTCTATTACAAGTTCTATGAAGTGGGTCTTGTAGCGGTCGAGCGGATTCACATCTGCAAGGTAGAACATCTCACCGTCTATCCTTATCTGCTGGTACCCTTTGCGTACAAGGCTCTCAAAAAGTTCTTTGTAGTGTCCTTTCCTTCCCACTACCAGAGGTGCAAGGACTATACACTTCTTTCCGGCATACTCATCAAGGATGAGGGATACAATCTGCTCATTGGTATATTTGACCATAGGCTTGCCGGTTGCGGGTGAATAAGCCACCGATGCACGTGCATACAGCAGACGGAGGAAATCATATATCTCTGTAATTGTACCCACTGTAGAACGGGGGTTCTTTCCTGTTGTCTTCTGCTCAATGGCAATGATGGGGCTCAATCCGGTAATGGAATCCACTGCCGGACGCTCCAGAATGCCTATGAACTGCCTTGCATATGCAGAGAGGGTCTCCATATATCGCCTCTGCCCCTCGGCATAGATGGTATCAAAGGCCAGCGAAGATTTTCCGCTGCCGCTTAGCCCTGTAACCACAACAAGGTTGTTGCGTGGAATTGAGACATCCACACCTTTAAGGTTATGTTCCCTTGCTCCTGTAACTTCTATTGTATCCATTTTGCAATCTCCTCTTTACCGGCGCCAGTGCATCAAATGCCCTGCCGGAATCTGCAGCCTACTCTGCTCCCTTTGTCTCCCTGCTTACCGGAACCAGCACCTTATAGGTCTTGCCAAGCTTGTTGGTAAGTTTGTTTGAACGGATCCACTCGTTGCACATCTTAATCATCTTGAAATTGGTGTTGTGCTGGCGTGCAAACTCGCTCCAGTTTGCAATTGGGCCCTTAACCTCAACCACCTTGCACTCTATAGGCTTGTACATATCCTCCTCAGATATGTTGAATCCGTACTCGGGGAGATTGTTCATTATTGTCTTGAAAGCAATTGCCCTGTACACATATCTTGCAGTCTCAAGCGGCAATTGCATATCGTAATAGTTGTCCAGCGACTGATACCCTATACGGCTGTTTATATTTGCCATACCCACATTGTATGATGCGGCCGCAAGTGTCCAGGTACCGTATTTCTCATACCCCTTCTTGAAATATTTGCAGGCTGCACGGGTTGCCTTCTCCCAGTTGTATCTCTCATCAACCTCGGAGCCAACCTCAAGGCCGTATTCCCTTGCCGTGCCGGCAAGGAACTGCCAGTAACCCTTTGCCCCGGCAGGCGAGGTCTGCGGCTGGAGGGAACTCTCAGCAACACACAGGTAGAAGAAATCCTCAGGTACCCCCTCTTCCTTTAGGATATTGCAGATCATATCCTTGTATCTTCCACTCAACTGCACAATGTAAGAAAGGCTGCCATGCCAATAATTTATGATGAGCATCTCCCTCTGCAGGCTCTCCCTTACATCAAAATATTCCAACGGGACCCTTTCCCCTGCAAATGATGCCTCCTCCGGGATTTTTGGAACAACAACATTCTGGATAGGACGCTCCTGCTCCACCTGGGAGCCGCCTCCCCAGAGATTGGCAAAAAATCCCCCTTCATTTTCATTCTGTCCATAACCGGCACATACAGCCGCAATGCAGAAAACTGCAGCCAAAACAATCTTCTTCATATATCTACTCATATCTGAGGAATGGGTTTGTATTCAGTTCGTGTCCAATGGAGGTCTCAGGTCCGTGGCCCGGGTAAACTTTGCTGAACGGATCTGCAATTTTGCACACCTTGTTCAGAAGGCTCTCCATAAGGGCATCATAATCCCCTCCAGGGAGGTCTGTACGGCCAATGCTCCCCTGGAACAGGGAATCTCCTGTAAGGATGAATTTGTCGGGAGCAGAATAAAAACATACTCCGCCCCTTGTGTGCCCCGGTGAGTGGATTACCTGCAGGCTTGAGTTGCCGAAGGTTACTGTATCCCCGTCACTGAGGTGTACCAGGTTCTCCACAGGAGGACGCTCAATTGTATAACCGAACATCTGGCAGTACTGCTGTGCCCTCTCCAACTGTCCCATATCCTCTTTGTGGATGTATGTAGGAATACCCCATTTTTCTGTTACAAAGGCATTTCCCATAACGTGGTCGAAATGGCCGTGGGTGTTGAGCAGTTTTACCGGAGTAAGGCCGTTCTCCTCAATGAACTTCACAAGCCTCTTCTGCTCATTCTCGTTCTGCATTCCCGGATCTACAATCACACACTCTTTTGTATCATCATACAGCACATAGCTGCACTCACGCAAATCGTTGAAATAAAATGTCTTTACCTGTATCATAATCTTGCTTTTTATCTGTTCACCCCCTCCAGCATAGGTACAAAAGAACACTTGCCGTGGGTGGTTCTGTTGAATTCATTTTCAGAAATCCTCTCAACCACTGCCATAACCTGCTGCCCGTTCTCCTCTACCGGTACAACAAGCCTCCCCCCAATCTCCAGTTGCAGCAGCAATTCCTGAGGAATCTCCTGCGCACAACAGGCAACAATTATAGCCTTGAACGGAGTAAACTGCTGCAGCCCCTTGTGCCCGTCACTCCAGAACAGGAGGGCCCTGTCATATCCCATCCTGGCCAGGCTCTTCTGGGCAGCCATATAAAGTTCCCTCTGCCTCTCCACACTGTACACCCTTGTACCCATCTGCTCCAGCACGGCAGTCTGGTATCCGCAGCCTGTCCCAATCTCCAGCACCTTCCCCCCTCTTTTTATTCCCGACAGGCTTATCTGCAATGCAACCGTAGAGGGCTGGGAAATTGTCTGCCCCGCCGCAATGGGGAGCGGCTTGTCTTCATATGCCAGATGCTCCATCCCCTTCTCCAGAAACAGATGCCTTGGCACAACGTTCATTGCCTCCAGCACCTGTGCATCATACGGATATTTCTGCAGCAATTGCTGCACCATCATCCTCCTCTGTCCTATATACAAATCTGTATTGCCCATTCTGCAAAAATAATGAAAAAAAAGATAGTGTAATATAGGGAAGTGGGACAGCACATATTTTACAATAAATTTGTAATTTTGCAGGAGATTAATTCAGCGGACATGCATATAGCAATAGCAGGAAATATTGGAAGCGGCAAAACCACCCTCACCAGACTCCTCTCGCAGCACTACGGCTGGGAGCCAAAGTACGAGGATGTGGATGTGAACCCGTATCTCTCAGATTTCTATAACGATATGCAGCGCTGGTCATTCAATCTGCAGATATACTTCCTTAACAAAAGATTCCAGGGAGTGGTGGACATCCACAACTCATCACGCAACGTGGTGCAGGACCGCACCATCTATGAGGATGCAAGGATATTTGCACCAAACCTCCACGCAATGGGGCTTATGAGCACAAGGGATTTTGAGAACTACAAATCGCTGTTCGACCTTATGATTTCACTTGTAAGGCCACCCGATCTGCTCATCTACCTCAAATCCTCAATCCCCAACCTGGTTTCCCAGATTCAGAAAAGGGGCAGGGTATATGAATCCGGCATAAGGCTGGATTACCTCCAGGGGCTCAACAACCGCTACGAAGAGTGGATTGCCGGCTACAAGGACGGCAAGAAACTTATAGTGAATGTAGACCTGCTGAAGTTTGAGGAGAACCCTGAACATCTCCAGCAGATCATCCAACTCATTAACAAAGAGTGCGGAATCTGATTCCGCTAATACTCCAGTGAACTTCCTCCTATGAACTCCCTCATTACCGATGTAGGAGGTATTGCCGCCTGTTCTGCAGGTGTCATCTCCACTATGTATGAGAGGAATTTAAGAAGCCTCAGGCTCTCTGCATATGCTGGTGAGGTTGGGTGTATCCGGCGCAGAAGCGGTTCCGCATAGTGCTTCAGAAGAGGCAATTCATATATGAGGGACGAGTTGAACATTGCATCAGCATACTCCTGGTACGGGAAGATGTTCTTGTACTCCCCGCCGTGCACGCTTGCCCATCGGAGGATGGTCTGCTCTGCACTGGTTCCGCGGAAATTGTTGTCCCTTACCATCCTGCGGAGCATACGGTTGTCTGTGGTAGAAACCGAGTTGTTCTCATCTATTGAAAGTGAGGTAAGTGCAGAAGCATATATCTTGAACTTCCTGCGGCTCTCTATCCCAGATGTAAGTGCAGGATTGAGTGCATGGATACCCTCCATAATGAGGACATCATTAGGGGCCATCCTTATCTTGTTCCCTTTGAATTCTTTTCTCCCCTCTGCAAAATTGAAAGTAGGGATTTCCACCTCCTCCCCTGCAAACAGGGCATTCAACTGAGAGTTCAGCAACTCCAGGTCCATTGCTCCCAGACACTCAAAATCATAGTTGCCGTTCTCATCCTTAGGGGTATCCTCCCTGTCTACAAAATAGTTGTCCATTGCAAGTACAACAGGATTGAGCCCGAGCACCTTCAACTGCAGGGCTATACGCATTGAGGTGGTGGTTTTGCCGCTGCTCGAAGGGCCTGCCAGAAGCACCAGTTTCACATCATCCTTGCGCTCATATATCTTGTCTGCAATATCTGCATATTTCCTCTCGTGCAGGGCCTCGGCAATCTGTATCATTTTTTTGCTGTACCCTTTTGATATTGCAGTATTCACAGTTGCAATATCCTTTACTCCCAGAATGTTGCACCAGGTTGAATTCTCCTTGAACACATTGAAGAGTTTCTCCTGATATTTCACACACGGCAGTTCATAAGGGGGGAGCGTTGAAGGGAACTGCACACAGAACCCCTTGTTGTATTTCATCAGGTTGAATTTCTTTATCTTTCCCGTAGAATGGAGCAGCGGGCCGTAGAAGGTGTCTGCACAATCCCCCATAAAATATACAGATACAAAGAACTGCCCTATATCCTTGATCAGGCGGGCTTTGTCGTATTGCCTGTTATGCTTGAAAAGTTTAACAGCCTCCTCATTGCTCAGTTTCCTCTTTATGATTGGAATATCCTCATCCACAATCTCCTGCATCCTCAATTTAATGCGGGCAATCTCCTCCTCGGTAAGTTCCATCACACTCTCCATCCTTATCTTCAGGAAATCGTCGGGATTATCTGCCTGCGGGGCATCAACTATTTCACCGTATCCTCCGTTCGGCAGGGTATAGTCCAGGATAAGCTGCTTATTGGGGTAAAGGTCCTGTACAGCCTTCTGCAAAAGGAAATAGATAGACCTCTTGTAGCATCTGCGGCCGTCTGAATTGGTATAATCCAGAAATTCCACAGAGTGGGCCATATACAATGGATATCCCAACTCCTTCAACTGATTGTCAACATATGCGGCAAGCGCATCAATACCTGCCATCTCCATAAGTTCAACCAACTCTGTCCCTGGGGCAACTTCATAGAATTTGCCGTTGTTCCTGCAAAATACCCTTACTTTTTCCATAGTTCTATATTTCAGTTCATTTCTTCAGCCAAAGTTCCGGATTCTGTTTGGTGGTACCGTTCCACAACTCAAAATGGAGTACGGCGGCAGTTCCTCCACTCTCCAGGGAACCTATCGGATCCCCAAGTGAGAGTTTGTCACCCACTTTCACATCCACTTTTGCAAGTTTGCAGTAGAAAGTGAAATACTGCCCGTGCTGCACCAGCACACATTGGTTATACCCCGGAATGGCAACAACCTGCTTTACAACACCGTCAAACACCACCCTTACGCCGCTGCCCGGCTTTGTGGAGATGTTTATTCCATTATTGAACGGCAAAGTTACATTCTTCAATGTAGGATGCGGATGCACACCAAACTTCTCAACCACAACCCCCTGGGCAACAGGGTAAGGAAGTTTTCCCTTGTTCAGGGAGAATCCTCCCGACAATTTGGTGTTTGCAGAATACTCCTCAAACTCCTTCTTTCCGATATCTGTCTGCTTCTGCGGATTTGCCTTCTTCTCCTGCTGTGCCTTCTCCGCCAGACGGGCCAACTCCTGCTGGCGCTTTATCTCCGCAGCAATCATCCTCTCCACCTCCTTTGCAAGACGGCTTGCCTCGCTCTTCTTTTTTGCCAACTGCTGTCTGTACTGGTTCTGCTTTTTCTCAAGCGATTTTGCATAGGCCTTTCCCTGCTTCTCCTCCTGGGAAAGTTTGTTGTACTCCTTTGTCCTTGCACTCTGCTGGGCAATGCTCTCCTTCTTCATCTTCTCCAGCCTCTCCAACTGAACCTTCCGTTCTTCTTTCAGTTCCCTTATCTTCTCAGCCTGGCTGTTTATGGTCTTTGAATAATTCTTCAGATAACTCCACCTGCGGTATCCCTGGTCCATACTCTCACTTGCCAGAATATACATGAACCACACTTTTGTATCCCTGGTCTTGTATGCATTGTACACCATATGCCTGTAATAATGCTCAAGGGTATCAAGCCTCTGCTCAAGGGCCGCAATATTCCTCCGGGTCTGCGATATGTCACGTGTATGCCCCTTTATCTGGGCATCCAGTTCAGTGAGGAGTTTCTTGCGGTTTGCAATTTTTGTCTGTATAAGTACCAGTTCATCAAGGGTGTTCTGCTTCTTTTTCTGTGCAGACTCAATCTGTTTGTCAAGGTAGTTTATATCCGCCTCCAGTCTCTTTATCCTCTCCTTACTGCTCTCTATCTCCTTTGTCTGCCCATAAACGGGCTGGCCGGCATATACGGTTGCCAGCATCATACAAACAAAGAAAAGGACAAGACGGTTCTTCATAATCATTTTTTCAACTGGGCCTTGCGCTCCTTTATTTTCTCTTCAATCCCCAAAGTGCTGTCCAACTGGTTGGCCTGGTTCCAATAGATGAAAGCCAGATCGTGCTCGCCAAGTTTGAAGAGCACCTCCGCATAGTGGTCGAGTATTGCTGCACTCTCTGTGCCACCGTAAAGCATTGCATGCTTGAACTGCGCCTTTGCCTCCAACGGTTTGTCCATAAGGAAAAGAATCCACCCGAATGTATCCAGATATGTAGGGTTGTCGGGCTCGGATTCAATTGTCTTGCGGCTCATTTCATATGCCAGTTTCAGGTTTTTCCCTTCAAGGGAGAGATAATACGCATAGTTGTTCAAAACGCCGTTTTCATCGGGATTAAGTTTGAGGGCCTTCTTGTAATAGGCATATGCACCTTTGCTGTCCTTTTTCTCGTAGTGGAGGTCTCCAAGTACAGAATATGAGGTAACAAGGAGGGCAGTGTCCCTGTTTGCCAAGGCTATCTTTTCCATCTCCCTGTATGACTCTATTGCCTTTTCTGTCTTTTTCAACTGAAATCTGGCTATACCCCTCAATTGTGTGAGGTCTGGGTCTCCCGGGAATCTCTCCAGAGCCTCAGTTGCTGCAGCCTCAAGGTTCTCCCACTCCTCCAACTGGTATATTGCCACCACATACTGGAACATTGTGCTGTGTTTCTCAGGGTAAAGGTCATAATTGGCCTTCAGAAGCCTTTTGCACCTTTCGTTGTCCCCTCCCTGTCCCCAATAAGCTGCAAGGAATATGTTGGCTGTGGTATCTGCAGGATGGGTCTGCTCAATTGACAGCATTATGGAATCAACCTGCTTGCGGAACCTCTGTATGAAATTAGGCACCTGGAACACCTGTTTCAGATATTCTGTCTTCATCCGGGAATCCACTCCGGGACTTGTGAAGAATGGCTTTATCTGGGCAAAATAATTTGCAAAATCCCCCTTTAGCCTGTAAACCTCACCCTTGCCGTACATTGCAGGGGCATATTGCGGATCAAGTTTCAGGGCCTTGTTGTAATACTCCAGGGCCAGGGAATCCCTGTATCTCTCTGCATACATATCTGCAATTATGCTCTCTATCCTCGGACTCCGGAACTCCTTGTCAAACTCTATAAGATACTCAAGCCCCCCTTCCCAGTTCTGTTCCATACGGAAGATGTTGAAGGTAGCCATTGCAAGTGCCTCGCTCTTCCCCTGCGCCGCCTCTATCTTCTGAAGCATTCCCCTTGCATTTTCGGTATCCTGGGCCCCCATATAGAGGTTCACCAGACTGTAGTACACAGCTGATTTCTTGGGATAGAGTCCAAGCAGTTCCTCATACACCTTTATGGCCTCATCCAACTTCTTGTTCTTTATATAAACCTGCCCCAGCATATCCCTGTACCAGAAATTGGATGAATCCATCCCTATCCCTTTCCTCAGGTAGAGTTCACAGGAAACGGCATCATCTGTCTTTAGCGCTATGTTTGCCAGATAATAGCAGGCAGCATCATTCTGCGGGTCTATGGCCATAAGCAACTGGAAATTCTCCTTTGCCTTGGCAAGATTCCCCATATTGTACTCCTTCATTCCATTCAGGAACACTGCCATTACAGTGCTGTCTGTAATTGCAGTTGCCTGTGCCCTTGCACCGGATGGGAGAAGGGAACAGAATATAACCAGGAGCGGTATTATTATGTGTTTTGTATACTTCATTCCAAATGTATTTATTGCATTCTACAAATGTAACAAATTCTGTGCTACCCCATCCCGAGTTGTAGAAGTTTGGACAAATTTATTTTTGTATTGCAACTTTTATTGTCATTTTTGCATCTATATATTGGCAGATAAATGGCAAAAGACCTATCTACTGAAACACACGCCCAACTTGTGCAGAAATGCATAAAGAATGACAGGGGTGCGCAAAAACAGATGTACGAGTGGCTGGCCCCTCGTATGTTTGCTGTTTGCATAAGGTACGTTGGTGAACGGGAATCTGCCAGGGATGTCATGCACGATGCCTTCATTACCCTTTTTTCCAAACTGGAATCATACAAGGGGGAGGGTTCTTTCGAAGGGTGGGCCAGAAGGATTTTCATTACTGCCTCACTTATGCATCTGAGGAAAAAGGATGCCCTCAAATATGCGGAAGACGTGCAGACACACGGCAACGATATGGGTTATGACCCTTCCGTAATGGAGAAGATTGATGCCCATACCCTTCTCAAAATTGTATCACAGATGCCCGCAGGGTTCAGGACAGTGTTCAATATGTTTGCAATTGAGGGGTACACACACCAGGAGATTGCAAAGGAACTTGGAATTACTGAAGGTGGTTCGCGTTCACAACTGAGCAGGGCAAAGATATGGTTGAAGGAGAAACTTAAGAATTATTGAAAAGAAGATGGAGAACAGGGAGTTCAATGAGATAAGGGAAAAACTTTATGACGTGCAGGTGCCTGTAGATGCAGACATCTGGAGCGGCATTGAGTCCGGCTTGCGGAGAAGGAGAATCCGCAGGGTACTCCTGTATGCATCTTCAGCGGCAGCAATCCTCATTGCCGCGCTCTTCCTCTTTACCGCTAATCCACAGGAGCCACATAAATCTTCACTGGTTGCACAGGCACAGCAAGTGCAGCAGGCCAATGAAAAAACTTCAACAATTCCTGTAACACCGGCAGATGAACCGATTGATGCGGAACCGGCACCAATATCTGCCCATAAGGCATCTCCTACAACAAAGGGGGCAGCTTACAAACCTGCAGCACACGTGGTTGCAACACTGGCTGCAACTGAAAACCTGCACGATGCAACCCCAACTGCAGCACCTGCTGCAGAAATTGCAGAAGCAGCAGGGCAAAACGGTAAGGGAGAGGAAAAGCCTGCAGAAAAACAGGAGAACAAAAACGCCCAGACGCTCTTTAACCTGAACGGGGCAGAAGATTATGTGGCCGGGATTAGTGAAAAAGGGAAAGGATATGCGGTAAAAATCTCTTCCGGGGTGATTCCGGGCAGCAGCGCAAGCGTGCAGGGGGGAATAATAAAGGCCTCAAGTGCCGGTGCAGGAAGCATATCCCACAGCCATAACATAGAGCAGGTTTCAGATACAAAGTACTCCCTTCCTGTAAATCTTGGTGTGCAGTTCCAGTTCCCTATAGGGGAAAATGCAGCCCTTGGAGTGGGCCTCAACTACACAATGCTCAGGAGCAAATATGATTGTCTCATAAATAAGAAGAAATACAACATCAAGCAGACATTGCATTACATTGGAGTACCTGTGAACATATACGGACTTGTAGCGGAAAGGAACAACTTCAGGTTCTATGTAAATGGAGGAGCCACCCTGGAAAAAGGTATAAGGGCAGTGTATGATCTGAAGAGTTACGACCAGCACGAGCACAACAGTTCATCCATAGACGGAGTACAGTTCTCTGTAAATGCCGGTCTGGGTGCCGAATATCTGCTTGGCAATACAGTAGGCCTGTATCTTGAGCCCAACATTGTGTATTATTTCGATTCAGATGTCCCTCACAGCATAAGGACAGACCAGCCTCTTCAGGTAAAGGCTGAACTCGGCTTCAGGTTCCGCTTCTAATCCTCTATCCCAAGGGTCCTGTTCCCCTCCTCATCCACTTTTACATAGATGCGGAAACAGTCATCGGGAAGAATGGCTTCAATTTTTTCAGGCCACTCAATAAGGCACAGCCCGTCTCCCCCAAAGTATTCATCCACACCAATATCATATGCCTCCTGCTCCTTGTTTATCCTGTAGAAATCAAAGTGATACACAGGGAAACCCTTGGCTGCCCTGTACTCATTCACTATTGTAAACGTTGGGCTGTTCACATCATCCTCAACACCAAGTTCACTGCACAATGCCTTTATAAAAGTTGTCTTGCCGGCACCCATCTGCCCAAAGAAGGCAAAAATGTTGCTCTGGAGGGGTGATGATGAAACATACTGCAGAAACTCCTGTGCTGCACACCTGATCCCTTCCAATCCTTTTATATTGATGATCTTGCCCATATCAAATACCGTTAATGTTTACCCTGAATTGTATTGCTTTGGAAATATGGCCCAAAGATATAAAATCCTCTCCATCCAAATCTGCAATTGTACGGGATATTTTAAGAATTCTCCCATAGCCGCGTGCAGATATCCCCAACCTGGATATCACATTCCTGAGAAACTCCTGCTCCTTATCCCCAATCCTGCAATACTCCCCCAGTTTGCCGGGAGGTATCTGTGCATTTGTATAGAAATTCTCTGCAGCATACCTCTCCAATTGTTTCTGGCGGGCCTTAAGAACCCTCCTGGCTATAACACTGCTCGGCTCTGCCTCATTGCTTCCCAATCCCACCAGTTCTGATGGCGGTACCGCAGAAACCTTCAACTGGATGTCTATCCTGTCCAACAGCGGTCCGGAGAGTTTCCCTGCATATTTCATTATTGCACCTGTAGTGCAGGTGCAGTGCCGGTGCGGGTCATCCAGATATCCGCAGGGGCACGGGTTCATTGCGGCAACAAGCATAAATGAGGCGGGATAGCACACCCTGCTCCTGGCCCTGCACACCTGAATCTCCCGGTCTTCCAGCGGCTGGCGCAATATCTCCAGGGTAGCCCTCCCGAACTCCGCAATTTCATCTGCAAAAAGCACTCCGTTATGGGCAAGGGAGACCTCTCCAGGCATCCCAACACCTCCTGCCAGGGCCTGTATTGATGATGTATGGTGCGGATGCCTGAACGGACGCTCCCTTATGAGCCCTCCACTGTTTTTAAGGAGCCCCGCAACTGAATATATCTTGCTTGTTTCAAGGGCCTCATCCCTGCTCATTGGAGGGAGTATTGAAGGGAGGCATTTGGCCATAAAGGTTTTCCCCGAACCCGGTGAACCGGTAAGGATAACATTGTGCCCTCCTGCAGCGGCAATCTCAAGCCCTTTCTTGGCAAGTGCCTGCCCCTTTACATCGGCAAAATCAAAATCCCATTTTGTTTTGGGGATATATTGTTGTCTGAGGGGTATCTTTGAAGATGCGCTGTCGGGAGCAGAAAGGATTTCAATGATGTCTCCCAATGATTCTGCTGCAAAAATGGTAGTACCCTCAACTTCAGCACACTCCTGTGCCGATTCTTTTGGGAAAATGCACCCTTTGAACCCCTCTCTGGCAGCATGTACCGCTATGGGCAGCGCCCCGTTCACAGGCCTCAGGGAACCATCCAGAGCCAACTCCCCCATTATGATGAAATCACCCAACCATTCCTGTTCCATCTGCCCGCAAGCTGCAATCATCCCTATGGCAATGGCAGCATCAAAAGCAGACCCCTCCTTGCGCAGATTTGCAGGGGCCATATTTACAACAACCTTCTTGCCGGGCATCCTGTACCCGTACCTTTTCAAGGCACTTGCAATACGCTGCTGGCTCTCCTTTACTGCATTGTCTGCCAATCCTACCAGAAAAAATGAAATACCGTCCGAAACCTCTACCTCTACGGTTACAGTTGTAACATCCAGTCCACTGCAACCCGCACAATAAACTTTGCTCAGCATTTTTTGCCACAAAGAAAACGGATGAGGAGAAAAAAAATAGGGTAAAACGTAAATTTACCCTATTTTTCCAACGATTTTTTCAGTTGCACCAAGATTTTCCTTCACATATCCCAGGCAGGCCCTTCCCTTCTCTTCCCTCGCCGACGGACATTTCACAAATTTGTCCAGCAGGGCATAGAACTCCTCCTGCCCCCTGATGGATGTTGCCCCGCCACGGGAAATGAGGTCCCTTGCCTCCTTGAACTTGTGGTAATTTGGACCGAATACAACCGGTATGCCGTATGTGGCAGCCTCAAGGATATTGTGTATGCCAACCCCGAAACCACCCCCTATATATGCGAACTTGCCATACCTGTATATTGACGAAAGTATTCCAAGACAATCTATAATAAGGACATTTGCCTCTTCCAGCTGCTGTTCAAACCTGGCCAGCTCCTCATATCTGGCTTCATACCCATCCTTGTACTCCTTGTCAAAATCAGAGAATTTGAGAACCTTATAACCCTTGAACAATGCACATATCTTATCTATATGCTCCTTATGGATCTCATGCGGCGCAATTACCAGCTTTACCTTTGAGAAATTCTTTACCGTAGCCGCCAGAATCTCCTCATCAGGCCCCCAGGTACTCCCTGCCAATACGGTAAATGAATTGCGGCTGAACCTCTCTATAAGGGGAAACTCCCTGCTTGCAGCAGTTATCTGGTTCACACGGTCGAACCTTGTATCACCGCATACCATAACATTTCCGCTTACCCCTATTGACTCCAGAAGTTCCTTTGAACGTATATCCTGTACAAACAATGCTGTAAATGACTTGAGCATCCTTCTGAACAAACCTCCATAAGGCTTGAAGAATACCTGCTCCTCCCTGAATATTGCAGAAACTATATATGTCTCTATTCCCCTTGAGTGCAGTTCACTTATAAAATTGTACCAGAACTCATACTTTATGAATACAGCCTTGCAAGGCTTCACTATATCCAAAAACCTCCGTGCATTTGAGACTGTATCAAGAGGCATATAATACACCCAGTCTGCAAGAGGATAGTTCTTCCTCATCTCATATCCGCTTGGGGAGAAGAAGGTGAGCAATATACGGTACTCTTTCCTGTTTTCCTTATACCACTCTATAAGCGGCCTTGCCTGCTCAAATTCACCTACGGAAGAACAATGGAACCAGATTATTGGAGAATCTGTATGAACTTGCGAAGCCATCTTCTCCAGAAGCCCTTTGCGTCCCTCCCTGAAAAGTCTGGCCTTATTATTGAAGGCAGATGCTACTGAAATTGCCGCACCGTAGCCGGCAATCCCTATGTTGTATAATAAATTCAATGCAGGTATAAGTTTGGTTACATCAAACAAATTTAACAATTTATTGTGTAACTTGCGCAAAATTTTCCTTCAGATGAAAAAAACGCTTCAAATAATGGGTGAATACTGGCTCCTTATGCTCAAGGTGTTCCAGAAGCCCGAAAAATGGAGGGTATTCTTCAAGCAGTGCGCTTTTGAAGCCCAGAAACTCACGCTCGATTCAATACCCCTCATAAGTGTGATCTCCATATTCATAGGCGCAGTGGCAGTTATCCAGACAGTGAACAATCTGGACAACCCCTTCATCCCCAAAATGTACGTAGGCTATATGGCCAGGGAGATTCTGGTACTTGAATTCTGCTCCACAATGGTGGCGCTTATCCTGGCAGGAAAAATAGGCTCCAACATAGCATCAGAAATAGGCAGTATGCGCATTACAGAGCAGATAGATGCAATGGAGATAATGGGTGTGAACTCCGCCAATTACCTCATCCTCCCCAAAATAACCAGTTCAGTAATCCTAAGCCCTTTTGTAATGCTCTCAAGTTTTGCAATAGGCCTGCTGGGCGGTGCCGCAATTGTTTTTGCCACAGGGGCGGTAACAATGGCCCAATATGTTGAGGGACTGCAGTTCGCGTTCAAGATACACTATGTGTACTACAGTATAGCCAAAATGGCTGTATTCACATTCATAATAACATCCTTGGCCTCATACTTCGGATATTACGCCAAAGGGGGCTCATTGGGAGTGGGACGCTCCAGCACCTTGTCCATTGTTATAAGCAGTGTGCTTATACTTGTATTTGACCTGGCACTAACCAAATTATTGCTGTAGTTATGATAAGGGTAAACAATCTGTATAAAGAATTTGACGGAAGGGATGTACTGAAGAACATCTCCATTGAATATAAACCGGGTGAATGCTCACTCATAATTGGAGCCAGCGGTTCCGGCAAGACAGTTCTCCTCAAAAGCCTCGTAGGGCTACACATACCCGAGAAAGGTGAGATCTGGTACGGGGACAAGCTCTTTACCAAAATGAAGGACAAGGAGAAGAAGTCCATCCGCAAGGAGATGGGTATGCTGTTCCAAGGAAGTGCCCTGTTCGACTTTGCCACAGTGGAGGAGAACATAATGTTCCCGATGGATTTCTTCACAGACTGGAGCCTTGAACAGAAACTGGAGAGGGCCAACTTCTGCCTTAAGAGGGTGAACCTTGAAAATGCAAACAAGAAATATCCCAACGAATTGAGCGGTGGAATGCAGAAAAGGGTTGGTATAGCAAGGGCAATAGCCCTCAATCCAAAATACCTCTTCTGTGACGAACCGAACTCGGGCCTCGACCCTACAACCTCAATTGTAATAGACCGCCTCATTCAGGAGATTACCCAGGAATACAACATTACAACCGTAATAAACACCCACGATATGAACTCTGTAATGGAGATTGGAGACAAGATAGGGTTCATCTACAAAGGGTCTAAATTGTGGGAAGGAAGCAACAAGGAAATCCTGCACTCAGACTGCAAAGAACTGAATGACTTTGTATTTGCAAACAAGATGGCCCAGCAGTTGAGGGCACTTATGAACAAATAGGGAAACTATTTTGCACTCTCAATCACTCCTGTCTGGTGGTTCAGTTGGGAGCCCCTCATACTGTGCGGTATTGAGAAGACTGCAAACATCACAACCATTGCAACCACTACAACCCACCTGTTCCACCTGTATTTGCCGGTAACCACAGCGGCAAGAAGCGCCAGCCCGGCAAACAGGGTCTTGTTGTCTGTAAGGTCACTCCCGAACGGGAATCCGCTCCAGTACACATCAAATGCATATTTCTGCACAATAGGGCCCAGCACGAATCCGCCAAGCGCCAGAAGCACAAATGAAAGTATTGTGTACCTCCTGTATTGCGGCATATTTGCCAAAGCGCACAGGAAGGCATATGCTCCAAAAAGCATTGAAATGAACATACAGAGGATATGCGGTATAAGTACCCAAGCAGGGACATCCCCCTTGAACCTTATTATCAGCGGATCATCATAGCACAGCATTGTCCTTGTCTTGAGCGACAGTTCATCATCCTTCCTGAATGTCTGCACCTCTATATAATACTCCAGTTTGCCGGCCTGAGGCTGCGCAGGGAGGAATGCAGTAAAGCCCTCATCTGCAGGCATCATCTTTACCGCTGTAAAATCATCCGATGTAGGGTATTTCCTCCAGTACATCACAGCATCTGCAGACATTCCAAGGGAATCCAGCATCTTCCGGGAACCGAACCCCTTAAGTACCACGCTGCAATCGGTCTCCCCACCGCTGCGCGGCAATTTGAACCTGTAATCCTCTCCGGCAATGCTTGTCTCAACATATTTGGGATTTGTAGGACCCGTCATCCTCTGGTACACACTTGCACCCAGGGTTATCACTATTGCCAGAATCCAAAAAAGCACCTTCTTCATAATCTGTTCCTCCAAAATGTTTACAACTGTACTTCCAGAACCATCTCCTCTCCGCCGCGCAGAATCTTCACAACCGCCTTCTCCCCTTTCTTGAGAGTTCCCAGAGCCTGCATATAAACCTCTATATCCTTAATTTTAATGTCATTCACCTGAATTATAATGTCACCGTTCTTCATGCCTGCCTTGTGGGCCGGTTTCCCCTTAACAATTATGTCTGCCCTGAGGCCGTTCTCCACCTGTCCGGTAACATCGGGCATAAGCCCCAAAGAAACCTTGAATCCGGCACGCATAGGCGAAGCCTCAGGCGAACCGGTATCGGTAAATGAAAGCCCCTTAGGGTACTTCTGCACCTGCTCCACAAGGAGCGCTGCAAAGGCTGCCACAGAGTCTGCTCCCGGGTAGTTCAATTTATGCGCATCATCATCGGGAGTATGATAATCCTCTGTCCCTCCTGTTGTAAGGTAAAATACGGGGATATTCTTTGCATAGAATGCAGAGTGGTCGCTTGGGCCGTGTCCCTGTGCAGAACGGGTTACTTTAAGCGCTTTGCCGTACAGGTTTTCAGCCTCCGCAATTATATGGTCCATCTCTTTGGCTGTGCCTGTACCTCCAAGGGTAATTGCATTGCCGCGGAGCCTTCCTATCATATCAAAATTCACCATTGCCACTACATCAGAAGCGGAGATTGCTCTGCCCCCCGCCAGCACCAGTTCCTGAAGGTTGTCTGCCATATGCTTGCTCCCCACAATTCCCCTCTCCTCTGCACCGAATGCTGCAAATATGATTCCGTGCTCCAGATTCTTTGACTTTGCAAAATGTTTTGCCAGATAAAGCATTCCTGCAACTCCGGAAGCGTTGTCATCTGCACCGTTATGGATTGCAAGTGTATCTGGCCTGCGGGAACCGCTTCCCGGACCACCCATTCCAAGATGGTCATAATGGGCACCCACCACTATATATTTTCCGCTGCGCCCGGCAACAGAACCATACACATTGAAAGTATTTACATTCCCCTTCTTTACATTGAACTTCTGCATTCCAGGCTGCAGGCCAAGTTTCTCCATCTGCCTGTAAATGAATTCAGATGCAAGTGTATCACCCTCTGTACCGCCATTGCGTCCCTGCAGGGCATCGGCAGCAAGATATTCCACAACCTGCCTTGATGTGAGCCTTTTACCGCATTTTGGAGCCTTCACCTGCTGCGCCTGCACCCCAAATGCCAGAGCCAAGGCCAGCACAACCAAAAATAATCTTCTCATAATCTTCTTCCCGATAACTTTATAAAGGCAAACTTAAACAAGTTTTATCTTTATACCAAAAGAGAGGCCGAACAGATCCCAAAATCCAAGATATTTGTTTGTTGCAGCACTTATCACATAGAGGTCAGTTGCCCCAAACTCGTAAAACAAGGTAACTGAACGTATTGCACTCTCCTTATGTGAAGGAGTATATAAAGTAATCCCCTCCCCCACAAAAAGGTTCAGCCTTATTTTTGTGGAGAATCCGTAATAACCGTAAGGATACTTGTCAGGCTCACGCACCCAGAAATCCCTGCTCAGGATGGAATTGAGGTAGAGCCCGGCCGAGAGGGGTTCAAAAGCCACCTTTTCACCCAAAGAGATGCTCCAGGGGATGAATGTCTCCTTAAGGGTGAAGGTTGCGTAACTCTTCTCCCCATCATTGCGGGGAATATATCCAAGCAGTACAGCAGTTTCCCACTGCCCCCTGCAGCCGTAATCCCATCCGAATCCAAGGGATACGAGTCCCATATTTCCGGCAAACTGCAATACATTATGGGTAGGTATTATCCTGTTCAGCCCCCTGTACCTCACATCCTGGCGTTTGTCCAGTCTCCTGGTCTTCCACACTGTTACAGTATCTTTGGGCAACCCCTTTATATAGTTTATCCTCTGTCCTCTTGCACCGGCAGGGAGCAACATCAGGCATAGCAGCAGGCTAGAAATCCACAACCTCATAACTGTAGCCCTCCCTGTTTACTGTAAAGATGTAATATTGCCTGCGGTTTATGCTTGGTGTGCCGTACCACATTATCCCATTCTCAAAAAGATCTGTCTCCATAAGGGTATGCTCGTGCCCGAAAAGATAGAACTGCACATTGGGGAACTCCCTGGTGTAATGGTCAAAAACCACCGCCACATTATTGTTGAACTGGTCTGCATACGGCCTCACGTGCATCACAAAAATAGTCCTCTCCACCCCCTTTGGCATATTGGCCAGCAGGTCTGCCATAAAATCGAAATCCGGTACCGGAGTAGAATAATCAAACTCAAGGGCATTGGTGTTCAGACACACAAAAAGCACATCCCCTACCACAAAATGGAAATTGGGTTCCCCGAACACCACACTGTGGGCCTGCTCACCTGAGCCGAGGCAATCGTGGTTCCCCAGCAGGGCAAGCCAAGGCATATCAAGGCCATTAAGGATATCCCTCTGCCAGAGGAACTCCTTGGTACCCCCAAAATCGCTCAAATCTCCGCCATGGATTACAAAATCCACCCCTTTGCCGTTTATGCTGCGCACGGCATCTTCTGTCTCATCATACCAGCGCTGGGTATCTGAGATAAATGCAAAACGGAACTCCTGCACATTTTTCCCAAATGTGCCTGCAAGTTCTTGTATGTGGCGCCGGTTGATATCCTGTTCTCCAGAAATGTTGCAGTCGTAAGGATGAATGTCTATAGCATTGCAGGACCCCATAAGCAGACTGCAAAATAAAAGCGGCACCCACAGGAAAAAGGACCGCCAATTTTGTATTCTCATAATTGTCCCTCCTTATAACGGAGGGCAAAAATATCCAACTTTTTATTTCAACAACGCCTCAATTGCCGTTTTACCCGCTTCCAAGCCACTTTTGCCGATTTTTGGACCAATCACAGCCACCACTTTTGAAGCCAGGAGTGACCCTGCTTCCCCACACTTTCCGGCATCCGCACCCTGGGAATATGCATACAGGAATCCGGCCGCATAGGCATCACCCGCACCCGTTGTATCCACCGCCTCTGCTGCCACTGCTGCCACCCTGTACAATTCTCTTCCCTTCAAAACTACAGACCCCTTCTCTCCCTGTTTCACCACTGCAATGCCATCCTGCATCATTGAGTGTATAACCCTTGCAGCCTCTTCTCCCTTTTCACCGGTAAAAGCCAGAGCCTCATCTTCATTGGCAAACACTATATCCGCAAAATCAGCCACAATCCGCTCCACCCTGCTGCGGTAATTCTTCACAATCCCCACACTCCCCAAATCAAACGACACAACCATCCCCCTCCCCCTGGCAATCTCCACAGCCCTCTCCACCACACCCGGGCACTGCAGCAGATACCCCTCTACGTGCAGACAGTCATACCCCTGGAACATCTCCTCCGCAAGTTCTCCAGGCACGAATTCAAGGGCCGCACCCAAATACGCGGCAAACGTCCTCTCCTCTGCCATCCCTCCGTTTTCAGGCATACCGGTGTTTTCTTTGCCTATAAAAGTATATGCCCGTCCGCTTGGCAATTCCCCTTCAAGCAGACAACCGCACACTCCATTTTGCTCCAACTCCCCCTTAAAGCCATTCCCCAAGGCATCCTTCCCCACTTTTCCAATGAAACCGCATTTCATTCCCAGCCGGGACACCGCTGCAACCGTATTTGCCGCTGAACCTCCCTGCACAGGATGCAGATCCGCTCCCTGCAGGGCATCCCATATCTGACGCTCTTTTTGCCCGTCAATATGGTTCATGCTCCCCGGCTGGAGTCCCAATTCATTGAGGAGAAACCTGTCGGGAAGAAAAACGGGGATATCTGTTATGGCATTCCCTATGCCCAGTATGGATTTCATGGTGCTCTGCATATGATTGTTGCGTAAAGGTAATAAATTGCGGGGAAACTGCATTTTCCACTTAAATAATAATTGTTATTATATTTTTTTGTAGGTTTGCAGGTTGTAAACATATATCAAATATGATTGTAGCAAAGACATTGGAAGAGTTCATTCAGGCCAGAGAGAGCCTTGAATGCCAGGACAGCATAGGTTTTGTACCTACAATGGGAGCTCTTCACCAGGGACATATCTCTTTAGTGGAACATTCTGTTGCCAAATGCAGGCACACCATAGTGAGCATTTTTGTAAATCCAACCCAGTTCAACAACCCGCAGGACCTTGCCACATACCCAAGGACACTGGAGGCAGACTGCGCATTGCTTGAGGCAAATGGGGTTGATATAGCCTTTGCCCCAAGAGTTGTGGACATTTACCCTGTTCCCGACAAAAGGGTGTTCAACCTTGGAGGAT
Source organism: Bacteroidales bacterium (assembly GCA_017625535.1). Lineage (GTDB taxonomy): Bacteria > Bacteroidota > Bacteroidia > Bacteroidales > UBA932 > Egerieousia. Next base: position 41,947 of record JAGAKR010000014.1, on the reverse strand, counting down.
TGGATTCATATGGTGAAGGCCCGCGCAGACCGGGACATTTCAACGGTGTGGCACAGGTGGTTACCCGTCTTTTTGACATTGTAAAGCCGCAATATGCATTCTTTGGAGAGAAAGATTTCCAGCAGGTGGCAATAATCAAATATTTTGTAAAGGATCTGGGTTATCCGCTTGAGATTGTACAGTGCCCTATCCTAAGGGAAGAGGACGGACTTGCAAAGAGTTCACGCAACACCCTCCTTACCCCTGCACAGAGGGAGGCTGCACCGCATATCTACAAATGCCTTAAGAAGGCTGTGGAATATGCTGCAACAATGACACCTGCCCAGGTGATTGAGGCTGTTACAAAAGAGATTGATGCAAATCCAGAACTTGAGACAGAATACATAGAACTTGTTGATGCACAGATGCTCAAACCTGTATCTTCTTGGGATGATGCTGCTGAAATACAATTGTGGTGTGCAGTTTATGCCCGCCCTGTAAGACTTATAGACAACATAAAAATAAAATAATACAATGCTGATTGAGATTCTTAAATCAAAAATCCACCGTGCGTGTGTTACAGAGGCAAACCTCAACTATATTGGAAGCATTACAATAGATGAGAATCTTGTAGAGGCTGCCGGCCTTTACGAGAATGAGAAGGTTACCATTGTAAACCTCAACAATGGAGAGAGGATAGACACATACGTTATAAAAGGTGAACCTGGAAGCGGTAAAATTTGTCTTAATGGTGCAGCAGCACGCAAATTTGCTGTAGGAGACCTGGTAATCATCATGGCATACGCCCAGATGACACCGGAAGAGGCAACCGGCTTCAAACCTAAAGTTGTGTTCCCAGATTCTGTAACAAACAAAATTGTATAAGATGAAGAAGGTGCTCAAGTACCTTGCCTTCCTTTTCCTGGCCGCAATACTGCTCCATTTCTCCTTCAAGGGGGTTGAGTGGGGTGATTTTACAAGCGGCCTGAAAAGTTGCAACTGGTGGTGGATTGCCGCCTCTATGGCAATAGGTATTTTGGGCTTCCTTTTCAGGGCTCTCAGATGGCGCATACTCCTGCGCACAATAAACAAGGAGATCACATTAAGGGAAACCTTCGACGGCATAAACATAGGGTACATTACAAATTTCGTCTTTCCGCGTGCCGGAGAGGTTGCCCGTTGCGGTGTAATTGCAAACACCCGTAAAGTATCTTTCGAAAAATCACTCGGTACAGTTGTGCTGGAGAGGAGCCTGGATATGGTTTGTCTCATGCTGTGGATGATCCTGCTCCTGCTCTTCTCGTGGGGGGAGTTCGGGACATTTATGGACAATGAGATCCTGCAGCCCCTGCAGGGGAAATTCAACACTATGGCCTGGCCGGCTGCAATCCTGTGCTTTGCATTGATCCTTTCTGCAGCAATATTGTGGATAATAAGGGAGAGGCTTAAGCAGAACAGGTTTGTAAGGAAGATAATGCAGATAGCAAAAGGGCTGCTGGAGGGTATTCTTGCCGCTTTCAGAATGGAAGACAAATGGATGTTCATCATCTATACACTTGCAATCTGGGCCACCTACTGGCTTACCAGCCTCACAACCATATATGCCTTCCCGCAGGTGGGTCATCTTGGGGCAGTTGATGCCCTGTTCCTTATGATAATAGGGGGATTCGGATGGGTTGTTCCTGTACAGGGAGGTTTGGGCGCATACCACTTCATTGTGAGTCTTGCCCTTGCAAAAGTATATGGCATTGCCCAGACAACAGGTGTGATATTTGCCACAATATCCCACGAGGCCCAGGCACTTGTAATGATACTTTGCGGTGCAGCCTCTATTGTGAGTGTAAGTCTCTGGAAAAGAAAAATACAACAAAATAGAAAATGAATATGAAAAGACTGCTCATTTCCGCACTTTGCCTTCTGTTTGTATTCCCTGCATTCTCCCAGACCGGATCGCAGGAGGGTGAGATTTACATTGCCTACCTTAAAAACGAAATATACCTGCAATATGGAGCCCCGTCAATTGTTGAACTTACAAACAAACTGGGCAACGACACATATGTGAGCCCGCAGTACACCAAAAAATTCAAAGGAGCCGGAGCCTCATACACCGGCATAGGGGCAGTGGGGTACAACAGGTACCTGAACCCCTACTTCTGCATTGGAGGTTATCTTGGAGTGAGCGAAGCTGATGTAAAGGCCAAAGATACCGAAACTGAAAAAATCGTATACACCAACAACGTAAGGAGCATTACCGGAATGGTGAACTTCGGATGGACATACTTCAGAAGCGGCATCTGGGATATCTCTTGCGGCGTATCTGCCGGAATTGCCCATAAAGATGAATCCATAAGCAAGATAGACAAGAACAACCAGTCCGTTCCACAGGAAGAAGACCGCCTTGCATTTGCATATAACTTTACCGTTGCCAAGGTAAGGGTAGGCGGAGGCATTGTGGGAGGATTTGCCGAGTTCGGATTCGGCTACAAAGGGATTGCAAACGCAGGACTCTCAATAAGATTCTAAAGAAGAGCCATAAAAGACTTTTCCTGAAATGACTATAAAATTTTTCATTGACTATAACACCGGGTGGGGCGAGGAACTCTATATTACAGGTTCCTCACCGGCACTTGGATGCAACAACATTTCCCAGGCCCTGAAACTCAACTGTACCTCTCCGGGAAAATGGGAAGGGGAGATAAAGGTTTCTCTGGTAAAAGAGAGGATCATATCCTACAGATATTTTGTAAAAAATGACGAAGGGATATACTATGAGGCCGGGAAAGGGAGGGAAATTGCCCTCAACTCCTCAACCAAGGAAATTGCCGCATATGACCAGTGGCAGGGGAATTCTGCCGATGCACCGTTCCTCACCGCCCCATTTTCGGAGGTATTCTTTGCAGATGAGAACTGGCATTATACCCAAACCCATATAAACCCCAATGAACTGATTATAAGGGTTAGCGTACCAAATGTACCTAAAGGGGGCAAGGTAATGATATGCGGTGCATCACCGCTGCTTGGGGAATGGGATGCAGCAAAGGCCCTCCCTATGAGGAGGATGGCCAACCTCAAATGGGAAAGGAGCTTCCCGACTGAAAAACTTGGAGAAAAAGAGATTGAATTCAAGTTCCTCATAGAGACCCCATCTGGGGAACGCATCTGGGAAGAGAGATACAACAGAGTGCTGCAGTTGCCAAAAGTACTCAAACACAGCACCGTTATAAAAGAGTACTCTGCAGCCGACTTTGATGCCGGCAAGCCCCGTTTCAGCGGTGTATCCATACCTGTATTTTCGTTGTGCAGCAAAGGGAGCCACGGCATAGGGGACTTTGCAGACCTTATGAAACTTGCAGACTGGGCAAATGCCACAGGGCTTTCAATTATACAGCTCCTCCCGATAAATGATACCACTACCCACCTTACCTGTAGGGATTCATACCCATACAACTGCATCTCCACCCTGGCACTCCACCCCATATATATAAACCTTGAGGCCACAGGAATCCTGAAAGACAAATCCCAGGCGGCACAGATGGAGCAGGAGGGTAAAATGCTCAACCAAGGAAAGTTCCTGGATTATGAAGGTGTATGGAACCATAAGATGAAATACCTGAGGGCCATATATCTTCAGGAAAAGGATGATACATTCGCACAGCCTGGATACTACTCATTTGTGAAGCACAACAAAGAGTGGCTGTTGCCATATGCGGCATTCTCTGCCCTGCGCGACCATATGCACACCGCCAACTTCAGAGAATGGGGGGAATACGCCAAGTTCTCCTGGGATATGATAAAGAAACTCTCTTCTCCAGGCAGCCCTCTCCACTCTGAGATATACTTTTATGTATTCATACAATATCATCTGCACCTGCAGATGGTACAGGCAAAAAAATATGCCCACAGCAAAGGGGTTGCCCTTAAGGGTGACATCCCGATAGGAATATCAAGGGACAGTGTTGAGGCGTGGCAATATCCGCATCTGTTCAACTTCGGGCAACAGGCTGGAGCACCGCCCGATGCATTCTCTACAGACGGGCAGAACTGGGGCTTCCCAACCTACAACTGGGAGGAGATGGAGAAGGACAACTACACCTGGTGGAAAAACAGGTTCTCCCATTTTGCAACCTACTTTGATGCATACCGCATAGACCACATCCTGGGATTCTTCAGGATATGGGAGATTCCTGTTGAATACAGGAGCGGCCTTATGGGACACTTCTACCCTGCACTGCCGCTCTCAAAGGAGAACCTTGCATCGTGGGGATTTGCAAATATGGGGCTTACAGGACTGTTCATAGAGGACCCTTACAGCAAAGGGAAATACCACCCTATGATTGGAGGAATGCAGAGCGAGGAGTTCACCCTCCTCACCCGCGCCGAGCAGGAATCATACAAGAATCTCTACCACGACTACTTCTACAAAAGGCACAACGAGTTCTGGTACAACAACGCAATGAAAAAACTCCAGCAACTCATTGCATCCACAAATATGCTCACCTGCGGAGAAGATTTGGGAATGCTGAATGAGTCTGTCAGCCGCTGTATGAAAAATCTGAACATCCTCTCTCTGGAACTTCAGATAATGCCAAAAGAGTATGGGGTTGACCTGGGCAATCCTGCCGGCTACCCTTACCTGAGCGTATGCACCACCAGTACACACGACTGCGAAACCTTGCGAATGTGGCTCGGCCAGAGGAACGGCACCTCAGACGCCACACCACAGGAATGCCGCAAAGTACTTGAAAAGAATCTGGCCTCACCAAGCATGCTGGCCATCTTCCCGCTCCAGGACTGGCTCTCAATAGACGGCACCCTCCGCAACCCCGATGCAGCCTCCGAGCGCATCAACATCCCTGCCGTACCGGACCACTACTGGAAATACAGGATGCACCTGACCATAGAGGACCTTCTGGCCGCAGAAGACCTCAACAAAACCATAAAAGAACTATCCTCCCGATAGTTCTTTTTTTATTCCCCCTCCTCCCCACAAATTATTCCAACCTTTTGTCCTGCACCCTTGACTCAGGGTATAACATAGCCCCTCGCTCAGGGAGTGATGAGGCTGCTCAGGGATAAAATTCATCTTGACGGCGAACTCCTCCTTTTAGTCCTCTTGCAGAGGCCTAACGTCGTCAGACAGACGCCGTCACAAGACAATGAATTTTACCCCCTCACTTACCGCCTCATCATCCATTCCCTCGGGCCAATGTTACCCCTCATCAAGTATGCTGCTAAAATATAATATGTCAGTATCCACAAGTTACAGCAGATTCAGGAAATAAATCCGGTATATGCAATGGCAGAAAATTGGTGCTATGTGAATCCTGGAACGGCGTAAGCAATCATTGCAGATGAGCCTGCAGGCTCAGGCCTGTTTGAGCCAACTTCAGTTGGCGAGTTCCTGAGCCAGGCTCAGATGCAATAGATTGCCAGCCTGGTGGAAGGCTGAACATAGCACCTATATTTCTGCAAATGGAATATACCGGATAAAGGTTCAATTAATATGGAGCTTAATCTCAACCGCCACTTTGAGATAACTGATGTTACCAACCTCTTGGCAGGCAAGACTCTTACGGCACCAAAAGGGATAGTTTTCCGTACCGGGAGGTATTGTCGGGATAAAAAAAGAACCCTTGCGGGTCCTTTTTACAAGTATTTCTCGTAGGCCGGGAGGTCTATGAGACCGTGGCCGCTGAGGTTGAACAGGAGGACTTCTTCGCGCCCCTCTTCTTTTGCCTTGAGGGCTTCCCTTATGGTTGCGGCAATGGCGTGGGTAGATTCTGGGGCAGGGATGATTCCCTCTGCACGGGCAAAGAGGATTCCTGCCCGGAAGGTTTCATCTTGAGGGATTGCTACTGAATTTATATAGCCGTCCTGAACCAGCTGGCTCACAATCTGTCCGCCACCGTGGTATCTGAGGCCGGCAGCGTGTATCTGCTCGGGTTGGAAGTCACTTCCAAGGGAGAGCATAGGGATAAGCGGTGTAAGTCCTGCGGTGTCTCCGTAGTCATACATCATCTTGCCGGTAGAGAGCTTTGGACAGCAGGCCGGCTCTGCGGCAATGAACTCTGTAGTCTTGCCCTGGGTAAGGTTGTAGCGGAGGAACGGGAATGTGATTCCGGCAAAGTTTGATCCGCCGCCAAAGCAAGCAATCACCTTTGTAGGATAATCGCCCACCATCTCCAACTGCTTCTCAGCCTCAAGTCCTATTATGGTCTGGTGCAGCAGTACGTGGTTGAGGACACTTCCCAATACATATCTGCAGTTTGGAGTCTTCTGGGCCATCTCCACCGCCTCGGAAATCGCTATTCCAAGGGTACCTCCGCAATCGGGCTGGGTTGCAAGGATATTGCGCCCGTATTCTGTGAGGTTGGTAGGTGAAGCGTGAACCTTGCCGCCGTATGTTCCCATAACCAGTTTCCTGTAAGGTTTTGCCTCATAACTGCTCTTTACCATAAACACATTAAGGTCAAGTCCAAAGTGCTCACAGGCAATGCTCATTGAGGAACCCCACTGGCCTGCTCCTGTCTCTGTTGTAAGGTGGGTTATACCCTGTATCTTGTTGTAGTATGCCTGCGGGATTGCAGAGTTCAGTTTGTGGGAACCTACCGGGCTTACACTCTCATTCTTGAAATATATCTTGGCCGGGGTGTCAAGGGCTTTCTCAAGGCCGCTCGCCCTTACAAGGGGTGTGGGGCGGTATATCTTAAGAAGTGTACGCACTTCGTCGGGAATATCAATGAACCTCTCTTTTGAGAACTCCTGCGCCACAAGTTCCTTTGCAAACAATTGCTCCATCTCCTCTGCCTTCAGGGGTTCCCTGGTTTTGGGATTCAACAAAGGCTGGGGCTGATTGGGCATATCCGCAAGAATGTTGTACCATTGTTTTGGAATCTCATCTTCCGGCAATGTAATCTTCTTTGTTGTCTTCATATTCATCATTTTTATGTGTATAATCCTTTTAAGGGGGGCAAACAAAAGCCCGCTGCTTGTGAGCAACGGGCCATAAACTATATATTGATGCAGATATACTTACGCGGCAATGCTCACAGATGAATCCTCACTGTGCCACCACCAGAAACGTATATTTGCTGAACTGTATCTCATAATGCCCTTATTGTTCCACAAAGGTTGGAATTATATGTTACAAGTGCAAGGATTTTTTAAAAAATCTGCTTCACCAGTTCTGCCACAGTGGAGATCTGCACCACCTGCAGCCCCTTGTGCGGTTTCCCTTGCGGTTTGTTGAACGCCGAAACAAAAATTTTGTTCATTCCAAGTTTTGCAGCCTCCGCAATGCGCTTCTCAACCTGGCTTACCGGGCGTATCTCTCCGCTGAGGCCTATCTCCCCTGCAAATGCATATCCCTGCGGGATACTTGCATCAAAATTTGAAGAGAGTATTGCTGCCACAACCGCCAGATCGCAGGCCGGGTCGGCAACCTTAAGTCCTCCTGCAATGTTGAGGAAGACATCCTTCTGGGAGAGTTTGAAACCTACCCTCTTCTCCAGAACCGCAAGGAGCATATTCATTCTCCGTACATCAAAACCGGTAGCGGAACGCTGAGGTGTGCCGTATGCTGCTGTACTTACCAGAGACTGCACCTCTATGAGGAACGGACGGCTCCCGTCCAGCATTGCTGCAACTGCAATGCCGCTCAGATCCTCCCCGTGCATTGGGATGAACATTTCAGAAGGGTTGAGCACCTCCCTGAGCCCGTCTGAGCACATCTGGTATACCGCAAGTTCTGCAGTGGAACCGAAGCGGTTCTTTATGCTGCGCAGGATACGGTATGCGTGGCGGCTGTCACCTTCAAACTGCAGCACCACATCAACTATATGTTCCAGCACCTTTGGGCCGGCAATGTTCCCGTCCTTGGTAATGTGCCCTATAAGTATTACAGGGGTACCGGTCTCCTTGGCATAGCGGAGCAGCGCCGCAGCACACTCCCTCACCTGAGAAACACTTCCTGCAGAGGATTCTATATTCTGTGAATAGATGGTCTGTATTGAGTCTATTACAAGCAGCTGGGGTGCCGCCGCACGTGCCTCATTTATGATGTTCTCAAGCAGAGTCTCTGAAAGTACAAGGCAGTTGCCGTGCGCCCCTCCAAGCCTCTGGGCCCTCATCTTTATCTGAGCCGCACTCTCCTCTCCGGAAACATACAATGTGCGCAGCCCCTCATTGAACAGGGGAATCTGAAGGCTCAAGGTTGATTTTCCTATTCCCGGCTCCCCTCCAATGAGCACAAGTGAGCCTTTCACCATACCTCCTCCAAGCACACGGTCCAGTTCATTCCCTTCCCGACAGTCTCCGTCACAGCCTCCACCCAACATTATCCTGCTCTCCTGTCCGCTCTCCACCTGTGGAAGGGGCTGCGGCTTTGCATTGCCACCCCCCTGCAGGAAAGACTGCACACGGGATGTAAGGGAAGAATTGTCGGGAGTCTTGGTTACAATCTCCTCTATCATTGTATTCCACTCCCCGCAGGCAGGGCACTTGCCCATCCACTTGGGACTCTCATTTCCGCAGGCACTGCAGAACCAAGCTTTCTTTATTTTTGCCATATCATAACCTTTACGGCAAATTTAAGCAAAAATCAGTTATATTTGTAAAAGATGGCACCCGGGGACCGGGTACAGGTACACTCGGGGACCGGGTACAACTTAAAGACTTAAAATATAAATATTTATAAAAATGAAAAAGGCTGTTTCATTATTTGTATCGGCACTGCTGGTGTGCAATGCCGCATTTGCACAGGCTCCGCAGAAGCAGGAGATAGCAAAAGAGATTGACGGATACATACAGGAAGTTATCTCAACCTGGAAAATTCCGGGAATGGCTGCGGCATTCTCATTGGACAACGAGCCCTTCTTTGCCAAAGGTTATGGCGTTAAGGAGGTAAGACCTGCAGACGGCATAGGATTCAGGGGAATACACGCAGACAACCGCAATGTGGCCAGCGGCGGCGTACCTGGCGTTGTAAACACACCGGGCGAGCCTATAGATGTGAACACAGTGTTCCAGATTGGCTCCGTTTCAAAATCCTTTACCGCCACAATTATGGGACAACTTGTGGATGAAGGGCTTGTAAAATGGACAGATACTGTAAAGAACATACTCCCTGAGTTCAAATACTACGATCCTTACGTTACAGAAAACATGCAGGTGATAGACGTTATGACACACCGCACAGGCATTGGCGGGCAGGTGGGCACATATTTCCCTAACCTGGGTTATGACAGGGATGACTGTTTCAAGATGCTTGCCCTAATAAAACCTGCATACTCATTCAGAGGTGACTACCAGTACAACAACAGCACATTCCTAATTGCAGAGAAAATCATTGAGAAGGTTACCGGAAAAACCTGGGAGCAGAACCTCCAGGAGAGGGTGTTTGACAAGGCCGGAATGAAGAGTTCCTCAGCAAATGCAGAGGGATATGCAGCATCAAAGAATGTTGCCACCCCGCACGACTACAGATACACAACAGTTGAACTTGCAAAAATGCAGTTCCCTGAAACAGCAGATATACCTGCCGATGCAAAAGGTGAAATTGTAACCCTCCCTCTTTACGGAGACGAGCAGGCACTCTACTGGCTTACAGGTGTAGGCCCTGCAGGAAGCATCAACTCAACTGTAACTGATATGCTCCGCTATGCCCAGATGCATATGAACAACGGCTACATTGTAGACAAGGTTTATGCAAGAAAAGATGTGGGCGGCGAGCCTTCTGCAATTGACACCACATTTGTAATGTCAGAGAAGGCAATGAGAAAACTGCACCAGGGCGTTACAATCACATCCCAGAACGACAACCGCACCACATTGTATGCACAGTGCTGGTTTGTTGAGCAGAACAACAAATACAGATTGTACTTCCATACAGGAACAACCTGGGGAATGACAGCAATCTGCTTCTTTGTACCTGAAATCAAACTCAGCGGAGTACTCCTTTCAAACTGCGAAATGGGCTCAAATCCAAGATATGCAATAATGTACAAACTCATAGACCTTGTAATGGGCCTCCCAACCAAAGACTACAACAAAGAGTACTTCAATTCATACATAACCTCAAATGAGAAGAGTTGGGCAAAAGAGCGTGCAGCAGAGAAACCTGCAAAGATTGCCCCTGCTCCCGACAAAACTATTATAGGTGAGTATGCCAAAGACGAACTGTTCGGCGATGCAAGAATCTCCAAAGGAAAAGACGGCCTCTATATGGAACTTGGCAAAATGGGATACAAGAACAAACTTGTACACGTAAACGGCAACACCTGGGTATTCCGCAGCGACGGATATGCATTCCCTGTTGAGTTCTCATTTGACCCTCAGACCCAAAATGCCACAGGATTCATTGTAAAATTCCCTAACGGGGAAGAGGAGAGCATCGGAGGCTGGAAAAGAAAATAACAACTAAAAACATACACAAATGAAAAAACTATTATTGTTGGTACTGGCTGTAGCATTGGCCGGTGGAGCATATGCTCAGAAAATTGTAGGCCTCTCATCAAAGGCAAGATCGGGAGAGGCTTCTGCAAACCTAACATACGTAAATGCAGTTAAAAAAGCGGGCGGTGTTCCTCTTGTTATCCCTATGACTACAGATGACAGGCAGATTGATGCCATCCTGAATGTAATTGACGCACTCATAATGACCGGAGGAGAGGACATTGCACCTCTGAAATACTTTGGCGAGGAGCCTCATCCAAACTTGGGAGAAGTGGTTCCTGAAAGGGATGCATTTGATGTAAAACTAATACAGAAGGCTGTTGCCAAGGGTATTCCTGTACTTGGAATCTGCCGTGGCGTTCAGGTTATGAATGTTGCTTTTGGCGGTTCACTTTATCAGGATATCCCAACCCAGGTGCCTACATACAGCATCCAGCACTCACAGGATGCACCGGGCAGCGTTGGCACACACACAATTACCATAGACAAGAACTCTGTACTGTACAAACAGCTGGGCGTTGAGAAAATTGCTGTAAACAGTTTCCACCACCAGGCAGTGAAAGATGTTGCCCCTGGCTTTAAAGTTACCGCAAAATCAAAAGACGGCATTGTTGAGGCAATTGAGAAGATCGACAACCCTAAAGTATGGGGCGTACAGTTCCATCCGGAGATTCTTGTTTCAGGCGGAAACAACGATTTCATAGGAATCTTCAAGGCACTTTTGGCAGAATAATCCAAAATTCCGCATAAGAAAAGGGCGCTGCAGAACTGCAACGCCCTTTTCTTATACTGTAAAATTCCTATTCACTCTGTGCAATATCCGCCAACTCATCCGTAATGGCCTGCTGCCTCTGCTTGTTGTAGCCCAACTTAAGTTCATCCAGCAGATCCTGTGCATTGTCGGATGCCGTCTGCATTGCAACTGTACGGGCTGCGAATTCCGCTGTAGAACTGTTCAGCAGCAAAGCATACATCCTGCACCTGAGCAGATAAGGGAGTAATGCTGTGAAAATCTCCCCTTTTGAAGGTTCACAAATCACATCCTCATCAACTGTTCCCTGTGCACCCATCTCCTCTGAAAGGTTGAACGGCAGGAACACCCTCTGAGAAGGGACCTGCTTGCCCATAGAGTGGAAATGGTTGTAAAGCACATAAACTTTATCCACCTCTCCGGCCTCAAACAAATCCATAAGCCTCTGGGCAATGGCAGCAGCGCTCTTCTCGTTCAACTGGGAAGAGATGTTCCTGAAATCCCAGCAAACACCGCATTTCCATTTTTTGGCGGCCAGAGCCATCTTCTCACCCACAGGCCACACCTGTACGCTCTCCACACCGCTCTGCTCCAACTGGGCCAATTTGGTCTCCACAGCCTTTATTATCTGTGAATTGAACGCACCGCACAAAGAGGTGTCGGAAGAGAGTGCAACCACTATCACCTTCCCCCCGCTGCGCTGTTCCATATATGGAGAGTGCAACTGCACAGAGGTATCTGCACAAAGCACCCTCATTGTCTGGGAGAGGCTCTGTTCATACACCTGCAGCCCCTGCGACACCCCCTGAATACGGTGCAACTTGGCAGAAGCCACCATCTTCATTGCAGTGGTAGTCTTAAGGGTGCTCCCTACAGAACCAATCCTCTCCTTTATTTCCCTCAATGCAGCCATAAATCCTAATTATCTTTCATCTGTGAGATTATCTGTGCGGCAATAGCCTCAAGTTTCTCACCAATCTCATCATTAATTACACCCTTGCGCAAAGTATCAAGCACATCTGCGGCCTCAACCCTCTTGAGGAAGAGTTCCTCAAACTGCTTAACCTGATCCAGAGCAATCTCCTTCATAAGGGCGTGTGTACCGCAATAAAGCACTGCAATCTGCTTCTCCACCGGCATAGGCGAGAACTGCGGCTGCACCAGCAGACGGGTATTTTTCCTACCCTTGTCCAAAATCTGCGCGGTAACCGCATCCATATCGCTGCTGAACTTTGAGAACGCCTCAAGTTCCCTGTACTGCGCCTGGTCTATCTTAAGGGTTCCGGCAACCTTCTTCATAGATTTTATCTGGGCATTTCCACCCACACGCGAAACCGAAAGTCCCACATCAACCGCCGGCCTGTTTCCCTGGTTGAACAAGTTTGCATCAAGGAAAATCTGTCCGTCAGTAATTGAAATCACATTTGTAGGGATATATGCAGAAACGTCACCGGCCTGTGTCTCAACAATAGGAAGCGCAGTAAGCGATCCTCCACCCTTCACCTTTCCAACCAGAGATTCAGGCAAATCATTCATATTCCTGGCAACCTCTTCCCTTGCAATAATCTTTGCAGCCCTCTCAAGAAGCCTTGAATGCAGGTAGAAAATGTCTCCCGGATATGCCTCTCTTCCCGACGGCCTTCTAAGGACAAGTGAAATCTCCCTGTATGCCACAGCCTGTTTTGACAAATCATCATAAACCACAAGGGCGTGTCTTCCTGTATCCCTGAAGAACTCGCCTATTGCAGCACCTGCAAACGGGGCAAAATACTGCAGCGCGGCACTCTCTGCCGCAGTGGCAGCCACCACAACAGTATAATCCATTGCACCGTGCTTGCGCAAAGTCTCCACAAGCGATGCCACGGTAGATGCCTTCTGTCCAACTGCAACATAAATACAGTAAATAGGATCACCGGCCTCATACCTCTTGCGCTGGTTTATTATGGCATCCACAGCAATTGCTGTCTTTCCTGTCTGCCTGTCACCAATGATAAGCTCCCTCTGGCCCCTGCCTATAGGAATCATTGCATCAATCACCTTAAGGCCTGTCTGCAGCGGCTCATTTACCGGCTGGCGGTAAATTACGCCCGGAGCCTTGCGCTCCAGAGGCATCTGAAGTTTCTCTCCAAGAATCTCCCCCTTGCCGTCTATAGGTTCACCAAGCGGGTTTATTACCCTACCCAACATCTTCTCGCCAACCATAATGGAAGCAATACGCCCTGTACGCCTTACAGTATCACCCTCCTCAATCTTCTCTGTAGGGCCAAGCAATACTGCACCCACATTATCCTCCTCCAGATTCATTACAATGGCCTTTATGCCATTCTCAAACTCCAGAAGTTCTCCGGCACCGGCATTGTGCAGGCCGTAGATACGTACCACGCCATCGCTTACCTGCAGTACGGTACCCACCTCAGCAAACTCAGCAGTAAGATCTGTCCCCTGCAACTGGGCAAGCAGAATGTCCGATATCTCAGACGGCCTTATATTCTCTTTATCCATAAACTGTCTCCTTTTTATAATTTCTCCAGAAGGGTTTCCTGCAACCCCTTAAGTTGTGTGGCAACACTTGCATCCATCTGCATATCCGCAATCCTGAGTACAAAACCTCCAATCAGATTTTCATCCACATTGGATTCCATCCTCACGCTGCTGCTTCCGGTCTTTTCCTTAACCATAGAGGCAATCCCCTGCATTGTGGCATCATCTGCCGGCACTGCAGTTGTAAGTACCACAGAAGCTATACCGTGCTTGCGTTCATACATCCCAATAAAGGAATGGAGCATAAAGATGATGAACTTCTCCCTCCCGTGCCTTGCTGTAAGGGAGAGGAATTCACCCAAAGAACGGCATATATCCCCCTTCACCCCATTGTAGAGTACCGCCAGTTTCACCTTGGCAGGAAGAATGGGAGAATCCAACTCCTTCTTTATTGAAGGATTTGCCTTAAAATGCTCCACCAGTTCCTTTACCTGAGAGTATACAACATCCTCCTCCCCGTTTGAGGAGGCAAAACGCAACAGCGCCTGTGCATACCTTCCGGCAATTGTTCCTGTATACATGCCTCTTAATTTTGCTTGTCATCCATTTCCTTGAGAATCCTTCCCGCCAGTTCAGCCTGAGCCTTGGTATCCTGCAACTGCTGGCGCAGCATCTTCTGCGCAACTGCCACTGCAAGTGTAACAATATGCTCATTGGCCTGGCGGAGGATTGCCTCCTTCTGCGCCTGGGCCTCCGCGCGGGCATTCTCAATAATTGCTGCCGCCTCCTGTTGGGCTTTCTGCCTCATCTCTCCGGCAACCTTCTCCTGCTCCGCCCTTGTATCCTCCAGGATTTTCCATCTTTGTGCCTGGGCCTCCTCCATCACCTGCCTGCCCTGTTCTTTCAGGTGCATTGTCTCCTGCCTGGCCTTTCCGGCCTCTTCAAGGGAGGAGTCTATATACTCCTTCCTCTCTTCAATGGAGCGCAGTATTATTGGGAAACCGAATTTGCACAATAGGAACAATACCACCCCAAAGGCAAGGCACATCCAGAACAGCAGTCCTGATTCGGGTTGTAAAAGTCCCATTGCAGAAAATTTTTAAAGGGCCATAAAACAAACTGCCACAGCAAACAAGGCAACACCCTCAATAAGGGCCGCCACAATAATCATGGTTGTACGCACCTTGTCAGCAGCCTCAGGCTGTCTTCCAATTGCCTCCATGGCAGCCTTACCAATTTTACCGATACCGAATGCAGCACCAATCACTGCCAATGCAGCGCCGAAAGTTGCGCCCAAAATACCCAAAGTTTCCATAAATGTTATTTAGTGTTAAGTTATTAATTTGTTTCTTTTTTAATGATGCTCCCCACCCTCCTGGGCCATACCAATGAACACGGAAGAGAGCATTGTAAATACATATGCCTGCAGGAATGCAACAAGCAGTTCCAGACAGTTCATGAAAATTCCAAGGAAAATGGAGACTGCAGACATTGATGCATTTACCGCAGCACCCATCTTTACGGTCACAAACACTATACAGGTAAGTATAAGTATTACCGAGTGACCGGCCATTATATTTGCAAAAAGCCTAATCATAAGGGCAAAAGGCTTTGTAAAGAGCCCTATAATCTCAATTGCAGGCATAATTGGGAGCGGAGCCTTGAGCCAGAGGGGAACATCGGGCCACAGCACCTCTTTCCAGTAATGTTTTGTACCATAAAGGTTGGTTACAAGGAATGTTGCCACAGCCAGCACCAGTGTGGCCGCTATATTTCCTGTAATGTTGGTACCTGCAGGGAAAATTGGGATGATTCCCATTATGTTGTTCACAAAAATGAATGTGAATGCCGTAAGCAGATATGGGGCAAATTTCCTGTAGCGTGGCCCCACACAAGGTTTTATAACGCCATCCACCAAAGACTCCACCAGCATCTCCACCAGTCCGGCCCAACCTTTCGGGGCCTGTGAATCAACCTTGCCGTTCCTTCTGTAATATCTTGCCGCACCAAGGATCATCAGAACCACTATGGCGCTGTTCACCAAAAGGCCCGCCACTGTCTTGGTTATTGAAAAATCCAAAGGCCTTATCTGGGAACCGCAAGGAAGAATTTCCACAACCTTTCCCGCATAATCCCCCTCCTGTGCAATTGCAAACCCGTTGTACTGGTGGCCTCCGTGAAGGTGTGAAGATGAGAAGCATACCAGCCCCTTCTCCTTGGTATACAGAATTACCGGAAGAGGTATTGCAACGTGCTTCCCCCAGAACTTCCCTATATGCCACTCATAACTGTCATTTATATGCTCCAGAACAATGTCCTTTACAACAACATCCTCCCCTTCTCCTCCCGATGAAGCACCGGCCGGCACAACACAGAAGAACACCAGCAGCACCATTGCCGCCAATGCAAGAATCCTTTTATTTATGCTCCTGAAAAATTCCATTGCAAATGCCTCATCAATTGTTTTCAGCCAGTTCGGCAGTAACCTCTATCTTGTTGTGTCCCACACGTACAAAGCCCCCCTTTATGGGAATGGAATGCCAATCCACATCCACCTGGTAGCGGATTTCCCCTTCAACCAGAACAGATACCAGCGGTGCGTGGTTATGCAGCACGGTAAATCTGCCGGCCGCACCCGGAAGCTGCACAAACCAGGACTCCTCCTTGCACACAACCCCTTTGGGCGATATAACTGTAAGTTCCATAAAGACTAATTTGCAGCCTGTTTCAACATCTTTTCACCTTTTACAATAGCCTCATCTATTGTACCCACATTCAGGAATGCCTGCTCAGGAAGATGGTCAACCTCACCGTTAAGGATCATATTGAATCCACGGATTGTCTCATTTATAGGAACCATCACACCAGGCACACCTGTAAACTGCTCCGCCACAGAGAATGGCTGTGAAAGGTATCTCTGTATCCTGCGGGCACGGTTTACAATGAGTTTGTCCTCCTCCGAGAGTTCATCCATACCCAGGATTGCAATGATATCCTGCAACTCCTTGTTCCTCTGGAGTATCTGCTTTACCCTGTATGCGGTATCATAATGCTCCTGGCCTACAATATCAGGCGAAAGGATTCTGGAAGTTGATTCAAGCGGATCCACTGCCGGGTAAATTCCCAGCTCCGCAATCTTTCTGCTCAATACTGTTGTGGCATCCAAGTGGGTGAATGTTGTTGCAGGGGCAGGGTCTGTAAGGTCATCTGCAGGTACATATACAGCCTGTACTGATGTAATTGAACCCTTCTTGGTAGAAGTGATCCTCTCCTGCATCTGTCCCATCTCGGTAGCCAGTGTAGGCTGGTAACCCACTGCAGAAGACATACGGCCCAAAAGCGCCGAAACCTCTGAACCTGCCTGGGTAAAACGGAAAATGTTGTCTATGAAGAACAGCAGATCCCTCTTCTCTCCCTCCTTGCCGCCGTCCCTGAAAGACTCTGCAACTGTAAGGCCCGAAAGGGCAACCGAGCGGCGTGCCCCCGGCGGTTCGTTCATCTGTCCGAACACAAGGGTTGCCTGCGATTTTGCAAGTTCATCATAATCTATCTTTGAAAGGTCCCAGTCACCTTCATCCATCCCTTTGCGGAACTCATCGCCATAACGTATTACACCGGATTCAATCATCTCCCTCAAGAGGTCATTACCCTCCCTGGTACGCTCTCCCACACCTGCAAACACAGAGAATCCGTTGTGCCCTTTTGCAATGTTGTTTATAAGCTCCATAATGAGCACCGTCTTTCCCACACCGGCACCGCCGAACAGACCAATCTTTCCACCTTTCACATAAGGCTCAAGCAGGTCTATAACCTTGATTCCGGTAAACAGCACCTCCTGCGATGTTGCAAGTTCCTCAAACTTTGGCGGCTCCCTGTGGATAGGCTCTGCACCCTTGTGCTCAAGGGGGCGCATACCGTCAATCTCATTGCCCACCACATTCATAAGGCGTCCCTTTATCTGGTCACCTACCGGCATTGAGATAGGCTCACCCAAAGCCTCAACCTCCATCTGGCGGCGCAATCCGTCTGTAGAATCCATAGCAACCGTACGCACAGTCTTCTGGCCTATATGCTGCTGTACCTCCAATATGAGCCTTCCGCCATTGTCACGCTGAACAACCAGCGCCTCATTTATTGCCGGAAGATGCTCACCCTGCTCCATATCCTGGAAACAGACATCCACAACCGGGCCTATAATCTGAGAAATATAACCTTTAATCATATATGTAACTTATCAATATTTTCAAATTGGTCTGCAAGCGTGTAAATATACTCAAAAAATCCCCACAACCACCCTGTCTTTGCCAAAAATATCTTCCAAAACCCTACAATCCCTGAACCCGGCCTCTTCCATAGCACCGGCAGTCTCCCTCCCGAACCTCTCATTAATCTCAAAAAGCAATGCCCCGCCGGGCCCCAATACTCTTCCCGACAGCCCTGCAATCCGCCTGTAGAACCTGAGCGGGTCCTCATCCGGGACAAAAAGGGCAATTGAAGGCTCAAACTCCAGCACATTCCTCCTCATAAGGGCCTTCTCAGATTCACACACATAAGGGGGATTGCTTACCACAATATCAAAAGGAGCATCCCCACACTCCAGGGCAATCCTCTCCTGTGCATCCCCGGCCAGAATATCACATTCAAAAAACTTTACAACAGCCCTGATCCCGCCATCTGCCGCATATACTTCCTGCCCCCCGGCAATCTCCAGTGCCTGCGGAGAGATATCACACCCAAACACCTCCGCCCCGGGCAATGCAGCCGCCACACTCCAGGCAATGCAGCCGCTCCCGGTACATATGTCCAATATCCGCAACGGAGCCTCTCCGGCTCCCCTCAGGCAACTGCCTGCGTGCTCCACAACCTCACGCACCAGTTCCTCCGTTTCCGGACGGGGCACAAGAACCCCTTCAGCCACCCTGAACCGGTGGCCGCAAAACCATTCATAACCCAAAACATATTGCAGCGGCTCACCTGTGGAAAGACGCTCCACAGCCGCCATAAGAAATCTCTCAGCCGACTCTCCTCCCTCTGCAAATGTCTTTGCAACTGCAAAATCCTGCAGATCCCTCCCCGGCTCCACAAGATGTTCATACCCTTTGTATCCCTCTGCAGACTCCTTGAGCAGCCTTATTGCAATTGCCTTGCACTCCTGCACAGGATAATGTACAGAAAGGCGCTCCAGGACAACATCTATAAACCCTTTGAGTGTCACTTTATATTATCTATAAGTGTATTGAAGAATTCACCCATTGGGATGCCTGCCGCCCTCACCTGAGCCGGAACAAGGCTCATTGCCGTCATACCGGGCACAGTATTGGTCTCAAGGAAATAGATTTCATCGTTGCGCACTATATAATCCATCCTAACCAGACCGCTGCAACCCATATACCTGTAAATCTGCTCTGTTGTATCCTGAATCCTGGCTGTAAGTTCATCGGGAATCTGTGCCGGGCAGATCTCCTGGCTCTCACCAAGATATTTTGCCTCATAATCAAAGAATTCCCTGCTGGTTACAATCTCTGTAACAGGGAGGCGCACCAATTCTCCGTCCTTTGGATATATGCCATTGGTAAACTCCCTTCCCACAATGCTCTCCTCTATAATTACTGAATCATACTCCTTGAACACCAACTCTATTGCAGGGGCCAACTCCTCCACCCTCTTCACTTTAGTAATGCCAAAACTGCTTCCGCCGTTTGTAGGCTTCACAAAAACCGGCAATCCCAACTCCCCTATAATCTCCTCAGCATTCCAGGCACTTCCCCTGCGGAGGAACACATCCTTGGCCATCTTTACCCCCGCATGCTCTATAAAGCGCTTGCACGAGTGCTTGTCGAATGTTATTGCAGAGACATATGCACTGCAGGTGTTGTACGGAACCCCCATCATCTCAAGATACCCCTGCAGCAATCCGTTCTCACCCGGAGTGCCGTGGATCATTATAAAAGCCATATCAAACTTCACCTTGTTGCCGTCTGCCACAAAAGAGAAATCGGTTTTGTCAACCTCAACACCAACACTCTGTGGAGTGTTGAGACATTTCTCTGCAACTTCCATATCCACCGCACATCCACAAGGGTTAAGTACCCTCCACGATGCACCGCGCAACAATATCTCATACACATTATAATTCTCCCTGCAGATGCAGTCCGCCACATTCCTTCCGCTCTTTATGGAAACGCCGGCCTCCTCCGAGTCCCCCCCGTATATCAATGCAATGTTCTTCTTCATAATCCAAGTTAAATTACACCCTTAGAAACCGAAATAATTCTCCTGAGCCTCCTTCTGTTCCTGTGCGGCAATGTCTTCATCACTTCCGTCGCAGTTGAGGTTGAGGTCGAAACCTTGCGGTGCCACAAATGTGTCATATTTGGTAATTCCCAATGTGCCGTCTTCAATCACCTTCTTCATAAAGATACCCCAGATAGGGAGCGCCATATTTGAACCGCCTCCCAATGCAAGGCTTGCAAAGTGCACCTGCCTGTCCTCGGCACCAACCCATACACCTGCAGTAATCTTGGGGGTATAACCTATGAACCATCCGTCAGACTGGTCGTTTGTGGTACCGGTCTTTCCGGCAACCTCACCTTCCGCCACATATTTGCTCCTTATACGGGCTGCCGTACCCTCATTAACCACACCCTTCATAAGGTTAACCATAAGATATGCGGTTTTCTCGCTTATGGCCTCCTTCCTGCGCGGAGCAAAAGTTGCCAGCACATTGCCCATCTTGTCCTCTATGCGGGTAACATATACAGGCTCTGCATACACGCCCCTTCCAGGGAAAGTGTTGAACGCAGAAACCATCTGGTATACCGGAACATCAGCGGAACCCACGCACAAGGATTCCACAGGATCCAGCCAGCATTTCACACCCATTGTATGGGCCATATCCACAAGCGCCCTTGGTCCGAACTGCTTCATAAGGAAAGCCGATATATTGTTGCTGCTCTTTGTAAGTCCCCACTTGAGGGTAACTGTCTTGCCTATCCACTCCTCCTTGTCTGTACTTTTTGGGGTCCAGATGTCCTCTCCAATTACAAAAGACTGGGGAACATTCACAACTTTATCGCAAGGGGTATAGCCTCCCTGCATTGCAAGTGTATAGAGGAACGGCTTGAAGGTTGAACCTACCTGCCTCTTGCCCTGCTTCACCTGGTCATATTTGAAATATCTGTAGTTGCCGCTCCCCACATATGCCTTAACATATCCGGTTCCCGGCTCCATTGCCATAAACCCGGCACGGAGGAAAGATTTGTAATACCTAATGGAATCGTTCGGGGTCATTGTGGTATCCACATATCCCTTGTCATTCCAGGCAAACACCCTCATCCTTACAGGGGTGTCAAAACTCTTTGTTATCTCCTCATCGGTGGCATTGTTGCGCTTCATCTCGCGGTAACGGTCGCTCCAGCGGCGTGCCTGCCTCATTATCTGGTCTATAACCGCCTTTGGCACTTCGTTGTCAAAAGGTTTATTGTTCTTCCAGCGCAGTTCCCTGTTGAACTGTCTCTGCAAGTCCTTGCCCAGATGCTCTGCCACAGCCTCCTCCGCATACTGCTGCATCTTTGCATTTACAGGGGTATATATCTTAAGGCCGTCCTTGTCAAGGTTGTATTTTGTACCG
This sequence comes from Bacteroidales bacterium, assembly GCA_017625535.1. Classification (GTDB taxonomy): domain Bacteria; phylum Bacteroidota; class Bacteroidia; order Bacteroidales; family UBA932; genus Egerieousia. The sequence goes on along the minus strand of JAGAKR010000014.1, from coordinate 20,654 downwards.
TCGGGCTTCAGGTTCTTGTTCAGCCATCCGTACAAAGGATCATCCATCCACGAAGTTGAATCGGCCCTGTAGTCCTCTATATTGGCATAACTCTTCCTCTGCGGCTCCTTTGCACTCATCACCCTCTTTATCATATCGCGGAAATGGGGTGCAAGACCCGAGTTGTGGTCTTGTCGGGAGTAAGAAAGGGTTATAGGGAGTTCCCTTATGGAATCCCTCTGCTCCTTGGTAATGTACCCGTATTTGTACATCTGCCCAATCACGTGGTTGCGGCGTACAAGGGATTTCTCGGGGTTGCGCACCGGATTGTATCTGGTAGGCATATTCACCATGCCCACAAGGAGTGCACTCTCCTCTATGTTCAGGTCTATTGGCTGCTTCCCAAAGAATGTCTGGGCCGCCGCCTTTATGCCATATGCGTTGCTTCCAAAAAACACCGCATTCATATACATGCTGAGTATCTCCTCCTTGGTATAGTTGCGCTCAAGTTTCACAGCGGTAATCCACTCCTTGAACTTGTTTGTACCCAGCACAAAGTATTTTGCACCGGGGAACTTTGATTTTACAGTATCGCGCGGGAAGAGCGATTTTGCCAGCTGCTGCGAAAGGGTACTTCCACCGCCGCCGGAGGTTCTGTTGCCCATAAGGAAAGATTTCACCACCACCCTGGCAAGGCTCTTGAGGTCTATTCCGCTGTGGTTGTAGAACCTCACATCCTCAGTTGCCACAATGGCATCCTTGAGGGGCTGCGAGAGGTCATCAAAAGTAACATAAGAACGGTTTTCTATATGGAAAGTATTGAGCACCGTACCGTCTTCCGCAATAATCTGGGTAGCCAGATTGCTCTTTGGATCCTCCAGTTCCTCAAACGAAGGGATATCTGCAAAAATCCCCACAAGCAGCAACGCCAGCAGCACCATAATCACCGGCGCAAACACTATGGCCCACAGCCATTTCACAAACCTTTTCCTATTTTTTATTTCCATGATTTTCATCCCGATAAATTGTTCAAAAGCCCAACAACTTGGCAAAAATACTAATAAAAATTTGCATTTTAACCTACTTTATGGCTTACTTTGCAAATTGATGGAAATTAGTATGTAATGGGAGAGAATCTAGTTATTGTGGAGTCGCCTGCAAAGGCAAAGAAAATAGAAAAGTTCCTTGGGAAAGGGTTTGTTGTAAAATCCAGTTTCGGACATATAAGAGATCTTGAGAAGAAAAATCTTGGCATAAATATAAACAACGGCTTTGAGCCCAACTACGAGGTATCAAGCGACAAGAAGACCGTTGTATCTGAACTTAAAAGTCTGGCAAAAAAGGCGGAGACTGTGTGGCTTGCATCCGACCCCGACCGTGAGGGGGAGGCTATAGCCTGGCATCTGTTCCAAACCCTTGGGCTTAAGGAGGAGAACACCAGGAGGATTGTTTTCCAGGAGATTACCAAGGATGCAATCCTTAATGCCGTACAGAATCCACGTTCCATAGACAACAACCTTGTAATGGCCCAGCAGGCACGCAGGGTGCTTGACAGGCTTGTAGGTTTTGAACTCTCGCCCATACTATGGAAAAAGGTTGCCCCAAAACTCTCTGCAGGAAGGGTACAGTCTGTGGCAGTAAGGCTCATAGTGGAGAGGGAGAGGGAGATTATGGCCTTCAACTCCACCCCATATTACAGGGTTGCCGGTGTTTTCCACCCTGCAACTGCAAAGAAGGGGGTAAAGGTAAATGCAACACTGGATACCAGATTCAATGATGCCGCACAGGCAAGCGCTTTTCTGGAGAAATGCAAGGATGCGGCATTTGCAATAGACAATATAGAGAAGAAGGAGATCTCAAGGACTCCGGCCCCTCCTTTCACAACCTCCGCACTCCAGCAGGAGGCCGCCCGCAAACTGGGTTTCTCCGTTTCACAGACAATGAGGATTGCACAGAAACTCTATGAGGACGGACTCATCACATATATGAGAACAGACTCCACCAATCTCTCACAACTTGCAATAAACAGCATAAAGCAGGTAGTTACTGCCAATTTTGGGGCAGAATACTCAAAGGTAAGGCAGTACAAGACCAAGAGCAAGGGGGCACAGGAGGCACACGAAGCCATAAGGCCTACATTTGCCGCAAACCAGACAATTGAGGGGACACCGCAGGAGAAGAAACTCTACGACCTCATCTGGAAGAGGGCTGTGGCATCACAGATGGCGGATGCCGTACTGGAGAAGACAGAGATAAAGATAGGGAGCGGCAATTTTGCCGAAAAATTCATATCACAGGGAGAGATTGTAGTGTTTGACGGCTTCCTGAAACTGTATATGGAGGGGAGGGATGATGAGGAGATTGAGACCGAAACACAGACATTGCCTGCACTTGCCGCCAACGAGGCTATGGAACAGGTAGAGATAACCGCCACAGAGCGCTTTACCCAGAAACCTCCAAGATACTCTGAGGCTTCGCTTGTGAAGAAACTGGAGGAACTTGGAATAGGACGCCCGTCTACATATGCCCCAATCATCTCAACCATTACACAAAAGAGGGGCTACATACTTATAGACAGCAGGGAGGGGACCCAGAGGAGTTACACCCAGATGACACTGAAGGGGGGCAAGACAACAACCCAGACCAAGACCGAGATTACCGGTGTTGAGAAGAAGAAGCTTTTCCCTCAGGATATGGGAATTCTGGTTACCGATTTCCTTGGAAAGAACTTTGAGAACATCCTGGACTACGGCTTTACAGCACAAGTTGAGGAGGATTTCGACCAGATTGCCGCAGGGAAACTTGTATGGAACGAGGTTATCTCCGATTTCTACATACCTTTCCACTCGCAGGTTGAGCAGACTCTTCAGGAGAGCGCTCATACAAATGCCGAGAGGGTACTTGGAACAGACCCTGAAACCGGCAAGACAATGATTGTAAGGCTGGGCAAATTCGGTCCGCTTGTGCAGAAAGGGACCAACGATGACCCTGAGAAACAGTTTGCGTCACTTCAGAAAGGACAGTTGATAGAGACAATCACCCTTGAGGAGGCCATAAAACTGTTTGAACTGCCGCGCACAGTGGGCGAGTACAATGGCAAGAAGATAACTGCCGCTGTGGGACGCTTTGGCCCATATATAAGATATGACAGCAAATTTGTATCCCTGGGAAAACTTTACGACCCGCGCACAATTGATGAGGATACAGCAATTGCCCTCATAGAGGAGCATCAGAAGAAGGAGGCTGAGAAATTCATAGCTGAATTCCCTGCAGAGGACATCCAGGTGCTCAACGGCCGTTTTGGTGCATACATCAAGCACGGCGGGCAGAACTATAAGATCCCTAAGGGGACTGATGCCAAAACACTTGATGCGGCTGCGTGCCTGGAGATAATCTCAAGCACCAAGCCGTCGGGAAGCAAAACTGCAAGGAAGGCAAAAAAATAGTGCAATGAAAGGGGAAAGTTGTTTTCAGGAGATCTCTGCGGGTGCCATTTCGGGTTCCATGCCCCACTGCATTGCCATTGTGGTGAATGTGGGAGATTGCAATGTTACACCGCTGCTGAAACAGACATATTCCCAGCGCAACTATACCGTATATGTTGCAGAGACATCTGCCGCAAAACTTCCCCAGGTGCTGGAAAGGTGCCGCGAAATTGGGGTTCCTGCCATTGTGAACTGCACTGCAGGGCTCCCGCAATTTGATTCAATTTTCCCCAAAGGGGAACCCTATTCAGCAGCAGTGGTTTCTCCCGGAAGTTACGGAGAGCACTCAAAAGAGGGAAAAGACATCATTTCATATATACTCAACGATCCTTGCGCCACAAATGCATCGTGCATAGGATTCCAGGGGTATTATTTCTCACCCTGCAAAACCTCCCTGCTCCGCTCAAGATATTTTGAGCAGATGAGGCTGGGGGCCTTGAGGGAAGACATCACCCTTGTGGAGCCGCTCCTGAGGGATACCGCATACACATTCATAGACTTAAATGCCGTAAGGCACTCCGATTACCCCTGCACCTCCAATCCATACCCCAACGGGCTGTATGCAGAGGAGATATGCCAGATGGCCCGCTATATAGGGTTCGGGCTGGGACTCAAAGGGGTCTTCATCCACGGATTTCCCCAACAGGGTGAGGATGGGGCATCATTATGCAACAGACTTGTGTCAGAATTCATCTGGCACCTGTGCGAGGCAATTTCTTCCAACATTGCAGAATATCCAGCCCTTAATCCCGACAATGAATGCTTTATAAGGAAAATCATAAGCCTTGGAGAGAACGGAGAGGAGATTGTTTTCATAAACAGTTCAACCACAGACAGATGGTGGATGGAAATTTTATCACCTGAACATAAAACCCCAATTTATGTCCCTTGCTCAATGAATGATTACAAAGCAGCCTGTTGCGGTGAGGTTCCATTGAGATGGCTTTTTTTCTATCAGAAACTTACAATCTTGTAAAAAATTTTTATAAATTTGCGTTATTCACTAACAAATCATTAGGATAATGCAAAAGTATCAGATAGACGAAATTGACCAGAAGATTCTCTCATTCCTGGTAAAGAATGCCCGTATGCCTTTTCTGGAGATAGCCAGGGAGTGCGGTGTTTCCGGTGCGGCAATCCACCAGAGGGTAAAGAAGATGGAGACTATGGGAATAATCACAGGCTCCAGACTGTTGGTAAAACCTCAGACCCTTGGACTCAATGTCTGTGCATTTGTAGCGGTAAACCTTTCCGAGGCAAACAAATACCCACAAGTTATTGAAAGTCTCAAACAGATTCCGGAGGTTGTGGAGTGCCACTTTGTTACAGGAAACCACTCACTGCTGCTCAAGATCTACTGTACAAACCACGACCATCTGATGGAAATCCTCATAAACACCATCCAGAACATCCACGGAGTACACAAGACAGAGACAATGATCTCCCTGGACCAGGCCATAGAGAGACAGGTTTGGGTGAAGAGTTTTCCCAACAAGAAAAATTCATTGAAGAAAAAATAGCCTATTCCTCCATAAGCGAAAGGAAAATCCTGGCCATTACAAGATCCTCCGGGGTTGTAAGTTTTATATTGAACCTGCTCCCGGGACTTGTGGCAACCTTATACCCGTTACTCTCCACAACAGATGCATCATCTGTAAATGTTGGAGAGTACGGTTTTTTATAGCAATCCTTAAGAATTGTGGAATCAAATACCTGGGGTGTCTGCACAAACATATACTCATCCCTGTTCACAGTCCTGGAGCCGTTTGGCATACCGTCTTCACCATATGTGCGTATCCTCATTGATTCAATTGAAGGCATAACGGGTATCACCCCGGCCACACCCTCTTTTGCAAAATTGTATCCCAGAAGTGAAACCAGCATTTCGTGCGGCACAAAAGGCCTCACCCCGTCGTGCACAGCAACAACAGCACCCTCCGGCACGTGTTCAAGCGCATTCTTTACAGAATGGAAACGGGTTATTCCTCCGGAAACAATGGTGTGTCTGAACCAGAGCCCATTCTCAAAGCAATAGTTCCTCCAATACTCCTTGTACTCCTGGGGAAGGGTAAGGATTATGTTTATATCGGGAGAAAGCCCCCTGAACATCTCTATGGTTCTGAGGAGTACTGGTTTCCCCTCAAGTTCAATGAATTGCTTTGCTGTCTTCCCCCCCATCCTCTTGCCCACTCCGCCGGCTGTTATAATCACATATGTTTTTGAAAGGTCCAATGATGCCATTGCCAGAAATTTTTACAGATAAAATACACGCAAATATACCAATTTATAGGGCAATTTTTTGTAATTTAGCCACCTGTATTAATTTGAATTTTTAACCGTTTAAACATATAATCCCGTGAAAGAGATCAAAAGGGCACTAATTTCCGTTTACTATAAGGACGGATTGGAAGAGATTGTAAAAATCTTGGCAGAGAATAACGTTGAAATCCTCTCTACAGGAGGCACATACTCATTTTTGGAGAATATGGGCATCCCTGTAAAAAGTGTAGAATCAGTTACAGGATACCCTTCAATCCTGGGCGGCAGGGTAAAGACACTGCACCCTAAAGTGTTCGGAGGAATCCTTAACAGAAGGGAGCACGCACAGGATGCACAGGAGATACAGCAGTATGAAATTCCGTCTATTGACCTTGTGATTGTAGACCTTTATCCTTTTGAGGAGTATGTTGCTGCAAACGCATCGCACGAGGATATCATTGAGAAGATAGACATTGGAGGCATCTCACTTATAAGGGGCGCCGCAAAGAACTATAACGATGTTGTGATTATCCCTTCAAAGGATTCATACGGCACATTGCTGTCTATCCTTAAAGAGAGGGGCTGCAAAACCACTCTTGAGGAGAGGGAGTATTTTGCTGCACAGGCATTCAATGTAAGTTCACATTACGATACAGCAATATTCAACTACTTCAACAGAAAATTTGAGATCCCTGCATTCAAGCAGAGCCAGCAGAAGGCACAGACTTTGAGATATGGAGAGAACCCTCACCAGAAAGGCACATACTACGGTGCCGAGGGTACACTTCCAAAACAGCTCCACGGCAAGGAGATTTCACACAACAACCTGCTTGACATTGAGGCTGCCGTTGAACTCATTTCAGACTTCACAGACACCACAGTTGCCATAATAAAACACAACAATGCCTGCGGGTGCGCAAGTGCGGCAACTACCCTTGAGGCTTGGGAGAAGGCTTTGGCCGGAGACCCTGTTTCTGCATTCGGCGGTATCATTGTTACCAACAGAGAGGTGGACAAGTCTACAGCAGAGGAGATGAACAAGATTTTCTTTGAGGTTGTGATTGCTCCTTCATACAATGCAGAGGCACTTGAGATACTTAAATCAAAGAAGAACAGGATTATCCTGGAGAGCAACAATGTAACCCCTACCCCAGTGAAATTCCGCTCACTACTTGGCGGCGTGCTTGTACAGGACAGGGATGCACACGTTGAGACCCCTGAGGAACTTAAGCCTGTTACAGAGAAACAGCCTCGTGCAGAGGAGATTGAAGACCTCATCTTTGCAAACAAACTTGTAAAACATACAAAATCAAATGCCATTGTACTTGCCAAAGGAAAACAGCTGCTTGCAAGCGGTACAGGCCAGACATCAAGGGTTGACGCCCTCAGACAGGCTATCCAGAAGGCAAAATCGTTCGGATTCCAGCTTGAGGGTGCAGTAATGTCTTCTGATGCATTCTTCCCATTCCCAGACTGCGTGGAGATTGCAGCAAACGAGGGTATAAAGACCGTTATCCAGCCGGGAGGTTCAATAAGGGACAACGAAAGCATTGAGTTCTGCAACAAGAACGGCATTGCAATGGTAATTACAGGTATCAGACACTTCAAACACTAAATATGGCATTTTCTTTTTTGACACAGGAACTGGCTATTGACCTTGGTACGGCAAACACAGTCATCTTTATGAATGACAACATTGTGCTTGACGAGCCTTCCATTGTGGCAATAGACCAGCATACAGGCAAACCTATTGCATTTGGCCATAAAGCCAGGCTGATGCACGAGCGTACCCATCCCAACATCAAGACCATCAGGCCGCTTAAAGACGGTGTGATTGCAGACTTCAACGCTGCAGAGCAGATGATAAGGGGATTTGTGAAGATGATAAACAACAAGCGCTCGCTCTTCACCCCAAGCCTTAAGATGGTGGTATGCATTCCATCGGGAAGTACAGAGGTGGAGATAAGGGCGGTACGCGACTCATCGGAGCACGCCGGTGGCAGGGATGTGTATATCATCTACGAGCCTATGGCTGCCGCACTTGGTATAGGCCTTGACGTGGAGGCCCCTACCGGCCATATGGTTGTGGACATTGGAGGCGGTACCACAGAGATTGCGGTAATTTCACTTGGAGGCATTGTATGCAAGGAGAGCATAAGGGTTGCGGGTGATGTGTTTACTGCAGAGATACAGCAGTATATGCGCCAGCAGCACAATATAAAGATTGGTGAGATTACAGCGGAACTCATCAAGATTAATGCCGGCTGCGCCCTTACAGATATAGAGGATGGTCCGGAGCCATACCTTGTAAAGGGCCCGAACCTTATGACAGCGCATCCTGTTGAGGTTTCAGTAACCCCTCAGGAGATTGCCCACTGTCTTGACAAGTCTCTTGCCAAGATAGAGGCTGCCGTGCTTGCCGTACTTGAGCAGACCCCTCCTGAACTCTACTCCGACATTGTGGACAGAGGTATATTCCTGTCGGGAGGAGGAGCACTCATAAGGGGACTGGACCAGAGGCTGCAGGAGAAGATAAACATTCCTTTCCACATTGCAGAAGATCCTCTGAGGGCAGTTGCCAGGGGCACAAGCATAGCCCTCAAGAAAGCGGACAAACTTACATTCCTAATGAGATAAAATATGAGAATACCTCCTTCATTACTTCTTTCAATGGGGAGGTTTCTCCTTTTTGTACTGTTGGAATCTGCGTGCATATATATGGTGTGCAACAGAGGGATTGTACAGCGGTACAGGCTTATGGGGAAACTGCGCGAAGTTCAGGGATTCTTCTGGGAAAAGCACACATCAATAAAGGAGTACTCCTCCCTTGGGGCCGCCAATGAAAGGATTGCCCTGGAGAACACTGCCCTTATGGAGCAACTTTATCTGGAGAGGGAGAGAGGGGATTCACCCTTTGCAGATACTGTGCAGCATCCGTTCCGGTTCATAAAGGCCAAAGTGGTGCGGAACACATTGGGTACCACCCACAACTATCTTATAATAGACAAGGGGAGCAACCACGGAGTGGAAGAGGATATGGGTGTAGTCACCCCCTCGGGAGTTGTAGGGATAACCAGAGGGGTTAGTGAAAACTACTCTTATGTGCTCTCTTTCCTGAACACATCACAACAGGTGAGCGCAAAGATTGGGAGCAGCAACACATTCGGGCCATTGAGTTGGGATGGCGAAAGGGAGAATATGGCTGTTCTGAATGAGATTCCCCAGCATCTTGATGTAAAGCAGCAGGATACAGTATATACCAGCGGCTATTCATCTTTTTATCCTCCCGATATCCCTCTTGGCGTTGTAACCGGCTCCAGAGTGGTTAACGGAGTGCACCTGAGTGTTGATGTAAGGCTGCTGCAGGATTTCAGGAGCCTTGGACACGTTATGGTGGTAAAGAACAACGGACGTGAAGAAATTGAAAAATTGGTAAGGGAAGTGCAATGATATGAAGAATGTCCCTCTTAAATATGCAACCCTTGGGGTATTGCTCATCATCTGCCAGATATTGCTCAGCGAGTATGTGAATATCTGGCCGGTGCTGTATATTGCCATTTTCCCGCAGTTCATTATACTTCTTCCACCGCTTCTGAACAGGAGCCTCCATATGCTCATTGCCTTTGCACTGGGTATGATGGTTGACATCTTTGCCGATGGCGTTCCGGGACTGAATGCCGCAGCACTGGTTGCAATGGCATATTGCCGCCCGTTCATACTGAAACTTGTACTCTCCAGAGGAGTGATTGAGAGTTCCGACAATCTCCCGCTGCTGCCAAGGAGTGTGGAGCCCCAGAAACTTGCGGCACTCAATGCCCTTATGCTTACCATATTCTTTACAGTATATGTGCTGCTCGATTCCGCCGCTTCATTCACATTCTGGTATACACTGCTTAAAATTGCCGTATGCATAGTTGTAAACACAGTAATATCCCTCATCTGCAGCAGTGCGTTGTTTGAGAAATACTTAAGGTAGGAGGAGCATAGCCGGATGGAAAAGAAGAATGTACTCATAATTGGTGTGCTTGCAGTTGGCCTCATACTTGTGCTCCAGCTGTTCAACCTGCAGATCCTAAACGACCAATACAAGATTACAGCGGAAAACAACGCATACAAGTATGTTACACGCTACCCGGTGCGAGGCCTGATTATGGACCGCAACGGGAACATTCTTGTGGGTAACAAGAACACCTACGACATTATGGTAACCCCCATAGAGGTGAAGGAGTTTGATACCCTGGATTTCTGCTCAATCTTCAATCTGGACACCCTTGAGGTGAGACAGAAGTTCAAGGAGTACCGCAAATACCGCAGGAGGATAGGTTATCAGGCACTTACATTCCTCAAACAGGTGTCAAGTGTGCAGTACAGCATTTTTATGGAGAAGGCCTACAAGTTCCCGGGGTTCAGCGCCATTTCCAGAACCTCCCGCAACTACCCTTTTGCAGCCGGTGCCAACCTGTTCGGATATGTTACAGAGGTTGATGCAGATTTCATAAAAAAGAATCCCGGATACCGCAGCGGAGATTATGTAGGGGCATCAGGACTTGAAAAATCCTACGAAGGGGTGCTTAAAGGGGAAAAGGGATACAATATATTGCTGCGCGACGTACACAACAGGATACAGTCCAGTTTTGAGGACGGTGCCCACGACAAGAATGCCGTTCCGGGCAAGGATATAATTTCTACCATAGACGGGCACCTGCAGCAATACGGCGAACACCTTATGCAGAACAAGGTTGGCAGTGTTGTGGCAATTGAGCCCTCTACAGGTGAGATACTGGCTCTCATTTCAAGTCCGGGAATAGATATAGACCAGTTGGCATCCATAAGCAAGCACTACAAGGAGATAGTGAACGACCCCTACAAGCCAATGTTCAACAGGGCTGTGATGTCGGCATACCCTCCGGGGTCTGTGTTCAAACTGGTGAACGGCCTCATAGGGCTGCAGGAAGGGGTTATAACCCCACAGACCAAATACAACTGCAACCTTGGCTATTATTATGGAGACCGCAAACTGGGATGCCACGCCCACCCTTCCCCACTGGATTTCACCCAATCAATAATGATGTCGTGCAATGCATATTACTGTTATGTGTTCAGGGCAATCATTGAGAACAGGAAATATGGATCGGTTTCCGAGGCTTTTGACAACTGGAGGGAGATGGTTATGAGTTTCGGATTCGGGCGCAAACTGGGAAGCGATTTCCCTGCGGAACTTGGAGGAACCCTCCCTACCTCCAAAACCTATGACAAAATATACGGCAAGAACAGGTGGAGGGCACACTCCATAATATCCCTCTCAATCGGGCAGGGTGAGATAGGTGCAACCCCTCTGCACCTGGCCAATCTTGCCGCCACAATAGCAAACAGGGGGTATTACTATATACCGCATCTGGTAAAGGATTCCCCAGACACCACAATACACCCAAGGTTCAAGGAGAGGAACTACACAATGGTGGACACCTCCCACTTCCACAAGGTGATACAGGGAATGTGGCAGGCTGTAAACTCCGAACCCGGAGCAGGAGGTACAGCGCGTCTGGCACACGTGGAGGGGCTTGACATCTGCGGCAAGACCGGTACAGCACAGAACCCGCACGGCAAGGACAATGCGGTATTCATCTGCTTTGCCCCAAGGGAAAACCCCAAGATTGCCATTGCCGCATATATAGAGAACGCAGGTTTCGGAGGCACCTGGGCCGCCCCTATAGCCTCTCTTATGATAGAGAAATACCTCAACGGGGAGATTTCCAGAAAAGACCTGGAACAGAGGATGGTTGAGGCAAACCTTATGCAGTATGTACCGGTAAGGAGGAGATAATGATATGGGAAATTACAGATTGGGAAAAATAGACATTCCGCTGGTGCTGTGCTACCTGTTCCTGGTTTTTGCAGGATGGGTGAACATATTCGCTTCTGTATACTCAGAAGAACACAGTTCCATATTTGATCTCAGCCAGAGGTACGGAATGCAGTTCATCTGGATTGTAACTGCTTTCATACTGGCTGCCGGGGTAATTTTTGTAATAAATCCAAAGGTGTACAGTGTACTCTCACCACCAATATATCTGTTTGTGTGTGTACTCCTGTTTGCCGTAATCTTTCTGGGAAAGGAGGTTAACGGCTCCCACTCCTGGTTTGAGTTCGGAAAGGTCAAGTTCCAGCCTGCGGAAATATCCAAGATAAGCACGTCGCTCTTCCTGGCCTATATAATGAGCAAATACGGGTTCAGGCTGGGTCGCCTGAGGGATGCCATCTCGGTGGCACTTGTAATACTCATCCCTATGGCACTCATAGTAATGGAGAAAGAGACCGGTTCTGCACTGGTATACTGCGGCTTTGTATTCCTCCTCTACAGAGAGGGGCTCAGCGGCTGGTTCCTGCTCTTCGGACTCCTTGCAATACTGCTGTTTGTGGTTACACTTGCCGTTTCCCCCCTTGCCGCAATCATTATACTCATGGTGCTCCACGGGGTTGCAAACGGGCTCTTTACAGGCTCCCTTGCCAGGCATCTGCTCATCATTGTGCCCCTGGCAGTGCTGCTGGGGTTCCTCCCCCGCATCTATGAGGTTGAATGGATGGGCTTCCTGCAGAGTGTGGATATGGAGTATCTGGCATTGGGGATTGCAATGGTTCCTGCAGTATGGGCCCTGGTGAAATTTATCGGGAAGAAGGCAAGGCATATAAAACCTCTCTTTTTGAGTTTCCTGTGCTCCTGCGCACTGGTTTTCTCTGTGGAATTCATTTTTCAGGAGATTCTGCAGCCGCACCAGAGAGCAAGGATTGAGAACCTGCTGGGAATTACAGAAGACCTTATGGGAGCGGGCTACAATGTGCACCAGTCCAAGATTGCAATAGGCTCGGGCGGCCTTACGGGGAAAGGGTTCCTTGCCGGCACCCAGACAAAGTTTGATTTTGTACCGGAACAAAGCACCGACTTCATTTTCTGCACAGTGGGTGAAGAGTGGGGGTTCATTGGCTCGGTTGCCATAATTGCCGTATACCTTATACTTATAATAAGGCTCATTATTCTAAGTGAAAGGCAGAAAGACACCTTTACCCGCATCTATGGCTATTGCGTGGCCTGCTGCTTCTTTATGCACGTATTCATAAACATTGGAATGACAATGGGGCTTGTGCCGGTAATAGGCATCCCGCTGCCCCTGCTCAGTTACGGAGGCTCCTCATTGTGGAGTTTCACAATACTCCTGTTCATATTCATAAAACTGGATATGGAGAGGTGGAAATGACAATCCCCTTCCCGACAAACCATCTTCCCGACAAAAAAAGCAGTTGCACACCGTGCAACTGCCTATAGATTTTTCAAAGTCCCCTTATGTGAGGGCTTATCTTACTTTTCCCAAGACCAGGCAAGAGTTGTGGCCGCCAAAACCGAAGGTATTGTTTATTGCCACATTAACCTCTCTCTTCTGTGCCTTATTCAATGTGAGGTTAAGTTTATAGTCAATGTTAGGATCCTCCTCCTTGAAGTTGATTGTAGGAGGAATTATGCCGTTGCAGATGGCATCAATACAAGCCATTGTCTCAATTGCACCTGCACCGCCAAGAAGGTGTCCGGTCATTGACTTTGTAGAACTGATGTTAAGTTTGTAGGCGTGCTCGCCGAACACTTCCTTAACAGCCTTAAGTTCTGCAATGTCGCCAAGAGGCGTAGATGTTCCGTGAACATTTATATAATCCACATCCTCAGGTTTTACGCCTGCCTCAGCAAGAGCAAGTCTCATTGCCTCAATTGCACCTTCACCCTCCGGATGCGGAGCTGTAATGTGGTGTGCATCCGCACTCATACCTGTACCAAGAACCTCTGCATAAATCTTTGCACCCCTTGCAACCGCGTGGTTGTACTCCTCAAAAATAAGGATACCGCAACCCTCACCAATAACAAAACCGTCTCTGGTCCTGTCAAACGGCCTGCTGGCTGTAGCATACTCATCATTGTTGGTTGAAAGTGCCTGAGCCGAGTTGAAACCGCCCACACTTGGAATTGTAACGCCGGCCTCAGAACCGCCTGTTACAATGATGTCGGCCTTGTTCAACCTTATCATATCAAATGCATTGGACATGGCGTGGGCAGAAGAAGCACACGCTGAAACTGTCGCATAGTTGGGACCCATGAAACCATACTTGATGGAAATCTGGCCTGCAACGATATCGGGAATCATCTTAGGAATAAGGAATGGGTTAAAACGAGGAACTTTTCCGCCCTCGCTATAACCCATAATTTCCTCGGTAAGTGTCTCAATTCCACCTATTCCCGAACCTACTATAACTCCTACACGTTTTTTGTTGACTGTTTCAAGGTCAATCTTGCTGTCTGCAACAGCCTGATCAGCCGCCACAGCCGCAAACTGCGAGAAACGGTCCATTTTTCTGGCCTCCTTACGGTCTATGCCAAAATCGGTAGGATTGAAATTCTTTACCTCACAAGCGAATCTGGTCTTAAAAAGCGATGCATCAAATCTTGTAATCAGGCCCGCTCCGCTGACACCGTTGTTAAGATTGGTAAAATACTCCTCAACACTGTTGCCCAACGGGTTAATGGTGCCCAATCCTGTAATGACTACTCTTCTCAATTCCATAGATCCTCTTTTAAGACAAATTATTTCTGGTTAGCCTCAATATATGAGATTGCGTCGCCTACTGTTGCAATTTTCTCTGCAGCCTCATCTGGAATTGTAATCTCGAAAGCTTTCTCAAACTCCATAATAAGCTCTACTGTGTCAAGAGAATCTGCACCCAAATCTTTAGTAAAGCTAGCCTCTGGAGTAACCTCAGCTGCATCAACGCCCAATTTGTCAACGATGATCTCTTTAACTTTAGAAGTAATATCTGCCATGATTGAAAAAAAATTAGTTAATAAATAAGTTTATAATTTTAGTTATTTTCACCTACTACAAAGTACAAAGGTAATAAAAAAATTAAATTTTGGTTAATTTTGCAGAGATAAACACATAAACTGATGAAGAATCTGGCAATATTCGCCTCCGGGAACGGCAGCAACGCTCAAAATATAATTGAACACTTTTCAAAAGGCGGAACTGCCCGGGTTAAACTTGTAATCTGCAACAAGCCAGATGCATACGTACTTCAAAGGGCTGCTGCCCTTGGCGTACCGTCAGTTGTATTGCCACGCCAGGAACTGGTTTCAGAGCCCCCTGTTGAACTCCTTTCACTCCTTGCAGAACACTCAACAGACTACATAATACTGGCCGGCTATCTCCTTAAGATACCTGCAGCAATAGTGGAGGCCTACCCTGGCCGCATCATAAACATCCACCCCGCCCTGCTCCCCAAATTCGGCGGCAAAGGGATGTACGGGAAGCACGTGCACCAGGCAGTCCTGGATGCCGGAGAAACTGTAAGCGGCATTACAATCCACCTCGTTGACGCCCACTACGACAACGGAACCTACCTCCACCAGGCCACCTGCCCCGTATTGCCGGATGATACTCCCGACAGCCTTGCCTCCCGCATCCACACCCTGGAAAAAGAACACTTTGCTGAGGTGGTGGAGAGGTATATCTCACAAAAATGAACTTAAAACTGAGGCCTACAGACAGATAAACTCATAAAAAAAGGAGACCCGGTTGGATCTCCTTTTCTTGTGTATAGTTATCAAATATTAGAATTTGAAACCAATCTTAAGGGTAGGTGCTGCCAAGAAACCGAAGTTGTGGCTGTCTGCGCTAAGGTTAGCCAAACCTGCCTGAGGTTTGATGGTAGTCATATTATAAGTGTACTGGAAGGCGTTCACCTCTACTCCAAGGAACATACCTGGAAGTACATAGTAACTTACGCCTGCGTTCACAGCACCCCTTAAATTGAATGCCTCTCCTATTGATTTACCCATTGATTTCTCCTCATCATACAGAATCTGGTTCAATCCGTATGCGAAGCCTGCGTGTACACCAACGTGGAAGTACAGGTTCTGCAGATTCTTGTGCTGAATATGTCTGTCTACGCCTGTATAAACGTTGTATTTGAAGGTCTGGCCGTCGGCTACCGCCCTATAGGTAGGGATATTGCCTGCCGGCTCGCTGTCGTTCTCGTCAAATGTGCCGGTAACCTCTGAATATCCAGGGTTGTTGGTGAAACCTAATCCACCACCCAGACGCCATGACCACTTGTCTGAGAAAAACCAGCTGCCCTCTACGCCCACCATCAGTTTGTTTTCAAACCAATCGGTTGACAATGCTGCAATCTCGTACATCTCACTTGTGGTAACGGTTGGAGCGTTGTTACCAACATATGAGTTGTACCCTACGGTTGCGCTCAAGGTCCAGTCACCCTTCTTGGGGCCATTACCCTCCTGAGCGAAAGCCGAGATTCCCAACATTGCGGCACAGGTTAATACTATCAGTTTTTTAATCATTTGTCTGTGTTTTTAACAGTTTGTTTGGAATTCTACTAAATTACTCGGCGTTCTGTGCTGACAACTCTGCATCCAAAGCAGCCTTAGCATTTGCTACCATCTGAGTGTAGAATTTAATCTCCTCCTCATATTTTGCAATCTCTGCTTTGTATTGCTCTACCAATTGCTCTTTGTAGGCAATGGTTTGATAGTTATTACTCCAACTAGGTTTTGCAGTTTTCAAATTAGCCAATACCAATTTAGCATCTTTAATTGCAGTTTCAGCAGTTGTAATCTTACCCTCAATCTCACTTATCTTATTCTTTAGATCATCATTACCGTTTGAAGTAAGAAGTGTAGAAAGAGCCTGGTACTCTGCTTGCAATGCATCTACATTTTTCTTTGCTGCCTCATTAGCATCTTCTGCTTTTGTAAACTCTTCGTAAGCAGCTCTTACCTCTGCAATCTCAGCATTCTTAGCCTCAACCCATGCTCTGAGTTCAGCCTCTTTTGCATCCCAGTCAGAAACCCAGTCTTTAAGTTCAGCGATAGTCTTGTTTGCTTTTGAAACATTATCAGTAGCAACTGCCACAGCTTTTGTGTAATGTGCACTGAATTTTGTAAATTCTGCTGCATAATCCTCAAAAGGAACAATATTTCCACCGTTATCTACTGAACCAAAGAATGGATATGTAACCATTTCAGATTCATACAAACCATTTTTGTTTCCGTTTGCATCCATAACCATATCAGGGTTATCATCATCATTTTTGTCAGTCAACAAATTTACACCAGCGTTACTGAAGTTATAGTTGCTTGTGCCATCAGGACCTGTCCAAAGACCATCCTCATCAAACATAAATGCTCTGAACTCACCATTCTCACCAAACAATCCTTTCAAAGTCTCTACAGCAGCTTGAGCAGCTGTATTAGCAGCCAATAGAGCTGCCTCATTCTCTTTTGCTTTCTCTACATCTGCTTTTGCATCTTTAATCTCTTTCTCAGCATCTGCAAGATTCTTTTCTGCGCCAACTAAAGCAACTTGTGCATCATATAAAGCTTTCTCTTTCTGTGCAACTACAGCTTTTGCATCGTTCACAGCCTGCTGTTTAGTAGCTTTGTCAGCCTCTGCTGCTGATGCCAATGCTTTTTCAGCTGTGGTAAGAGCATCTTTAGCATCCTTAAGAGCTTTATCTGCATCTGCGACAGCTTTTGTATTTGTCTTGATAGCAGTATGAAGGCCTGTAGTATCAGTAATAGCCTGTTTCAAAAGATCCTCTTTTACAGCAACAGTCTCTGATAATTCGTTATAATTGTCAAGCGCATCGTTATAGTCCTTAATTGCTTTGGCAGCCTCACCAGCTTTCTTGAATGCAGCCTCAAAACCTTTCACTGCAGTCTCCTGTGCAGTTGCAGTCTCCAAGTCTTTTGTATATTTATCCAAGTTGTCTACTTCTGTCTTGTATAAACCTGCAGAAGCGGTTTTAAATTTCAAAAGCGGTGTCTCATTTATAAATACCTCAAGGTGCTCAAATACAGCTTTATAATCAGTCTCAATACGTCTATTATTTATATATTTGATTGCATAATGTCCATTATGCTCTACGACATTATCCCAGTCTCTATCCCAAAGAGGACTATCAGTATCTACTATTATTTGTTCATCTGGAGTTGTTGGATCGTTATCAGTGTCTACATATGCGTATGCAAAATATACAATATCAAAATCAACTCTTGGTTTTTCATCTGTCCATACCTTATCACCTTTAACAGAAGCTACGATGCCACCTTCAAGAGCATCCATCTCAGCTACTTTGTTATTATAATCATTTATATAATCGTCTGATGCTTTCTCAGCAGCCTCTTTTGCTTTTTTGTACGCTACTACCTCAGTAGACTTATATTTGTAATCAGCATCGTTGAATGCTGCCAATGCTTTCAAGTACTCATTTGTAAGAGAATCCTTATCCATCTGGGTGTAAGCATTGTCAGTAAGGATAGCCAACTGAGCCTCAAGTTCCTCTACCAAAGCAGTATTGTCCTCAATCTCTTTATTTGCAGCTTCTGTAATGTCAATTATCTCAGCCTCAACCTGAGCAAGATTAACCTTGTTTTTCAATAAATTACTGTTGGCAGTATTCAATTTTGTAACATAATCATTGTAAGTAGCATATAGAGACTTAATTTTGTTATCTGCCATCTCAAGAATATCTTTCTCATAGCCTTTTGCTTCTTTCATAGCTTCAAGCATTGCAGCCTCGTACTCAGCTTTAATCTTCTCAATTTCATAAGCAAATTTTGCTTTTGACTGCTCAATTGAATTCTGTTTCTCATCAGCCAATGCCTGCTGATAAGCAGCATACGCCTTATCATAAGCAGCCTCGGCCTCAGCCTCAATGATTCTAGCCTGAGCCTGAGCTCTTGATAGTTCAGCCAGAGCTTTCAACTGCTTAGCCTTTGCATCACGAATGTCTCTAACCGATTGAGACTCTTCGCTCTCTACGCATGAGATCATTCCAAATCCCATTGCGCAAATCAAAACTAGTGATAATAGTTTTTTCATAATACTAAAAATTAAGTGTGTGTTTGTTATTTGTATTATTAAATGGTCGATTAAATGGTCGATTAAATGGTCGTTAATTATACGCCTTATGTATACTTGTGTAAAAATACGTGAGTACGCAAATTTAATAAAGTTTTCTAACAATACTAAACATTTTCTTAACTTTTAAATAATTTTTAGCAAAAAAATCTTGTTTACAGCATATTGTAGCGCAGATTATACTCGTTTTTCTAATGGGAATGAGCCATTTTTATATTATGTATCTTGTTGATTCAGTAATAAATGTCCCAATTTGTATGATAATGTTTATCCATAGGTGTGTGATGATGGACATTCAATCAATTTTGGATCTGGACAGGTTTTGAAATTGCAGTATCCGGTATATGAAGCATCAACTATAATTGAACCATTTTTTGGAAAAATGCAAAAATAGAATGTAATGCGTGTTGGAAAAATGCATAAAATAGGATAGTTTTGCATTGGAAAAATGCAGCTGCTATGTTAAAGAGAAAAGTTTCATCATTTATTGAGCACTTTTATGAAGTAAATAATGGTGCATTATTGTTAACTGGGGCACGCCAGATTGGCAAGACATATTCTATAAGACAGTTTGCAAAAGAGCACTACAAGAGTTTTATAGAAATAAACTTTGTGGAGACCCCGGATGCAATCGGGATATTCTCTAATGCATACAGTAGTGCAGAAATATTATTGCGTTTGTCGGCATTTACTGATAAACCTCTTATAAAAGGGGAGACTCTGATATTTTTTGATGAGGTTCAGAAATGTCCTGAGATTGTTACTTCTATAAAATTTCTTGTTGAAGATGGCAGATACCGCTATATATTGAGCGGTTCATTACTTGGCGTGGAACTGAATAATCTAAGGTCTGTTCCTGTTGGTTATATGGATATTAAAGATATGTTTCCTTTGGACTTGGAGGAGTTTATGTGGGCTATGGGGGTTAAAGAGGAAATTGTCGGGAAACTGAAAGAGGCTTGGGAAAACAAAACGCCTGTGGATGATTTTATCCATAAGAAGATGATGGAAGTATACAGGTTATATCTTATTGTAGGGGGTATGCCTGCTGCTGTAAACTCTTACAAGGCAAACAATAATCTTCAGGATGTGATGGAAAGCCAGAGAGAGATTATAAGACTTTACAAGAAAGATATTTCCCAGTATGACGAAAAGAGACAACTTAGGATAAAAGAGATTTTTGATCTGATTCCATCGGAGCTTAATTCAAAGAGCAAGAGGTTCTTCATAAAAAGTATAAATGAAAAAGCCAGGGCTGAAATGTATGAAGATGAATTCCTTTGGCTTAAGGATGCAGGTGTTGCAATCCCTGTATTCAATATAGATGAGCCTAAACTCCCACTTAAATTGGCAAGTTCAAGGAATCTGTTCAAACTTTTCTCTAATGATGTGGGGTTGTTGGCATGTCAGTATTCAAACGGGATACAATTGAAAATTCTGACGGGGAATGATACCATTAACAACGGTGCCATATATGAGAACGCAGTAGCACAGGAATTTCATGCACATGGATTTGATGAGCAGTATTACTATAACAGCAAAAAGTTTGGGGAGGTTGATTTGGTTGTGGAGAGAAATGGCAATATTTTTCCTGTGGAGGTGAAATCCGGTAAGGACTATGCAAGACACCGTGCATTGAGTAATATTATGGCACATCCTGAATTTGAGATTCCAGAGGCTGTTGTTCTTTGCAATAGTAATCTTTCTGTGCTGAATTCAGTTACATATGCTCCTGTTTATATGATGATGTTCATCCATAAGGAGGAGATGATGAACCTTAAATTCAGTTTGGATTTGAGCGGTTTGTAGTGTTTTGCTTTCAATTTGTAAGGGACAGCCTTTTGGGCTGTCTTTTTTTTGTGCTTTTCAATGAACTGGCTTTGTGACAGAGATTGACAATTTCCCAGGGTCTGGAATTGTGTGTTTTTGTATTGATTTTAATCGACCATTTAAT
>JAGAKR010000013.1 GCA_017625535.1 Bacteroidales bacterium | reverse complement strand
TGTCTAAAGGCAGAAAGTCTTGGGGAGTGCAAAGCAAACTATGAATTATTGTTATATTTGCTAAAAGAAATGCAGGCCGGTATGAAAACAATAGATGAATTGAAGCAGGAGATAGCCAACACAACACTGCCACAAAAGACAAAGGAAGTGTTCTATAGAGTTCTGGATACAGCAGATATAGGTTCTCTTTCAGAGAAGGACCAGATGCGTTATGAGAGTGAACTTAAGAACTATCTGGATACAATGAGTTGTATTGAGTATGCTACGGTTAAGGTGAGGGAAGAAGGTAAAGCAGAAGGAAAAGCAGAAGGTGAATTCGAGGCTAAAGTTTCTATTGCCAAATCTATGAAGGCAGAAGGGATGGATGTGGCTCTCATTTCCAGATATACTGGTCTTCCGGTTGAGCAGATTGAGGCTCTATAGGAATCATAAATGTTTCCGTTCGGGAAACCACCCATTTTCCCGAACCAACTGACGCAAAAAAGATACTCCGTTCGGGAAAACATATCATTTCCCGGACGGAGTATTGTTTTTCAGGGGTGGGCCCTTATGGGGTTACCACTCAAATTGTTCGCTTACAGGGAAGAGGCCGAACATTCCTCCAGTGTGGATGAAGAGGATGTTTGAGCCTTGAGGGATTGCTCCGCCCGGTTTGAGTTCGTTGTACAGACCGTACATTGCCTTGCCGGTGTATACAGGATCCAGGATAACTGCCTCTGTGCGGGCAACGTGTTTGATGAACTCCAACTCCTCAGGTCTGCTTATTGCGTAGCCAAGGCCAACATATTTGTCTATAACCTCAATCTGGCTGCGGTCCAGTTTTGCGTCTTTAAATTCTGGAAGGTATGCCAATGCACCGTTTGAGATGTTGTCTATGATGTTTGTAAAGTACTCTACATCATCGCATACTGCCATGCTTATAACTCGTTTGCCATATCCGTGCAACTGGTTTGCAAGGTGGAGGCCTGCAGCAGTTCCGCCGGAACCGGTAGCAACAACTACGGTGTCAAATTTTACACCCATCTCTTTCTCCTGTGCCACTATCTCGTTCATACAGTTGTAGTAGCCAAGGGTTCCTATTTCGTTTGATGCTCCCTCTGGAATTACGTATGGTTTGTAGCCTTGTTTGCGGTACTCCTCTGCCATAGCCTCCATAATCTCTCCTCGGCTGTTGCTGTACTCAGGTCTTGTACAGAATTTTACATCTGCACCCATAAGTTTGTCAAGGAAGTAGTTTCCTTTTACAGGTGGCTGCTCGGAAATTCTGAGAAGAACAGCAGATTTCATTCCCAATTTTGTTGCTACTGCAACTGTTGCACGGCAGTGGTTGCTCTGGATTCCACCACAGGTTATGAGCAGGTCACAACCCTTCTCCAGTGCATCCTTTGCACAAAATTCCAGTTTTCTTACTTTGTTTCCGGAAATCTCAGATCCGGTGTGGTCGTCCCTTTTCAACCATATGTTTGCGCCAAATTCAGCAGAGAGCCTTTCAAGTTTCTCAATTTTGGTAGGGAGGTTTGCTAGTGTAAGTTTTTCCATATTAAAAGGTTTTTGTATTATCTTTGTCTGCAAAATTAACATTAAAATAAATGATTCTGAAAAAATTATTCCCAATGGCTGCCGCTTTGCTGCTTTTGTGCAACTTGGCGGGAGCGCAGACCGTTGTAAAGGATGCGGAGAAATTTGCCGCACTTTCACAGGCCGCCGCAGATTATCTTAAGCCTGTGGCATCAATTGTTGTAAAGGTTAAGGTGGATTCTGCAATTGTTAATGGCAAGAGCATTGATATCCATTTTTCAAAACTCACAAGTGACTATTCTTTCAGGGACAACACTGTAAAGGATTTGTACAGGATTGCCAAGGATAATCTTCCCGACGAATACAAGGGTATGGATGTAACCTTGTATGCAAATGGATCCACACTGCAGGAGTTGGCTTCCAAGTTCTATTCAGAGGCCTACACTACCCCAGCAAAGCCTAAGAAAGTGAAGAAGGCAAAGGTGCAGGAGCCTGTATTGGTTGAGAATGTTTCAAAACCTTTTGACATTCCTTACGGTCTGGAGGGAAGACATCTTGCCGTATGGCAGAGCCACGGTTGGTATTACAACCAGCCTACCCAGAGATGGCAGTGGCAGAGGGCAAGGATCCTCAACACTGTGGAGGACCTTTATACCCAGAGCTATGTAGTGCCTTTCCTTGTTCCTATGCTTGAGAATGCAGGTGCAAATGTGCTTCTTCCACGCGAGAGGGATTATAATGTAAATGAGGTTATTGTAGATAACGACAAACTCTTTGGCGGTTATGCAGAGCAGCCGGGTGCCAATGCCTGGAGAAGCGGCAAGGATGGTTTTGCAAATGCAAAGGCTGCCTATGAGCACGGCGAGAATCCTTTTGTTATGGGTACTTACAGGGCTGTTGATGCTGTTGTAAAGGGTAAGAAACAGGCTGCAGAGAGTGTTGCAAAATGGGTTCCTCAGGTTCCGCAGAGTGGTGAATATGCTGTTTATGTTTCATACAAGACTTTGCCAAACAGTGCCCCTGATGCACTTTATACTGTAAAATACAATGGCGGTGAAACCCAGTTCAAGGTTAACCAGAAGATGGGCGGTGGCACCTGGATTTACCTGGGCACTTTCCCATTCTCTGAGAATTCTGCCGAGCAGGGGGTATATTTGAGCAATCTGTCGGGAAAACAGGGTGTTGTTGTTACTGCTGATGCTGTTAAATTTGGCGGTGGAATGGGTAACATTGCAAGGAAACCTACAGAACTTCCTGCCTATAATGTGGAGGCCATTACCAGCGGATATCCACGTTTTACAGAGGGTGCAAGATATTGGTTGCAGTGGGCCGGTTTTGCAGATTCAATCTACTCATATACAGAACTTAAGAATGATTATACAGATGATTATATGAGCCGTGGCCGTTGGGTTAACGCTCTTGTAGGAGGCAGCAAGATGAACCCTTCTGCTCCTGGCTACAACATTCCTGTAGACCTTTCATTTGCCTTCCATACAGATGCCGGCACTTTCCCTGATGATTCTATTGTGGGTGTGCTTGCAATCTATACCAAACTTTCAAACGGTTCTGACAAATATGCCAACGGAAAGAGCAGGTTTACTGCAAGGGAGTATACAGATATAGTTCAGACCGAGATTACCAATGATATCCGTGCGGCTTACGAGCCTAACTGGAGCCGTAGAGGTTTGTGGGACCGCTCTTATGCAGAGTCACGTACACCGGAAGTTCCTGCAATGTTGCTTGAACTTCTTTCGCACCAGAACTTTGCAGATATGAAGTACGGTCTTGACCCTTCATTCCGCTTTACAGTTAGCCGTGCAATCTACAAGGGTATGCTCAAATATTTGAGCCTTGTTAACAATGTGCCTTATGTTGTACAGCCACTTCCAGTTAAGAATTTTGCTGCAGAGTTGGACG
Source organism: Bacteroidales bacterium (assembly GCA_017625535.1). Lineage (GTDB taxonomy): Bacteria > Bacteroidota > Bacteroidia > Bacteroidales > UBA932 > Egerieousia. The sequence continues at coordinate 43,496 of JAGAKR010000013.1, read as the reverse complement.
GTACTGATAAGGTGAGGTTGAGTTGGAGCCCGGTTTCTGATCCTCAGGAGCCTACAGCAGAGCCAACAGGTTATGTTGTCTATACCAAGATAAATGGTGCCGGTTTTGACAACGGCGTTGTGGTTAAGGATACAGTTGCCGTTCTCCCTATTGCCCCAGACTGTGTTTACAGTTACAAGGTTGTTGCAATAAATGAGGGTGGTGCTTCATTCCCTTCAGAGGAACTTTCTGCAGGTGTTTCTTCTGCTGCAGCAGGCAAACTTGCACTTGTTGTGAACGGTTTTGAGAGGGTTAGCGGACCTGCAGTGTTCCCTAAAGATGATTCAACTTTTGCTGGTTTCAATAATGTTTATGACCACGGAGTTCCTTACAAGGCAGACTGGTCTTATATAGGCGACCAGCACGAGTTCCGCCGCGAGATTCCTTGGATGGATGATGACGCCCCTGGTTTTGGTGCTTCTTATGCAGATATGGAGGATAAGGTTTTTGCCGGAAATACATTTGATTATCCATATGTTCACGGTGTTGCACTTATGAAGAACGGTTACAGTTTTGTTTCTGCTTCTGCAGGTGCAGTTGAGGCCGGAAAGGTGAATATGAACAACTATAAGGTTGTGGATGTGATTATGGGTAAGCAGGGCAAGACTAAAATTGGCCGTGGTGTTTTTGGCTTGAAGTATGAGGTGTTCCCTGTTGCTTTGCAGAAGGCAATTGCAGATTACTGTGCTGCCGGCGGAAATATCCTTGTTTCAGGTGCCAACATTGCTACTGACCTGTTTGATGCCCCTGAGGTTACCAAGGAGGGTATGGAGTTTGCCCAGAATGTATTGAAATTCAAATGGAGGACAGACTATGCCAGCAAAGAGGGCGCTTTGGCAGCAGTTCCAAACCCATTCGGATTCAACGGAAAATTCAACTTCTCTACCCAGTTGAATGAGAAGATTTATGCTGTTGAGTCTCCCGACGGACTTGTTCCTGCAAGCAATGATGCATTTACAATCTTCAGGTATTCAGACAACAACATTTCTGCAGGTGTGGCCTATAAAGGTGCATACAAGACTGTAACTTTGGGCTTCCCTGTTGAGACACTTGCAACCCCTTGCCAGATTGAGAAATTGATGGGTGAGGTTCTGAATTTCTTTAATGCCAATTAATATTTTTCAGTTGTCCCTCTCTGCAGGGGCAACTGAGTTTTTACACTATAACCTTAACTATGACCTTACAGAGAGAACTTGAAATAATTGAACTTATACAGAAAGAGGTTAAACCTGCATTGGGTTGTACTGAGCCCATTGCGGTTTCACTTGCTGTAGCCCGTTCTTGTGAGGCTTTGCGCCAGATTGGTGTGGAGGTTTCACATCTTACAGTTGAAGTGAGTGCAAATATCCTAAAAAACGGAATGGGAGTGGGAATACCCGGTACCGGTATGATAGGACTGCACATTGCTTCTGCTTTGGCTGTTACCTGCGGAAAGAGTTGCTATGGCCTTGAAGTTTTGAAGGACCTTTCTCCTGCTGCAATTGATGCTGCCAAGGAGATGGTTGATGCCAAGAAGGTAAAGGTGGTGCTTGCTGATACCACAATGAAACTTTATATAAAGGCTTGGGCTTACGGCTCCGATGCTGCAGGTGTGGAACATTCTGCTGCCACTGAGATAAAGAACAACCACGACTCTATTGTTTCTGTTGTGCGCGACGGTGAGGAGATTCTTGCTCCACAGCACATTGAGCCTATGAATTGTGCCGGTTCGGCCTGCACTTCGGCTGCAGGGGCCAGTGCTGCCTCGGGTTCTGCTGCTTCTTCTGCTGCTGAGAAGACTACACTCGACTATAAATTGTCGGTGAAGGAGATTCTGGAATTTGCCCAGGAGGCATCTTTTGAGAACATAAAGTTCATTCTGGATTCTGTGAAGTTGAACAAGGCTCTTGCTATGGAAGGTCTTAAGGATGATTATGGTTTGCGTGTGGGCAAGACTATTCTTGCTCGTGAGCATTCTGATGTTTTCGGCTCATCTGTAATGACATATGCTATGGCTGCAACTGCTGCAGCATCTGATGCCCGAATGGCCGGATGTACTCTTCCTGCAATGAGCAACTCCGGCAGTGGCAACCAGGGAATTACTGTTACAATGCCGGTTATTGCGGTGGCCGAGAAAATGGGAGTTGGAGAGGAGCAGTTGGCACGTGCTCTTGTGTTGAGTCATCTGGTGGCTATTCACATTAAGGGGTATCTGGGCAAACTTTCTGCTTTGTGCGGTTGTGTGATTGCATCTACAGGCTCATCTTGCGGTATCGTTTACCTGCACGGCGGCGGATATGAGCAGGTTTGTTCAGCCATAAAGAATATGGTTGGAAACATTACCGGAATGGTTTGCGACGGCGCCAAAGTAGGATGTGCCCTTAAAGTGGCATCCGGTGTCTCTTCTTCTGTTCAGGCTGCGGTTCTTGCAATGGATAATATCTGTATCTCTTCAAACGACGGTATCATTGAAGACTGCATAGAGAAGACCATCTGCAACCTTGGACGTATAGGTGCCGAGGGTATGCAGACCACCGACAGGATGATTCTGGACATTATGGTTTGCAAATAATCCCTCTCATCTGGTATTCTAACGGCGCAGCAATGCGCCGTTTTTTGTGTTCTCCGGCTTGTTTTTTGCTGGACAATTTTATATGATTATTTTTGTGGGCTCTAAAATTGTTGTTATGAGATTTTTTAGAAAATTCATATTGTTTTGTCTGGTCATTTTGCCGATTGCCTGCAGTGGCCAGAAGGTTAAAGAGTATAAGTTGCAGGTTGTGGAAACACTTCCTCACGATAGGGCTGCCTATACCCAGGGACTGTTTTTCCATAACGGGGAACTTTATGAGAGTTGCGGGCAGTATGGCTCTTCGTATTTCAGGAAGGTGGACGTGCAGAGCGGCAAGGATTTGCGCCGCCTGAATTTTGACGGCCGCTATTTTGTGGAGGGGTCGTGTGTGCAGGACGGCCTGTTGTATATCCTCACCTGGAGGGAGCACAAATGTTTTGTATACGACATCAATTCATTCAAGTACTTGGGAGAACTCTACAACCCGCGTGAAGGGTGGGGCCTCACCTCAAACGGCAAGGACCTTATCCTCTCCGACGGCACCTCAAAGATTTACTTCCTTGATCCGCAGACTTTTGCGGTAAGGTCTTCAAAAGAGATTAAGATGAACGGTAAGCCCCTTACTTTCCTTAATGAACTGGAGTATATTAACGGAGATATCTGGGCCAACGTATATGTGGAAGACTTTATTGTAATAATTGATCCGGCCACCGGAAATGTTAAAGGGAAGATAGACTGCAAAGGTCTCCTTCCAAGTTCACTCCGCAAGCCAACCACTGATGTCCTTAACGGCATTGCCCACAATCCGGCTAGCGGAGAGATTTATCTTACCGGCAAGTATTGGCCAAAAATGTATAAGGTTAAACTGGTTGAGAAGTAATATATAAAATACATCCCTGGCAGTTGTTTGCCAGGGATGTTAATTTATGGGCGGGCCTATAAGCCGGGTCCTGTACCTCAGACTGGCATCCCGGGAGGGATACCCTAAGAAGCTCCTATCATTTATCTGACGCAGCCTACCCCCCGGCAACGGACGGGCAACCCTTGATTGCCGGTATACATGGCCTTGCAGGATGCAGTAGGATACCACTATAATGTCGCCATCATAATCCGTGGGCTCTTACCCCACATTTTCACCCTTACCGCAGTGTGCTCCATCTGACCGGCTGTTTTCTGTTGCCAGAATACAGCACTGGCCATCTGGATTGTGCCCGCCTGATCCAGTAGATCAGGCTCCTGCGGCGGTAGTTTTCTGTTACCCTTGCATAAACTCTTCGCCTATCTGTGCTTTCCACAGTGCACTGCCCTTTCCTGCCCGGACTTTCCTCCCAATTTCTTGAGCGATAGGACAGCCCGCCGGGGCACAAAGGTAAAAAAAACTCAATTATCCCACAACAAAGATCCTCCGTTCTAAGAATCACCCCATTTCCCGAACGGATTTCTGCGGAAAAGATACTTTGTTCGGGAAATTGTGACGAATCCCGAACGGAATGTTGATGAAATGCACCACTGGAAGGAATTTGAAAAAAAAGTTTTGTGTTTTGGAAAATGCTTTTACCTTTGCATTTGTGCAAGGCAGTGATGCAGTGCGCAAAAAAACATAACAAACAAAACTTTAACATTTTGCTTGGGGGTGCCATTCGGCTGAGATTATACCCTTTAAACCTGATGCGGTTAGTACCGCCGTAGGGAAAGCGTGGGAGACGTCCCACATCCTCGGTTTATAGAGTCTTTTTTTAGACACCCTCCTGCATAAAAAACATTTTTTCAATGAGAAAACTAATGCTTTTTTGCGGGATTTTATTTTTCCCATTAACCGGTAATTCACACCCGGAGAGTTCAATCTGGTGCACAGAAGGGGCATTGGGTGTGAATCAGCAGGACACCGTTACTTTTCAGAAGGAGGAGCGTTTGGACAGTATTGTTGTGAGCAGCAATCGTGCGAATATGAATACTCCGGTAACTTACACCCAAATTACAAGGAAGCAACTGCAGCGGGAGTCATCCGGCCATTCCCTTCCAATGATGTTGGCCTTGCAGCCGTCGGTTGTGGCAACTACTGAGGGCGGTCTGGGCCTGGGGTATACAAAAATGTCTGTGAGGGGTACAGATGATTCCCGTACTAATGTAACAATCAATGGTATAGGTATGAATGACTCGGAGAGCCAGCAGGTGTTCTGGGTGAATCTCCCATCAATACATTCTTTCCTTAAATCGGCGCAGTTGCAGAGGGGTGTGGGGACATCGGCAAATGGTTCCGGGGCGTTTGGGGCAAGTCTGAACCTTGAGACAACTCCGTCGGGAAGCAGGGCATATGGGGCGGCAGAATTTACTGTGGGCTCGTACCAGACTTATATGAGCACTGTGGCTGCAGGTACGGGTACCTCTCCAAAGGGGTTCTCATTTGACCTCATCTATTCACACGGCCAAACCGACGGCTATATTAGGAATGCCAAGGCAGACCTCAATTCCCTGTATGCGACAGCCGGGTGGAAAAATGACAACAACCAGTTGAAACTCAGTTATATATTTGGCGACCAGACTACCGGTATAACCTGGGAGGGCGTTTCTTTGGAGATGTATGAAAAGGACCGCCGCTACAACATTGCCGGAGAGTATTATGATGAGATGGGGAATGTCCATTACTACGACAATGAAACGGACAATTACCAGCAGCATTATGTTCAGGCTGCTTATTCCCGACAAATTTCCAACTCTATGGCCTGGAACACAACCCTGAACTTTACGAAGGGAGATGGTTATTATGAAAATTACAAGGCCGATGCCAAATTCTCCAAATATGGCTTGGAGCCGGTTGAGACCCCTGAGGTTACCTATAAGAAGAGTGATTTTATAGTGCAGCAGGCTATGGACAACAGTTATTGGGCAGCAAACACATCACTGTATTACAATAAAGGGTATGTTAATGCCAGTGCCGGAATCTCTTACGCCCATTATGACGGAAACCATTTTGGGGATGTGCTCTGGTGTAAACATTTGCCTTTGGCGGAGAACTACAGGTGGTATCGCAACAACGGCACAAAACAGGATTACAGCGCTTACGCCCGTGCGGAAGTGGAGTTTGCCGGGGCATTTACAGCATATGCAGATTTGCAGTACAGGGGAGTTGACTACAAACTGGAGGGTATGGACAAGGATTTTGCCAATCTGGATTGGCAGAAAACCTACAGTTTTTTCAATCCTAAAGCCGGGCTCACTTATGCACCTGGTGAGAACAGCCGCATATACGCTTCTGTTGCAATTGCACATAGGGAACCCAGCCGCAGTGACATTAAAGAGAGCATCAAATCAGGTTCTGCAGAGAAGTTGAAAGCAGAACAACTTACAGATGTGGAACTTGGGTACCGCTACGGCTCGGAAAAACTTACCCTCTCTGCAAATCTTTATTTTATGGAATACAAGAACCAGTTGGTTGCAACAGGCAGGCTCTCAGAGGTGGGATATGTAATAAAAGAGAATATTCCTTGCAGTTACCGTCGGGGAATAGAACTGGCAGCAGCCTGGCAGATGTGTAAGGCATTGCGACTTGATGCCAACCTCACCCTTTCCCGCAACAAGGCAGTAGATTACACAGCTTATGTGGATACTTACGACAACCCTGTTGACTGGAATCCTGTTGCCCAGACAGAGAGGTTCTTTGAAAAAACAGATCTTATCCTCTCGCCTGAGGTGATTGGGATGGCTATGGCAACCCTTACCCCAGGGGCCGGCTTTGAGTGCTCATTGAGCGGCAAATATGTAGGAAGGCAGTATATGGACAATTTCAACTCGGAGGTTTCCAAAGTTCCGGCATATTTTGTCTCTTCACTGAACATCTCCAAAGAGTTCCGTTTAAGGAGAGGAAATGCCGGCAGAGGAGGTGGAATGGCAGCAGGGAACACCCCTTCCCTCACAATAGCGGCAACAGTTGACAACCTCTTCAACAACAAATACTGGTCATACGGCTGGATTTACCAGGCCTGGTTCGCCGACGGCTCTGCCCCATACGTAGAACAGGGCGTCTTTGCCCAGGCCCCTGCCAACTTTATGATAAAAATGGCGTTGAGATTTTAAATATTTTTGATGGAAGTCGGTCCCCGGGTTTCCAGGAACCCGGTCCTCGACTTCCAATCGGCCCTACAGATACCTATAGATGGGGTTGAATTGTACTAACTAATTGAGATTTAGGTAAATATAAAACAGATAGAAAGTCGGGGACCGACTTCCAAGTAAAGATTTGATTATTATGTTTTTAGAGATTTTCGGAGTTACTTTTGGATTGGTATATCTGTATCTGGAAATTAAGCAGAAGAACGGAATGTGGGCCGTGGGGTTCGTAATGGCGGTGGTGTATGCAATAATATATATGCAGCAGGGGGTGTATGCCTCAATGGCGTTCCAGATTTATTATGTTTTGGTGAGCATTTATGGGTTCATCCTGTGGGGTAAGGACAAGATTGAAGGGAAAGGAAAACTGGAGGGGAAAGAAAAACTGGAAGGGAAGGATAGCGGGATATATTACCGGATACTTCCGTTTAAAGTGCTGGCAGCCAGTCTGGCAATTTATGCGGCAGCAACTGCATTTATGGTACTGGTGCTCAGCCGTCTTACAGAAGACCCAATGCCGTTTGCAGACAGCAGCATAACTGTACTCAGTGCGATAGCAACATTCTGGCTTTCAAAATCATACAGAGAGCAGTGGCTCGTCTGGCTGGGGGTAAACATAATAACCGTAATAATGACTCTCAGACTACAGCTTTATCCTACAGCCGCACTTTATACTGTAAATGCGGCGGCTTCGGTTTATGGATACATCCACTGGAAGCACAAAGGGAAACTTCTTGACAGCTGAGGGTAATCCTCCGGCAGTCCGGAAATATTTTGACATATATTTTTAATAAAACATAGGGGTGCCTTAAGTGGCTGAGATTATACCCTCGAACCTGATGCAGTTAGTACTGCCGTAGGAATTGTGGATATTTTTTTAGATGCATACCCCGTATATGGTATGCATTTTTTTTGCCTGCCCCCTTGCTTTAAAATTACCATGCATATGAAAATTATTGTAAACAACAAGGAAACAGAAGTTTCTGCAACAACAATCCCGGAACTTGTAACAGAACTGGGAATGCCGGAGAAAGGGATAGCAGTGGCATTGTCCCGACAAATGGTTCCCCGGGAAAAATGGAACAGCACCAGACTGGAAGAGGGGGCAGATATAATCATTGTAAAAGCTGTATGCGGAGGATGACAAGATGGTGCAGTTCATTACACATTTTACAGAAAGATACTCATATCTGGATTCAGTAAAGATTGCCCTTGAAGGGGGATGCCGCTGGGTGCAGTTGAGAATGAAGAATGCTGATGATCAGACAATGCGCAAGACCGCAGTAGAAGCTATGGCACTCTGCCGTGCTGCGGGAGCAGTGTTCATTATAGATGACAATGTACATCTTGCAAAAGAACTTGGGGCAGACGGTGTACATCTGGGCAAGAATGATATGCCGGTACAACAGGCAAGAGAACTCCTTGGAACCGGCTTTATAATAGGTGGAACGGCAAATACTGTAGAGGATGTAACGGCTCTTTATGCTGCAGGTGCAGATTATATAGGCTGTGGTCCTTTCAGGTTTACCACCACTAAAGAGAAACTCAGTCCGGTACTGGGAATTGAAGGATACAGGCGTATAGTGGCAGCAATGCAAGAAAAGGGAATTGATATCCCCATTGTCTCCATTGGAGGAATAACAGTGGATGACATCCCCGAAATTATGGCAACAGGGGTGAATGGAATAGCATTGAGCGGTTCGGTATTGAGGGCCGATGACCCTGTTGAAGAGATGCACAAAATTGTAGAACTTATTGAAACTTTAAAACACAGATATAATGGATAAATTGGTTATAGCAGGGAAAGAATTCAATTCCCGGCTGTTTATGGGAACAGGCAAGTTTTCTTCTTATGGATTGATGAAAGAAGCCATTGAGGCTTCGGGTACTGAAATGGTTACCCTGGCAATGAAACGTGTGGAACTGGGTGACAGCAATGATGAACTGTTGTCCCATATTGCGGCTCCTGACATTCAGTTGTTGCCGAATACATCCGGTGTACGTGATGCAGAGGAGGCTGTATTTGCAGCCCAGATGGCCAGGGAGGCTTTTGGAACAAACTGGCTTAAACTTGAGATACATCCGGATCCCCGTTATCTGCTTCCGGATTCTGTAGAGACCCTTAAGGCTACTGAAAAACTTGTTAAAATGGGGTTTGTGGTGCTTCCATATTGTCAGGCAGACCCTACTTTGTGCAAACATCTGGAAGAGGCTGGTGCTGCAACTGTAATGCCCCTGGGATCACCTATCGGGACAAATAAAGGTCTCCTTACAAAAGATTTTCTTCAGATTATCATAGAGCAGGCAAATGTCCCTGTTGTGGTGGATGCCGGCATAGGTGCACCAAGCCACGCGGCACAGGCAATGGAGATGGGTGCAGCTGCCTGTCTTGTGAATACTGCAATTGCTGTTGCGGGGAATCCTGTAGAAATGGCAATTGCATTTAAAGAGGCTGTAATTGCCGGCCGCAAGGCCTACGAAGCAGGATTGGGAAGTACAGGAGCAAACCTTACAGCCCAGGCTTCATCCCCTCTTACCGGTTTTTTGAACAATTAAATGTTGTGCAATGTTTTTTTCGGATTATTTGAGCAATATTTCGTGGGAGGATACAACAAAGAAGATCTTTTCCAAAACAGACAATGATGTAAGGAGGGCTCTGGCAAAGGAGAGGTGCGATGTGGATGATTTTATGGCACTCATTTCACCTGCTGCTGAGCCATACCTTGAACAGATGGCAGCATTGAGCCGCCATTATACAGAAGAGAGGTTTGGAAAAACCATATCGTTGTTCATACCTCTTTATCTTACAAATTCCTGTGCCAATGGTTGTGTGTACTGCGGTTTCCACGCATCCAATCCTATGCCCAGGACAATCCTCACTTTCAGCCAGATGGAAGATGAGTTCCGTGCAATAAAGGAGAGCGGGCCGTTTGAGAGCCTTCTGCTTGTTACAGGCGAGAACCCTGCAAAAGCCGGTGTAAAGTATCTTTCACAGGCACTTGACATTGCAAAAAAATACTTTGATGACCTTAAGATAGAGGTGATGCCCCTCTCTGCTGAAGATTACAGTGAACTTGCCCGTCACGGCCTGAACGGGGTAATATGTTTTCAGGAAACATACAACAAAGAGAGATATAACGTATATCATCCAAGCGGCAGGAAGGCAGACTTCAACTGGAGGCTCAACGGTTTCGACCGAATGGGACAGGCAGGTGTCCATTCCATTGGCCTTGGTGTGCTTATTGGGCTTGAGGATTGGCGTACTGATGTAACTATGATGGCTCACCATCTCCGTTACCTGCAGCGTACATACTGGAGAACCAGATACAGCGTGAATTTTCCAAGGATGCGTCCGGCGGAAAACGGCGGATTCCAGCCAAATGTAATAATGTCGGATAAGGAACTGGCCCAGCTCACTTTTGCAATGCGCATATTTGACCATACTGTTGACATTTCCTATTCAACAAGGGAATTGCCTGCATTCAGGGACAATATGGCCACATTGGGGGTTACCACAATGAGTGCAGGAAGCAAGACCGATCCGGGCGGGTATTACACTTACCCACAATCCCTTGAGCAGTTCCACGTAAGTGATGAGCGTACTCCGTCTGAGGTGTTCAGCAGACTCAGGGAACTTGGCAGGGAGCCTGTATGGAAAGATTGGGATTCATCATTTGACAAAACAAGAATCTGATATGGAACGCTATTCCCGACAGATACTCCTTAAGGAAATAGGAGAGGAGGGGCAGAAGAAAATTGCTGCAGGCAGAGTGCTCGTTGTAGGGGCCGGGGGGCTGGGTTCTCCCGTTGCCCTTTACCTGGCTGCCGCCGGTGTGGGACATATAGGTATTGCCGATGATGATATTGTCTCTGAAAGCAACCTGCAGAGGCAGATACTTTATACCGAAGCCGACAAAGGGCTTTACAAGGCATCTGTTGCAGCATCAAAACTTCTGTCACTCAATTCAAACATTCAAGTGGTGCCCCATCTGTACAGGCTTGATTCCTCAAATGCCATTGATGCGGTTGCAGGATATGATATAATTGTTGATTGTTCAGACAATTTCCAGACACGGTACACTCTGGATGAAGTGTGCAGTTTGTCGGGAAAAATATATGTATATGGGGCAATACAGGGGTTTGAAGGGCAGGTTTCGGTTTTTGGCGGTACGGGATCATCTTTAAGGTACAGGGACCTGTTTCCATCCCCAAGTGATGATGTATCTCCCGCAACAATTGGGATGACCCCTGCGGTTGTTGGGGGAGTAATGGCGCACGAAGCAATTAAGGTTTTGTGCGGATATGGTGAGGTCCTTTACAATAAACTTTGGACAATTGATTTGATGACAATGCACAGTTACATTTTAAACTTATGAGAGTTATAGCAATTACATTGGAGGATTTTTTTCCGGGGGAAGCCGGAGCTATAGAGGCAGCCCTGAATGGGGGATATGATCTTGTACATTTGCGCAAGCCTGGGGCATCTGAAGAGGAAATGATTTCAATTCTGGAAGAACTGCCAGCAGAATGCCGGGCCAGCATTGTGATTCACAGCCATTTTAACCTTGCTGCAAGATATGGACTTTATGGGATACATTTGAACAGCCGGTGCCGTACTGTTCCCGACGGTTTTTCGGGTAGTATAAGCCGTTCCTGCCACACCTTTGAAGAGGTAGAGCAACATAAGGATTCCTGTAATTATCTCTTCTTGAGTCCAATCTTCAACAGCATATCAAAAAAAGGATATGCCTCTGCCTTTTCAGGTGCCAGTCTGAGGGAAGCTGCGGAGAAAGGTATCATTGATTCCAAAGTATATGCTTTGGGGGGTGTTACCCCTGAGCGCCTCTCCTGGCTGGATGAAATAGGATTCGGAGGGGCTGCAATGCTCGGGAGCGTATGGGGAAAACTGGTTACTCCTCCGGTGGTCCTTACAATAGCCGGTTCCGACAGTTCGGGCGGTGCCGGAATACAGGCAGATATTAAGGCCATTTCTGCCAACGGCTGTTATGCTGCATCTGCCATCACTGCCATCACTGCGCAGAATACGTGTGGGGTTACAGATATTCTCGGGCTTCCTCCGGAGCTTGTGGGGAAGCAGATTTCTGCAGTTTTTGATGATTTGGATGTATCTGCAGTAAAGATAGGTATGGTGTATGATACAGGCATAGTGCGGGCCATTGCCTCTGCCCTGGAGAAGTATTCCCCAAAATATGTTGTATGTGATCCTGTGATGATCTCCACCAGCGGTGCAATGCTCATAAAGGAGGAAACCATAAAGATAATGGAGGAGGAACTCTTTACGCGCAGCACTCTCATTACCCCTAATATAATGGAGGCATCCAAACTTGCAGGCTTTTCCATCTCTTCTTTGGATGATATGCGTAAAGCGGCGTTGCAGCTGCATAGAAAATATGGCTGTTCGGTTCTTGTTAAAGGTGGTCACCTCTCCAGTGATGCAATGTGCGATATCCTTTGTGCCGGCGGGGATATATATGAGTTCACTCTGCAGCGTGTGAAAAGTTCCAACCTCCACGGTACAGGATGCACTTTGTCTTCTGCAATTGCCTCTTTCCTTGCCAAAGGGGAGGATATTGCTGGGGCTGTAAATTGTGCAAAATTGTATGTGCGTCAGGCAATTGCATCTGCTGCCCCTATGGATCTGGGAAAAGGGAGCGGCCCTCTGTGGCATATGTACCCGGTGACCGGGTGTAACTGTACTTGGTGACTGAGTGCAGTGTATTTTGTGCAGAAAATGAGGCGGAATTGAACAAAGTTGCCGGAAGTGTCACACTTTGTGCAGGAAGTGAGGTGAAATTGCACAAAGTCTGCGATGAAATGATGTTTTGTGCAGGAAATGGACCTGAATTGCACAAAGTCTGTCGGGAATGAAATCACATTTTGTGCGTGAAATGTGGCTGAACTGCACAAAGTTTAACGGCTTGAGAGGTTTATTTGCTTAAAGTGTAATTTTTGTTGTATTTTTTTGTACTTTTGCGTGAATATAACCTAAATACACTTAAGAATATGCTACTTATTGCCGACTGCGGTTCTACAAAAGTTGACTGGCGTGCCATTGCAGAGGATGGTACTGTAAAGTCAGTGAATACTGAGGGTATCAACCCTGTTTTCCTTTCTTCAGAGGACATTTCAAAAATACTTGAGGAGAAAGTTGTTCCAGCAATTGGAACAGACGTTAAAGAGATCTATTTCTATGGTGCCGGCATCCTTGCCCCAGAACTTGCCAAAGTGCTCAGCGATGCATTTGACAAAGTTTTCCCTGGAAACAAATCTTTTGTTGCCTCAGACCTTCTTGCAGCAGCAAGGGCACTTTGCGGACACAGCGCAGGTATTGCCTGCATTATGGGTACCGGTGCAAACACCTGTTTTTATGACGGCAATGAGATTGTGAACAATGTGCGTGCAGGCGGATTCATCCTTGGTGATGAGGCCAGCGGCGGAGTTCTTGGAAAGAAACTTATGGCAGATTTCATCAAAGGCCTTCTTCCAAAAGAGATTGAGGAGGAGTTTGTGAAGAGATATGACCTTGACTATATGAAGATTGTACAGAAGGTTTACCGTGAGCCGCTTCCAAGCAAATGGCTTGCATCCTTCTCTCCGTTCATCTCTGAGTTCAGGGACAACCCTCATATCAACAACCTCATCAGAACCAGCTTTGATGAGTTCTTCAAGAGGAACATTGTACACTACGATTACAAGAACTATCCTGTAAACCTTGTAGGTTCAATTGCACACTACTATGAGGATATCCTCAAGGATGTGGCTGCACAGAACGGCGCAACAATAGGCAAGATCATCAAATCACCTATTGACGGCCTGGTAGAGTACCACACCAATGCAATTTAATTTTCTTCCCGATAACAAATTAATATAACATACAACTATGACTAAAGTAACAGAGCAATCATCAAATTATGCCAATCTTGATCAGATGACAACCGCAGAGTTGTTGATGAACATGAACAAAGAGGACAAATCAGTTCCATTGGCAGTTGAGAAATGTATTCCTGAAATTGAGAAACTTGTAGACGGTATTGTTGAGAGGATGAAGAAAGGCGGCAGACTGTTCTATCTTGGAGCAGGTACCAGCGGACGTCTCGGTATCCTTGACGCATCTGAGATTCCTCCTACATACGGTGCTCCATTCGACCTCATCATCGGCCTTATTGCAGGTGGCGATACAGCAATCAGAAAAGCTGTTGAGAACGCCGAGGACGACTGGGAGGGAGGCTGGAGAGACATGCAGCCTTACAACGTAGGTGAGAACGACGTTGTTGTAGGTATTGCAGCCAGCGGAAGTACCCCTTACGTTATAGGTGCAGTTAAAGAGGCAAAGAAACGTGGTATCCTTACAGGCTGTATCACTTGTAACCCAGGTGCTGCAGTTGCTGCAGAGGTTGATATTCCAATTGTTGCAGTTGTAGGTCCTGAGTTCGTTACAGGTTCTACCAGAATGAAGTCAGGTACAGCACAGAAACTTATCCTTAACATGATCTCAACTTCAACAATGATCAAGATGGGTCACGTTAAAGGCAACAAGATGGTTGATATGCAGCTTTCAAATGCAAAACTTGTAGACAGAGGTACAAGAATGATTATGGGTGAGACAGACATTACAGATTACGAGTATGCAAAATCACTTTTGCTTGAGCACGGTTCTGTAAGAAATGCTGTTGACTACTATAACACCATCAAGAAATAATTTGACTGAAATGGGAATATTCTTCACAACGATGCATTTATTGTTGTGAAGAATGTTTCTTTATAAGGGACATTCCAATGTTTAAACAGAGATATTCTTCGCAGTTGCTTGAGAAGGCGGTTGATGAGTTTGCTTCACTTCCCGGAATAGGGCGCAAGAGTGCACTCAGACTTGCACTTCACCTGTTGAAGCAGCCGGTGGAGAATATTGAGAGGTTCGGAAACTCTTTCATAGCGTTGCGCAAAGGGGTGAGGTATTGCAACAACTGCAATATGATTACAGACAATGAACTCTGTTCCGTTTGTGCAGATACCCGCAGGGATACCTCCACAATCTGTGTGGTTGAGAGCATAAGGGATGTCCTGAGCATAGAAAATACAGAGCAATACAACGGCCTTTACCACGTTTTGGGCGGTATTATCTCTCCAATGGACGGTATAGGACCGGCTGATTTGCCTATCGGGAAACTTATAGAGAGGGTGGAGCAGGGAAATGTTCAGGAGGTTATCCTTGCCCTGAGCACAAGTATGGAGGGGGAAACCACATCATTTTTCCTGTACAAGAAACTGAGTGCCCTTAACATTAAGATCAGTACCATTGCCCGAGGTGTGGGTTTTGGAGATGACCTTGAGTATACAGATGAACTTACTCTTGGCAAGTCTATCCAGAACAGACACCTGTTCAAACTTTAATAACTTTTTTATGAACGCAACTATCCTTCTTACAACTTTTGTAATCTACACTTTGCTCCTTTTTGCAATTGCCTGGTATACCAGCCGCAATGCCGACAGCAAGAGTTACTACACAGGTAACAAAAGTTCAAACTGGTTTCTTGTTGCATTTGGTATGATTGGCTCTTCAATGAGTGGAGTCTCTTTCATGTCATTGCCTGGAAACGTAATCAACGAGAATTTCTACTATATGCCAATGGTGTTCGGTATGTTCTTCGGATACGCCATCATTGCAGGAATTCTCCTCCCATTGTATTTCAAACTTAACCTTACCTCCATTTATACCTATCTGGAGCAGCGTTTTGGTACATTCAGTTACAAGACTGGAGCCTCATTCTTCATAATTTCAAGGCTTTTGGGTGCTACCGTAAGGACATTCCTTGTGATTTTTGTGCTTTATAACTTTGTGCTCCAGCCTCTTGGAGTTCCATTTGTTGTTGCGGCAATCATTTTTGTGGGTCTTGCAATCCTTTATACAATGAAGGGTGGTGTAAAGACAATCATCTATACAGATACCATCCAGACAACATTTATGATTGTGGCAATTGTGGTTTCTGTAGGTGTAATCTGCAACCAGTTGGACTGGGGTTTTGGCGAGATGCTCAAAAATGTGCACGAGAGCCACTTCTCTGATATGTTCAATACCGACACAGCATCCCCTACAAACTGGATGAAGAGGTTCTTGAGCGGTATCCTTATCCCGATAGCAATGACCGGACTTGACCAGGCAATGATGCAGAAGAGTTTGAGTTGCAAGAACATTAAGGAGGCACAGAAGAATGTTATGACATCTATCCTTATGATGATCCCTATCAACCTTCTTTTCGTTACCCTTGGTGCCGTTCTTGCAATCTTTATGCAGAGCCATCCTGAACTTATCCAGGCTGTAACTACCGAGGCCGGCAAACTTGAGGCAGACAAGATATTCCCTACTGTTGCCCTTACATTGGGACCTGTTGTAGGTGTAATCTTCTTTGTAGGTCTTATTTCTGCAGCATACCCTACTTGTGCAAATGCCCTCACATCACTTACAACATCAACATGTATTGATATTGTAGGCATTGAGAAACACAACTGGGATGACAATAAGAAGAAGAAAGTCAGATTGAATGTAACTTACGTAATGGCGGCTCTGTTTGTGATTATGATATGTGTATTCAACGTCCTTAAGAATGATGCGGTAATCAATATGGTTTACCAGATTGCATCATATACTTATGGCCCGCTTCTTGGTCTCTTTATGTTCGGTATATTTACCAAGATTAAGGTTAACGACAAGGCAGTACCTTATGTTTGTGTAATTTCTCCTGCAATCTGTTTCTTCATTGAGAGTTACGTATTCAGTTTCGGATTCTCACTTATAGCAGTTTGTGCAGGTCTCACAATCCTTGGTCTGCTCATCTTCAGAAAGAAATAAAGGCGCATGACATACTTTGAACTGCTGATACTGGCTGTAAGCCTCACATTTGATACTTTTGCGGTATCTGTCAGCGGTGGTATATCATTGCCGGAAAATGTAAATATGTCAAAGAAGGCTTCCATTATAGCCTTCTTTGGCTTTTTTCAGGCCGCATATCTCTTTGCAGGCTGGTTCATAGGGGGTAAGTTTGCCAATTTCATTGTTGAGTGGGACCACTGGGTTGCATTCGGAATCCTTGCTTATCTGGGAGGAAAAATGCTGTTCGGTGCTATCGGGAAGAAGGGAGAGTGCTGCAATGATGAACTTGGGAAATATAATTTCCTCTCATGGAAAAGGCTTGCTTTCCTTGCTACTGCCACGAGTATAGATGCTGTGGCTGTTGGGGCTTCAATGGCACTGCTGCAGATTGGGGCGGCCAGAATTTTTGTTACTGTATTTTTCACTTTTGCCGCTACTGCCCTTGCTTCTTTCATTGGGTTGCAGGGGGGGAGGAAACTCGGCTGCAGAATAGGGAACAAGGCCGAAATGTGGGGTGGTGTGATTCTTATTCTCATAGGTATAAAGATTCTTATTGAACATATTGTTACTTTCCAATAGCCGATTCAACAATTTTTTTGTTACATTTGCAGATTGTAAACCCGATTGTTGTACCGAGTCCTAAAATCCAAGGCTATGATTGAGATCTTCTATAAATCAAAAGGACAGATTATTACCTCATCTGACATTGCCTATCTGGACGAGTTGGGTTTTGATGATGTACTCTGGATTGACCTCTTTGAGCCTACCGGCGAGGAGAAGAGGAGCGTGGAGGAATTCCTTGAAACTACACTTCAGAGCCGTGCACAGGCTGAGGAGATTGAGAGTTCATCGCGCTATTCGGAGACAGACACCACAATCTTTGCAAATACCAACTTCCTTATTCCGGGACCGGATGACTACAGCATGGAGGCTGTATCTTTCATCATTTCTGAGGGTGTGCTGGTTACAATAAGGCAGGTACCTTTGCGTACATTTACTGATATGCAGAGGAGGATTTCTGTTTCATACAAACTTTATCCTACCGGTTATCATATTCTTGTGGCAATTCTGGAGAGCAGGATTGACCTTGATGCCGATATGATTGAGCTTATGGCCAAGGAGATTGCACAGTTCAGCAAGAGCGTGAGTGC
Source organism: Bacteroidales bacterium (assembly GCA_017625535.1). GTDB lineage: Bacteria > Bacteroidota > Bacteroidia > Bacteroidales > UBA932 > Egerieousia. The sequence goes on along the minus strand of JAGAKR010000013.1, from coordinate 25,759 downwards.
CGGTGAGTCTGTAAGTGAGGATTTCCTTTTGGACATAAACCAGTTGCAGGAAAATACAATGATGGTTAGGGAGAATATCATAGATAAACAGAGGATGATATCTTCTTTCCTTAAGAGTGACAAATATCCACGTGATGTTCATACCAAACTGAATGTGCTTGTAAAGGATATTGCTTCACTGCTTAACCATACCAATTTCAATTTTGAGAGGCTGGAGTATCTTCAGAACACCGTTCTTGGTCTTATCAATCTGGATCAGAACAAGATTATGAAGATTCTTACCTATGTTTCATTGCTGTTTATGCCACCTACTCTCATATCAGGTATTTTTGGTATGAACCTGGGGCTCCCTATTTTCGGCAGCAAATGGGATTTCCTTTTTGTAATTGGTATGATGCTGGTTTCAGTACTGCTGGCGTCAATACTCTTCAGACGGCGTAAAATGCTATAGATCAGATATAGAAAAAGCCCCTTGGAAAAGGGGCTTTTGTTTTGTTTGAGGATATTTATTTCCTGTTCACTATCTTGTTGTAGAGCAGCAGGCCTACGATGCTCAGAACTCCTATTCCGGAGAAGATGAGCCACAAGAGATGCGGTTTGCCCATCTCTTCAATTATTGTTACATAGAGGCTTGCTCCAAGGAATGAGCCTATTGAACTTCCTATCACTCCGTAGAGGAATGAGTATCCCATATAAAGCGCCTTTTTGTCGGGAGGAGCAATGATTCCTATGTATGAGAGGAATTTTGGGTGGGTTGTCATCTCTCCCAGGGTGAATACCATAAGTCCTATGATGAAGATCCAAGGGGAGCCGCTGATGCTCAGGATTGCCATTCCCAGGGTTCCGCACCCTATTCCCATTATCATTGTTGGGAGGGCAGGCCAGTTCTGTACCAGTTTTGATACAATTAACTGAAGGCAGATGATTACTCCTGCGTTTATTACAGTTACGTGTTCTGTGTCAAATTTCCAGTTTGGATTATCTACAAACAGCCCCAGGAATGAGTTTACTGCGTTATCAAACGGAGTCATATCCACATATTCCTTAAGGTACCAGAGCACTGTGCCGTACATCTGGAAATAGAGGATCCAGAAGCCTGAGTAGAGGAATATGAGTATGATGAATTTGTAGTCTTTGAGCACCTCTATTATTCCTACAAGGAGTTCCTTTATTGTTTTTCCCTGTTTTGGGGCGTCTGCGTTTGCAGCGGGTTCCCTGTAGAGGAATGTGTTTATGAGCATAAGGATGCATCCTACTGCTGCTGCCATATAGAATATGTTGTGGTATCCCTGAGCCTTAAGTATTGGTACCAGAATGAGCGGTACAAGGAAGGCTCCAAGGTTAATGGACCAGTAGAAGATGCCGAATCCAAGTGTTGAGTTCTCTTCAGTGGTGGATTTTGCTATTGTTCCCGATATTACCGGCTTGAAGAATCCTGCACCCACAGCCATAAGGAGGAGCGATGCAAATACCGGAATATATGAACTGGTTATTGCTGTAAGCGCATATCCGCCTGTTATACAGGTGAATGCAAAGAAGAGGATCCTTCTGTATCCGTAGCGGTCTGCAATGCCTCCGGCTACAATTGGAAGGAAGTACAGCAACGGCTGGATAGTTCCCATTATTGTGCCGGCCTGGGCCTTGCTGAACCCGAGCCCCCCTTCTTCTCCGGTAAGTACCAGATATACAGACAGAACAGAGAGTACACCATAGTATGCACCCCTTTCAAAGAATTCCATAATGATTGCAATCCAGAAATTGCGTTCAAAACCTTTATTTTTCATAGTATCAATAAGTTAACGGAGAAGTCGGTCCCCGGGTTCCCGGGAAGTCGATACCCGACTTCCAAAATTTTCTCGGACAAAAATAGCTCTAAAAAGGATTATGAGGAAATTTTACTTAAAAATTTGTATAACTGCGCAATAATCATTACTTTCGCGCGCTCAAATCATTTTGAGACTATAAATATTGTTTAACCCGCTAGTAAGTTAATTAATTAAAATGAGTAACGAAACTAAAGAGACTGTAATGGAGGTAGAGGCTCCAGTGGCAGTTGAGACTAAAAAACGCAAAAGCAACGCATCTGTTGCAATTGACAAATTTGACTGGGATGCATTCGAGCAGGACACTGACTACGGTGTATCTAAAGAGGAAGTTGAGGCTAAATATTCAGAGACCCTTTCTTCAGTAATTGAGAACGAGGTTGTAGAGGGTACTGTAGTAGCCGTTACAAAAAGAGAGGTTCTTGTTAACATCGGTTACAAGAGCGAGGGTGTCATTGCTGTTTCAGAGTTCAGATACAATCCTGAGCTTGCAGTTGGTGACAAAGTAGAAGTTTATGTAGAGAACGCTGAGGACAAAAAAGGCCAGCTTGTTCTTTCACACAAAAAAGCACGATCACTCAGATCTTGGGATAGAGTTAACGAGGCATTCGACAAAGACGAGATTGTTAAGGGTTACATCAAATGCCGTACTAAGGGCGGTATGATTGTAGACGTATTCGGTATTGAGGCATTCTTGCCAGGCTCACAGATTGACGTTAAGCCTATCCGCGACTACGATGTATTCGTTAACAAGACTATGGAGTTCAAGATTGTTAAAATCAATCACGAGTTCAGAAACGTTGTTGTTTCACACAAAGCTCTTATTGAGGCTGAACTTGAGGCTCAGAAAGCCGACATCATCGGCAAATTGGAGAAAGGCCAGGTACTTGAGGGTACAGTTAAGAACATCACTTCATACGGTGTATTCATCGACCTTGGTGGCGTAGACGGTCTTATCCACATTACAGATCTTTCTTGGGGCAGAATCAACCATCCAGAGGAGGTTGTTGCTCTTGACCAGAAGATCAACGTTGTTATCCTTGATTTTGATGATACCAAGAAACGTATCGCTCTTGGTCTTAAACAGCTTAGCGCTCACCCTTGGGATGCTCTTGATGCAAACCTTAAAGTTGGTGACACCGTTAAAGGTAAAGTTGTTGTTCTTGCAGACTACGGCGCATTCATTGAGATCCAGCCAGGTGTTGAGGGTCTTATCCACGTTTCAGAGATGTCTTGGTCTTCACACCTCAGAAGCGCTCAGGACTTCCTTAAAGTAGGTGACGAGGTTGAGGCAAGCATCCTTACCCTTGACAGAGAGGAGAGAAAGATGTCTCTTGGCATCAAACAGTTGAAAGCAGATCCATGGGCTGACATCACTGAGAAATACCCTGTAGGTTCAAAACACAGCGCAGTTGTAAGAAACTTCACAAACTTTGGTGTGTTTGTAGAGCTTGAGGAGGGTGTTGACGGTCTTGTACACATCAGCGACCTTTCTTGGACCAAGAAAGTAAAACATCCATCTGAGTTCACTGCAATTGGCGAGAACCTTGAGGTAGTTGTTCTTGAGATTGATGCTGAGAACAGAAGATTGAGCCTTGGCCACAAACAGTTGGAGGAGAACCCTTGGGATGTATTTGAGACTGTATTTACAGTAGGTTCAGTACACGAGGGTACAGTAGTTTCTTTCAACGATAAAGGCGCTACAGTTGCACTTGCATACGGCATTGAGGGATTTGCTCCTGCCAAAGCTCTTGTAAAAGAGGACGGCACAACTGCTAAAGCAGAGGAGAAATTGAACTTCAAAGTTGTAGAGTTCAACAAAGGAAACAAGAAAATCATTCTTTCTCACTCAAGAATTGCAGAGGATGCAAAGAGAGAGGTAGAGGCTAAAGAGAGCAAAGAGAAGGCAGCTGAGGCTGAGTCAACTCAGAAAGCTGTTAAGAAGATCAAAGCAAACATTGAGAAAACCACTCTTGGTGATATTGATGCTCTTGCTGCTCTAAAAAGCGAGATGGAAAAATCTTCAAAATAATTGATGGAATTTTCTTTATTGACAATGGGGACGGCTTCGGCCCTCCCCACTGCCAACAGATACCCAAGCGCTCACATCCTTACGGTTCGTGAGCGCTTGTTCCTTATAGATTGCGGCGAAGGTGCGCAGATGCAGATGCGCAAGTTCGGGGTGTCTTTTGGCAAGATAGACCACATATTCATTTCACATCTGCACGGAGACCATCTGTTCGGCCTCTTCGGCCTTCTTTCCACTATGGCAATGGGGGGAAGGGTGGGGGACCTGCATATTTATGGCCCTGAAGCTGTCGGGAAGATACTTGCCTTTTTTATGGAGAATTTTGGGGAGGGGATAAAATATAAAATTGAGGTGCATCCCATAAAATGCAAGGAACCTGTACAGATATATGACTCCCGACAAATGGAGGTGTTTGCCTTCCCTTTGGTGCACAGGGGGGAGACCTACGGTTTTCTGTTCAGGGAGAAGACTCCGCAACTTAATGTGCGCAAGCATCTCATTGAGCCATACAATCTTTCATTATATGATATTGCAAGGCTTAAGGAAGGGAAGGACCTTGTGCGCTCTGCATCATTCATTGATGAGGAGGGGAACAGGGTGGAGTATGAGGAGACCCTTAAAAATGAGGATTTCACATATCTTCCATACAAACCCCGTTCTTTTGCCTACTGTACAGATACCCTTCCGTTCAAGAGACTGGCGGGCTGGATTAATGGAGCAGACCTTGTTTACCACGATTCAACCTATACAAATGAATTTGCAGAACTTGCAAAGACCACTTTCCATTCAACTTCTTCTGCTGCCGCTTGTTGTGCAAAAGAGGCAGGGGCAGGAAAACTTGTATTGGGCCATTATTCTTCCCGATATAAATCCCTTGATACTATGTTGGAGGAGGCAAAGGAGATATTCCCGAATACAGAACTGGCAAAAGAGGGTATGAAATTTGAAATTGAACTGGATAAATTTAAAGAGTAGAGTTATGTTCAGACAAAAGAGTTTCCTATATATTGTTGCAACTGTTGTGCTTCTCTGCACAAGCGGATTGGGATTAACCGCACAGAATACATCTGCGCAGGTTTCACAGAATGAACTTGCAGGTAAAGTAAACAAGATTGGGCAGGCAATGTTCTTCATAAACAGGCTGTATCTTGATACTGCCAATTTTGAGAATCTTACAGACAAGGCCCTTGTTGCAATAATGAAGGAACTCGACCCTCATTCATCTTATATCTCTGCAAAGGATATGAAGGCAATGAATGAACCTCTGCAAGGGAACTTTGACGGTATAGGAGTAGAATTTGCCCTTATAAACGATACTCTTACAATTAACTCCACCATTCCCGGCGGTCCTTCTGAAAAGGTGGGTATAAGGGCCGGAGACAAAATCATAAAGGTTGATGATGAGGTGATTTCAGGAACCGGACTTACAATTGAGCGTGTACACGGTTATCTGAGGGGTGTGAAAGGAACAAAGGTAAAGGTTTCAGTACATCGCAGGGGAGTGCCTGAACTGTTGGATTTTGTAATTACAAGAGACAAGATTCCGCTCAACAGCATAGATTCATATTATGCGTTGGATGATGATATCCTCTATTTCCGTCTTACCCGTTTTGCAGCAACATCTTTCAGGGAACTGATAATGGCATTGTCAGAACTGAAAGTATACCCCAAAGGTGTTATTTTGGATTTCAGAGGGAATCCTGGAGGGTATCTTTCTGCTGCAATCCAGATTGCCAATATGTTCCTGGACCAGGGGCAATTGATTGTTTATACAGAGGGTTCCAAGGTGCGCAGGTCTGATGAATACGCAACAGGAGACGGCCTGCTGAAGAATGTTCCTGTAGCAATACTTATAGATGAAAATTCCGCATCTGCAAGTGAGATTGTGGCAGGTGCAATACAGGATTGGGACAGAGGTACCATTATTGGGCGCCGTTCTTTTGGCAAGGGTTTGGTGCAGCAGCAGATTCCTCTGCAGGACGGTTCTGCCCTTAGGCTTACAGTTTCCAGGTACCATACTCCAAGTGGTAGGGTGATACAGAGCCCTTACGAGCAGGGGAAGAAGGATGAGTATTACAAGCAGCTCATAGAGCGCTACAACAGGGGTGAGAATTTCAACAGAGACAGCATCCAGCTGCCTGATTCACTCAAGTTCAAGACTTTGAAGGAGGAACGAACCGTATATGGCGGAGGCGGTATTATGCCTGACATCTTCATTCCGCAAGACACTTCATATTATACCCCATTCTACGGTGAGATTCTCCGCAAGGGGCTCCTTACAGATTATATGAACGAGTATTCCGACAAGCACAGGGATGAGATTCTTGCAAAATACAGCACACCAGAGAAATTTGTGGCAAAATATGATGTTCCCGACAGTGAAATTACTGCATTCCTGGAGTATTGTGCGGGTAAAGGAGTTGAGCCAAAAGAGGGAGATATGGAGATCTCCGGCAACGAGATACGCAAGTATTTCAAAGGATTGATTATCCGTTCTGTATACAGTTTCAACGACTTCATTAAGTTCATCAATTTGGAAGACAAGGAGATACTGAAGGCGGTGGAGGTGCTGCAGCGTGCAGCAGAATGACGGATATGGGCATAAAAAAAGGGTAAGCTTGATATATCGCACCGCTACAACCGCATACCCTTGCTGCCTTCCGGCCCTGGGGGAGTTTTGCAGGAGCTGGTCGTATATGACTTACCCGGGCACAAAGGTAAGAAAATTTATCAATATCCCAAATGAAAAATATACGGGTGGCCTATTTTGGTAGGCCACCCGTCCTGTTTTATAATCATTGTTATTTCCCGGGTATATTGCCGAAAGAGAACGGCAACAATGCATCTACAGATGGGAACACCTGTATCTTCCCTGCAGATCCCACAATTATCTCAACCGGTTTGCCTGAGCGCTTCTGGCTCTCCAGCATTACCTGGATGCAGGCGGCACAAGGGTAGGTGAGTTCCCCGGTAATGGCACCGCCGCTTTTTCCTATAATTGCAATGGCTTTTACGGCCACTCCCGGCCAGCGGTGATGAGCCGCAAACAAGGCAACCCTTTCTGCACATAATCCCGACGGAGATGCGGCATTTTCCTGGTTTGAACCGGTAACTACCTCCCCATTCTCCATAAGCACAGCAGCCCCCACATTAAAATTGGAATAAGGGGCATAAGAACTCTCTGTTGCCTTCACTGCCTCATCCAGCAGCCTCCAGTAATGATTGGCAGTTTCCTCAGCAGAATTGTATTCCCTGTAATTTATTTGTATCTGTTTTTCTGTCATCTCCTGATATTTGGATTTGGTCCTTCAAAATTTGCTCTCCAAGTTACTCAAAATTTCAATTGGCCCCAAATCATAAAGGGTAATTCCTATTTGATTTCCAGCCACTCTTTGATTCTTGCGGCTGCATCTGTGCAATCTTTACGATTGGCAAATGCACTAATCCTCACATATCCTTCACCGCCCGGGCCGAATACAATGCCAGGTGTGCATATTACCTTTGCCCTGTAAAGCATTGATTCAAAGAATTCCCACGATGATGTCCCCTTTGGTGTTTTGATCCACAAGTATGGAACATGCTCGCCCCCGTAAATCTTCAGATTCAATTGTGAAAGCGTCCGTCTCATCAGGCGTACATTATCCATATAGTATTCTCTGGTTTCACCAAGCTGTCTTTGCCCTTCCTGTGAATATGTTGCTGCAGCGGCACACTGGGTTACATACGAGACTCCATTTGACCTTACACTCTGGCGCCTCCTCCACAACGAATTTATCTGTACCCTCTTTCCTTCCATAGTCTGTACAGCCAGTTCTTTGGGGATTATAGTATATCCGCACCTGAGACCGGTAAATCCTGCCGTACGGGAAAAACTTCTCAGTTCAATTGCAACCTTTTTTGCTCCGCGTATTTCATAAATTGAATGAGGAATGTCTGGAGACTGGATATAGGCTTCATATGATGCGTCAAACAGAATGAGGGTATTGTTCTTTAATGCATAATCTACCCATTTCTTCAGTTGCCCTTTACTGTAGGCAGCCCCTGTAGGATTGCAGGGAGAGCATAAATAGACAATATCTATTGGAGTATCCGGCGGCATTGGGGTAAATCCATTGCTTTCATTGCAGGCAAGATAACTTACATTGCTCCATTTGCCCCGGCTGAACACTCCGGCCCTGCCTGATATCACATTGCTTTCTATGTATATTGGGTATATTGGTCCAACAACACCTATAGTATTGTCTGCGCACAGAATATCACCAATATTTCCCACCTCACTTTTTACTCCGTCATTTATGAATACTTCATTTGGAGTGAGGTGTATTCCACGCGTGTTGAAATCGTTTTTTATGATGGCATCCCTAAGGAATTCATACCCCTGTTCAGGGCCATATCCGTGAAATGTACTTGATTCCGACATATCGTCCACGGCCTTATGCATTGCTTCCACAATTGATGATGGCAAGGGGATGGTGACATCATTTATCCCCATATCAATGGGTGCTGCATTGGGACGGATTACTTTGAATGTGTTTATTTCCCTCTCTATGTCGGAGAACAGATTGCCACTGGGGAACTCTAAAAAATATTCGTTCAAAAGTGCCATAACATTGCCCGATTTGGGGTGCTAAGTTAATGAGAATGCATTAAAATTGTGATTGTAAATCTGCAAAAATTCATCGGGAAAATCATACATATTTATAAATTGTAATTTTTCTACCATCATCTATAATGATTCTTAATCTGTGTGGTTTGTCTGGGTTTGAATTTTAAAGGATGAGGTTTTTTGCTCTTCAAAACCCTGTTCCCAAAGGATACTGTTTTACACTTCAAATTTAATTTTGCGGCATATTTCAGAAAAATGGAAACGATAAAGCACGAATGTGGGGTGGCTATGGTCCGTCTGATGAAGCCTCTCCAATATTACCACAACAAGTACGGGACTTGGAGGTGGGCTCTTGACAAACTTTATCTGCTGATGGAAAAACAGCACAACAGAGGTCAGGAGGGGGCCGGATTGGCTTGTGTAAAACTTGATGCGGTGCCGGGTAGTGAGTATATGTTCAGGGAGCGGGCCGTTGGTACAAATGCCATATCTGAAATTTTTGATTCTGTACACAGGAATCTGGATATCCGCAATTACGGAGAACTGTATATGGGGCATCTCCGTTATTCCACAACCGGAAAGAGGGGGATTGACTATATTCATCCATTCCTGCGCCGCAACAATTTCAGGGCAAGGAATCTTGCATTGTGCGGTAATTTCAATCTTACAAATGTAGATGAGGTATTTGCCGGAATAACTTGTGAAGGACAGCATCCAAGAAGGTATTCAGACACATATATTATGCTGGAACAGATTGGTTACAGACTTGATTGTGAATTTGAAAGGCTGTACAGGGAATGCAGTGGGGAAGGATTGGAAGGAGTTGCTTTGATATCATCCATAGAGGAGCGCCTGAATCTTAGAAATGTTCTGCAGGCATCAAGCCAAAGTTGGGATGGCGGTTATGTAATATGTGGCATTACTGGCAGTGGAGATATGTTTGCCGTGCGTGATCCCTGGGGTATCCGTACGGCATTTTACTATATGGATGATGAGGTTATGGTTCTGGCTTCTGAACGTCCGGTAATACAGACTGTTCTTGATGTGCCCGTTGATGCGGTTAATGAATTGCAGCCTGGGGAAGCGCTTATACTGAACAAGAGGGGTGTTATGGATATTGTGCAGGTGAACAAACCGCAGCAGGTGAGACCTTGTTCGTTTGAAAGGATATATTTTTCACGCGGCAGTGACATGGACATTTACAGGGAACGCAAGGCTTTGGGAAACAATCTGGTGCCGGCAATACTCAAATCCATTGATTATGACATTGTGCATACTGTATTTTCCTATATTCCCAATACTGCAGAGGCTGCTTTCTATGGAATGCTGGAAGGACTCAACAATTACCTGAACGGGTTGAAATTGAGAATGATTGAGGAACTGGGGCAAAATCCTGGGCACAGGGAGCTGGAGCAGATACTTTCAATGAGGGTACGCAGCGAGAAAGTTGCCATCAAAGATATCAAGTTGCGTACCTTCATCTCTGAAGGTGAAAAACGCAACGATCTTGCGGCCCACGTTTATGACATAACCTATGGGAGCATTGTGCCGTTTGAAGATAATCTTGTGGTAATTGACGACAGCATTGTACGTGGCACCACTTTGAAGCAGAGCATCATATCCATCCTCAGCAGACTGCATCCCAGGAAGATAGTGATTGTATCCTCTTCTCCTCAGGTACGGTACCCCGATTATTACGGTATTGATATGTCCAGCCTTGACCAGTTCATTGCATTCCGTGCTGCCATCGGGCTCCTGAAAGAACAGGGAAAGGAGAGTGTAATTGCATCTGTCTATGATTCCTGCAAGGCACAGGAGAAGTTACCTAAGGAGATGATTCACAATTATGTGAAGGAGATTTACGGGCAGTTTACAGATGAGGAGATTTCAGCCAGGATTGCGGAACTTCTTGCTCCGGTTTCTGTTGATGTAAAAGTGGAGATATTGTACCAGACAATTGAGGGTTTGAAAAAATCCTGCTCGGGCCATCAGGGAGACTGGTATTTCAGCGGGGATTATCCCACTTGCGGCGGTTTGAAACTTCTTAACAAAGCATTTATAGATTATATTGAAAATGAATGAAGCAACATTAATACTGGAAGATGGAAGCCGTTTTTACGGTTACTCATTTGGGGCGGAGCATTGTACAAATGGCGAGGTGGTATTCAACACTGCAATGACCGGCTATACAGAAAGTCTTACAGATCCTTCTTATGCAGGGCAGATGATTGTACTCACTTATCCGTTGGCAGGAAATTATGGAGTACCTGGGAGCAGTTTCTGGGAGAGTGGACGGATATACGCAAAAGCCCTGATTGTGAGTGATTACAGTGAGTCCTACAGCCATTGGAATGCAGAAGAGAGTCTTGGGGACTGGTTAAAAAGGGAAAATGTACCTGCAATTACAGGGATAGACACACGTGCACTTGCAAAACGTTTGCGTGAAAGGGGGGTAATGTGTGGAAAGATAGAAATTGAGGGTACAGACAATACCCAGCTCTCTGTTGAATATGGATCTGTAAATTATGTTGCAGAAGTGAGCTGCAAAGAAGTGATACATTATAATGCAGGAGGTCTGAAAAAAGTTCTCCTTGTAGATTGTGGTGTGAAGCAGAACATAATCAGATGTCTCCTTAAACGTGGGGTGGAGGTGATAAGGGTTCCGTGGAATTATGATTTCAATAATATGGAATATGACGGTCTCCTGCTTTCCAATGGTCCGGGCAATCCGGACAATTGTCCCCGGACTGTAGAACATATCAGATGTGCCATGAGGGGTGACAAACCTATTTTTGGGATCTGTATGGGTAACCAGCTCCTTGCAAAGGCTGGTGGGGCATCTGTCTATAAACTGAAATATGGTCACAGAAGCCATAACCAGCCGGTGAGGCATCTTGGCTCTGACCGTTGCTTCATTACAAGCCAGAACCACGGCTATGCGGTTGATGACAATACCTTGGGACAAGATTGGGAACCATTGTTTGTGAATATGAATGATGGTTCAAATGAAGGTATCCGCCATAAAGGAAAACCTTGGTTTTCTGTGCAGTTCCATCCCGAAGCGGCAGCAGGGCCTACCGATACGGAGTTCCTTTTTGATGAATTTTTAAAAATGTTGTAGCAATGGGAAGATACAATGTAAAGAAGGCTTTGATTTTAGGGTCAGGTGCCCTTAAAATTGGTGAGGCAGGGGAATTTGATTATTCCGGGAGCCAGGCTCTGAAGGCACTCAAAGAAGAGGGAATTGAGACTGTCCTCATAAATCCGAACATAGCAACAGTGCAGACATCCAAAGGGATAGCAGACCATATTTATTTTCTCCCTGTTACACCATATTTTGCGGAGAAGGTAATAGAAAAGGAGCGTCCCGACAGCATTTTCTTGTCTTTCGGCGGCCAGACAGCCTTGAATTGTGGAGTTGAACTGTATAGAAAGGGTGTCCTTGAGAGATATGGAGTAAAGGTTCTGGGTACACAGGTACAGGCAATAATAGATACGGAGGACAGGGAAAAATTTGTCGGGAGGCTGGATGAAATAGGAGTGAAGACCATAAGCAGCCAGGCAGTGGAGAATTTGCAGGATGCACGCAATGCTGCCCGGGAGTTGGGGTATCCGGTAATAATAAGGGTTGCATATGCATTGGGGGGACTTGGTTCCGGTTTCTGCAACAATGAACAGGAGTTGGACCTGTTATGCGAAAAGGCATTTTCATTTTCGCCGCAGGTTCTGGTGGAAAAGAGTTTGAAGGGTTGGAAAGAGATTGAGTATGAAGTGGTGCGCGACTCGTATGACAACTGCATTACTGTGTGCAATATGGAGAATTTTGATCCGCTGGGTATACATACCGGAGAATCAATTGTAATTGCCCCCTCACAGACCCTTTCAAACAGTGAATATCATAAACTCAGGGAACTTGCAATCCGTATAATACGCCATATAGGTATAGTGGGGGAGTGCAATGTACAATATGCACTTGATCCTTATTCTGAAGATTATCGTGTAATAGAAGTGAATGCCCGCCTGAGCAGGTCATCTGCCCTTGCATCAAAGGCAACAGGCTATCCCCTTGCTTTTGTAGCGGCAAAATTGGGCCTTGGCTATGGCTTGTTTGATTTGAAGAATTCCGTTACTAAATCAACTTCAGCATTTTTTGAACCGGCATTGGATTACGTAGTATGCAAAATTCCCCGATGGGATCTGGGCAAGTTCCATGGTGTGGAGAGGGTCTTGGGTTCTTCAATGAAATCTGTAGGTGAGGTTATGTCTATAGGGCGTACTTTTGAAGAGGCAATACAGAAGGGGCTGCGGATGATAGGTCAGGGAATGCACGGTTTTGTGGAGAATAAGGAACTTGTAATTGAGGATATTGAGAAATCGCTGAGCGAACCTACAGATATCAGGATTTTTGTTGTGAGCAGTGCTTTGCGTTCTGGTTATAGTGTAGAGATGATTCACAATCTTACTAAAATTGACAAGTGGTTCCTGTACAAACTGCAAAACATAATTGACACTTCAATGCAGCTGCATTGCATCAGTGAGTTGGAGCAGATGCCGGAAAGTTTGATGAAAAAGGCAAAACGGCAGGGATTTTCTGATTTCCAGATTGCAAGGGCAATAGGTTTTGATGAAGATCTGGAGAGGGGGGCGCTTAAGGTAAGGGCATTACGCAAGTTGCATGGCATATTGCCTGTAGTTTCCCGGATTGATACATTGGCTGCTGAGTATCCTGCGCAGACCAACTATCTTTATCTTACCTATAGCGGCATTGAGAGTGATGTGGAATATAAGGATGACCATAATTCTGTTGTTGTACTTGGGTCCGGCGCTTACCGTATAGGTTCATCTGTGGAGTTCGACTGGTGTGGTGTACAGGCACTCAATACAATCCGTAAAGAGGGTTTCCGCAGTGTAATGATAAATTATAATCCTGAGACTGTATCTACAGATTACGACATATGCGACAGGCTCTACTTTGACGAACTTTCGTTTGAGAGGGTTATGGATATTCTGGAGTTTGAAAACCCTTATGGAGTGATTCTCTCTGCCGGAGGTCAGATTCCAAACAATCTTGCAATGCGTTTGGATGGACAGAATGTGCATATCCTGGGTACAAGTGCGGTTTCTATAGACAATGCTGAGGACAGGGACAAATTCTCTGCAATGCTTGACAGAATTGGAGTGGACCAACCGGAATGGAGTGCACTTACCTCTATGAAGGATATATATGATTTTATTGGTAAAGTAGGTTTCCCTGTTCTTGTCCGGCCATCTTATGTACTTTCTGGGGCGGCAATGAATGTGTGTTCAAACTATGGTGAACTGGAGAGTTTCCTCAAATTGGCTGCAAATGTATCCAAAAAGCATCCTGTTGTTGTGAGCCGTTTTATTGAAAATGCAAAAGAGGTTGAGTTTGATGCAGTTGCCCGGAACGGGGAGATAATGGCCTATGCAATAAGTGAGCATATTGAATATGCAGGTGTCCATTCAGGTGATGCAACAATACAGTTCCCTCCACAAAAATTATATATGGAGACAGTAAGGCGCATCAAACACATTTCCCGCAAGATTGCCGGAGAACTTTCCATATCGGGACCTTTCAATATACAATTCCTTGCACGTGACAATGACATTAAAGTAATAGAGTGCAACCTGCGTGCATCACGTTCATTCCCATTTGTGAGTAAAATCCTAAAATTGAATTTGATGGAACTGGCTACACGCATTATGCTGGGCATTGATGTGGAGAAGCCTTCAAAAACATTATTTGACCTTGATTATGTGGGTATAAAGGCAAGCCAGTTCTCGTTCAACCGTCTGCAGAATGCAGACCCGGTATTGGGGGTTGATATGGTTTCAACAGGAGAGGTGGGGTGTATAGGTGATGACACCCAATCCGCACTCTTGAAATCAATGCTCTCTGTAGGATATGACATTCCGGGGAAAAATATCCTGTTGTCTACTGGCAATGCCAGACAAAAGGCCGAGATGTTGCCGGCAGCCAGACAACTGCGGGATAAAGGTTATACCTTGTATGCCACAGGCGGCACTTCAAGATACCTTACGGAAAACGGTGTAGATAATGTTCTGGTCTTCTGGCCGAGTGAAAACGGACACCCCCAGGCACTTGATATGCTTCATAATCGTGAGGTGGATATGGTTGTTAACATTCCAAAGAATCTTACAGCAGGAGAATTGGACAACGGATACATTATCCGTAGGGCGGCTGTAGACCTGAATATACCTTTAATTACGAATGCCCGTCTTGCAAGCGCCTTCATAGGTGCATTCTGCACACTTGCTGCAGATGACCTTGAAATTAAAAGTTGGGCGGAATACGGTAACGATATTGATTGACAGATATGGAACAGCAAAAGATTATAATCCTGGACTTCGGGTCACAGACAACCCAATTGATAGGGCGCCGTCTGAGGGAACTCGGAACTTTCTGTGAGATATTGCCATATGACAAATTTCCCTCAGATGACAGAGGCATTATAGGGGTGATACTCTCCGGATCACCTTTCAGTGTATATGATCCTGATGCATTTAAGATTGATTTGTCTCCAATCAGAGGCAGATACCCTATTTTGGGAATCTGTTATGGTGCGCAATATATGGCCCAACTCTACGGAGGCAGTGTGGAACCTGCCGGTTCAAGGGAATTCGGCCGTGCAAATCTGGAAATATTGGATAAGGAAGATCCATTGTTCTGCGGTTTCAGGGACGGTTCACAAGTGTGGATGAGCCACGGGGATACAATTACGGGATTGCCTGAAGGCTTCAGGGCCACAGCCTCTACTGAGAGGGTCCGGTATGCTGCCTATAAGGCTGAGGGGGAGAAATTATGGGGTGTGCAGTTCCATCCCGAAGCATTCCATTCAGAACAGGGAATGCTTTTGCTGAAGAATTTTGCAGTGGATATCTGCGGCAGCAGACAGGATTGGAGTGCTGCTTCTTTTGTGGAGACTGCAGTAAAGGATTTGAAATCTGCTCTTGGCAATGACCGTGTAATTCTGGGATTGTCGGGAGGAGTGGATTCCTCTGTTGCGGCAGTTTTGTTGAATAAGGCGGTTGGGCATAACCTTACCTGTATTTTTGTAGATCACGGATTGTTGCGCAAGGATGAATACAATAAGGTGATGGAAGATTATGAGTGTTTGGGCCTTAATGTTATAGGTGTTGATGCCGGGGATAAATTCTTTAAGGCATTGGAGGGTGTCTCTGAACCGGAACATAAGCGCAGGATAATTGGAGCCAAGTTCATTGAAGTTTTTGAGGAAGAGGCCCGCAAATTGGGAGGTGTGCGTTGGCTGGCGCAAGGTACAATATATCCTGATTGTATTGAGAGCCTGAATATTACCGGGAAAAAGATTAAAAGCCACCATAATGTTGGAGGACTCCCGGAAAAAATGAATCTTAAACTTTGCGAGCCGTTGCGCTGGCTGTTCAAGGATGAGGTGAGACTGGTTGGCCGTGAACTTGGAATGCCTGATAATCTCATTGGGAGACATCCTTTCCCAGGCCCCGGTCTGGCAGTTCGTGTGTTGGGTGAAGTGACAAGAGAGAAAGTGCATATGTTGCAGGAGGCGGATGACATATTCATTTCTGCACTGCACAGTTGGAAAGGCAAGGATGGAAAATCATTGTATGAAGAAGTATGGCAGGCAGGAACCATTCTTCTGCCGGTACAGAGTGTGGGGGTTATGGGGGACGAACGTACATATGAGCAGGTTGTGGCGCTCCGTGCGGTTACAAGTACAGATGCAATGTCTGCAGATTGGGCGCAATTGCCTTATGAATTCCTTGCACAGGTAAGCAATGCAATCATTAATGGAGTAAAGGGGATAAACAGGGTTTGTTACGACATCTCTTCAAAACCGCCTGCAACAATTGAGTGGGAATAATGGTGTGTGTCATAAATCGTTTAAATTTCAATAAGATATGAATAAACCTAAATATATATTTGTTACAGGTGGTGTGGTGAGTTCACTTGGAAAAGGAATTATTGCAGCCTCTATAGGCAAGCTTCTGCAGGCAAGAGGGTACAGTATCACAATTCAGAAATTTGACCCATATATAAATGTAGATCCCGGGACACTCAACCCTTACGAGCACGGAGAATGTTATGTAACCTCAGACGGGTGTGAGACAGACCTGGACCTGGGACATTATGAAAGGTTTACTGATATACGGACAACGGCTGCAAATAATGTTACATCCGGAAAGATATATAAGACAGTAATAGAGCGTGAACGGAAAGGGGAGTATCTTGGCCATACTGTGCAGGTGGTACCACATATTACAGATGAGATTAAAAGGATGATGCTCCTTCTTGGTTCAGCAGGCAATTTTGATTTTATAATTACAGAAATAGGGGGGACTGTGGGGGATATTGAGGGGCTCCCTTTTTTGGAAGCGATGCGCCAACTGAAATGGGAACTTGGACAGGATGCGGTTTGTGTACATCTTACCTATGTTCCATATATTGCTGCAGCCGGAGAACTGAAGACAAAACCGTCACAGCATTCGGTGAAGGAGTTGCAGGGGCTCGGTCTCCAGCCTGATGTGCTGGTCTTGAGGACAGAACATGAATTGGGGAGAGGATTGCTTGATAAAGTGGGCAATTTCTGTAATGTGGAAAGGGATTGTGTGGTGCAGTGTGTTGATCTTCCATCCATTTATGAAGTTCCAGTAAAAATGGCGGAACAGAATCTTGATGCTGTAATTCTCCGTAAATTTGGTATGACGTGTGTGAAGTCACCTGAATTGGGGGCGTGGAAGGATTTCCTTAACCGCAGGAAACAGGCATCCAAAGAGGTGAACATTGCCCTTGTGGGCAAATATGATCTGCAGGATGCATACAAATCAATTCTGGAATCTTTGTCTCAGGCTGCTATCTGCAATGACCATAAGTTAAAGACCCATTTCATACAGAGTGAGGGACTTACGCAGAGCAATGTTGAAGAGTTCTTATCTGGTATGGATGGTGTTGTCATATGCCCGGGGTTCGGAAAACGTGGAATAGAGGGGAAGATTGTTGCTGCTGAATATTGCCGGACCCACGATGTACCTACATTGGGCATTTGTCTTGGCATGCAGATGATGGTAATTGAATTTGCCAGGAATGTACTGGGGCTGGAAGATGCAAATTCTACTGAAATGGACCCTTCAACTGCCAACAATGTCATAGACCTTATGGAGGAGCAGAAGGGCGTCACATATATGGGAGGAACAATGCGTCTGGGTGCTTACCCTTGTAATCTGGCTGTGGGCTCAAAGGCTTATGAAGCATATGGCAGAGGGTGTATAGAGGAGCGTCACCGCCACCGCTATGAGTTCAGCAGCCGCTATCGCAGCAGGTTTGAGGAGGCTGGTATGCTGTGCTCCGGTGTGAACCCCAATAGCGGTCTGGTAGAGATAGTTGAAATACCTGCCTGCAGGTGGTATGTGGGAGTCCAGTTCCATCCGGAATACTCCGGTACAGTCCTGAACCCCAATCCTTTGTTCCTGGCTTTTATTAATAGTGCAATTCATTGAATCATCAGATTGTCTCTTTGTATTATTTACTGGAATTTGATTAAAAAGCCCTGCCTGCGGAAGCAAGGCAGGGCTTGAGATGATGTCTTTTATGTAAATACCTATTAAAGGGAATGATAGAGTTTTTAATTATTTTCTACTGTTAAAGTTCCACTTACAACGCGACCAACCATATCAGAATGAGCTGTTGCATTATTATTTTTAACTGTATTACCATTAACTGTAACATTAGTAAGTGTAGTATTAGCGTTAACTGTACCAATTACAGCACCAGCAAGAGCTGTCTTTCCTGTTCTATTTTCTGTAGACTCTACTGTTGTTCTTTCAACTTTAGAATCTTTAACAGTAGTTGTACTATGAGTGTATGCTAATAATCCAGCAGCACCACCCACAGATGTTAATTGACAATCTACAACAGAGCAATCTTTAATTGAAACTTCTGTTGCCTCTGAAAATGCAAGTAAAGCTGCTACACGCTCATTGCCTGTTACTTTTGAATCTAAAAGATGACAGTTTGTAAATGATGCTTTTCCTGAATAATCTATATAACTGATAAAAGCAGCTGTTCCCAAACCATTTTCTATAGCTGCAACACCAATCTCTGAATCAGCAATAGTTAAATCATTAATTGTAATATTTATACCGCTAGTTCCTGCTACCAAAGGTTGATTAATTCCCTTAATTGTGTGATTTTGGCCATTAATAACAACTGTTCCTGTTAATGAAAGTGAAGTCCAATTACCAGATACTTCATAGTCTCTTGTAATATTGATTACACCACTAACAGGATTCAACTCAGCTACAAGTGCTTCAGCTGTAGGATTGAATACAATATCTTTGAATGTATTGTTTGATACTGTACTACCGGTATTTTCAAAGCCAAGAATTTCTCCTGCTTCTTTTTCACTATATGTAACAGTACAATTTTCAGCATAGTTGTCTTTTACAGTACCACCGGCAGTATAACCAACAACAGAGCCAACCTTTTTCACGGCACTAACAGTACTGTTGTAAACTTTACAGTTCTCAACTACTGTATTACCATTCATACCTCCTGCAATAACACCAACTTGGCTTGTACCTGAAACATAAGCATTCTTAACAACCAAATTTTTAATTACTGTATTTTCACCTGAATATTGTGATACTTGGTTAAAGAGACCTGCATAATATGTTCTGTTTGTTGCATCAATCTTGAAATTGCTGATTGAATGACCCTGACCATCAAAAATTCCATCAAAAAATCCCGCATCATCACCAAATCCACTTATGGTATTTCCACCTAAATCTATATCGCTTTCCAATACTACGTTTTGATATTTATTGCAGTTAGGGTATTTGCTGTCATTCATCATACCTACTAGTTCCTCAGCTGAAGATATATGGTAAACGCCACTTGCGTCAGCTACAGGAGTAGTTGCACTTTCACCATCCCACACACTTACAATATAATCTTCGGCAGGAGAATTAATAAAATCTTCATCAATAATAATATTGAATGTAGCAGGATTTGTCAGAAGTTTACCAATAATGTTTGTACGATAGTTACGCTGAACAGGAATGTTCTTGAAGTGAGTTGTAGGATTATTTGTTTTTGATGCATCTGCGTTTTCCCATACAAATTCAACATCTGTCAACGATTTTTCGGTTCCTGCATCACCTACAAGCAGGTAATTCAATGCGAGATATTTGAATTTTTCATCATTTCCTATTGAACCATCCCTATCAACATCAACTTCGAGATCCTCGGTTGGAATATTATTCATCGCAAATGTCATTGTTACAGGTTCAGCAGTTGCTACAATTGCATTATCATAAGCACTAAATCGATTGTAGACATTAGTAACAACAATTTTACTTTTGGCAACTGTTACACCAGCATTTTCTGCATCAGTCCATTCTGTATTGTCTACACCCAAGTTAAGCTGAGCGAACGGACGGTAAAGGGTTACATCTTCTTCGATAGCGTTTACAGTTGCATCTACATCTACATATGCAGTAAATGCATCACGATTCTCATTGTTTGAGTTCTGAGAATCCTTAACTGTAATATCCTTCAAATCTGTTACAGTGTATGCATCAGCAGTAGAATTATACGCAAAGAAAGCTACACGATATTTCTGGCCTTTCGCCAAGCGAACCTCATAAGTAGCCTTCTTATCTACTACATTTACAACTTTGTATAAATTTTTCAACTCGGTACCGATTTCGTCATACACTGCGCAAGCGACCTTGTCTGCTTTAGTGCCATTCCCGATTGTTGCACGTGTACCAATACCGTCAGTAGTACCGATAGTAAACTTTGCGCTAACGTAATCGTCAGTTGACGGTACGTCTGGCAATTCTTCTTGCGAGCATGAGGTCGCAAACAGCATACCTGCCATTGCAAGCATACTCATAAACAAATTCTTTTTCATTTTGAAATGTTTTAAAATTGATTAAATAAATATTTATTGAATTGTTTGGTTCTTTATATTCGTATTGAAATCTTTATCAAAAGTGATGGTATATGTAATTGTTCCGGTTAGTAACCCACCAACCACATTGGTACGATAATTATTTTCCAACGGAATGTTTTGAATGGTTACATCCTCCCGAATAGCCTCATTGTTTTGGTCATAGATGGTATATGTAATATCTATATTCTCTTGTCCGGCATCGGGATATATATAGCACATCGCAATACTTTTGTAGGTGTTTTCTCCTGCCACGAGGTCTTCACCAGATACATCAAGAGTATATGTTATCTCTTTCTCTTCTCCTGTAATTGCACCCGCCAGGGCATTGAATGTGTCCTTACCTGTCAGTTTTATAACCATCTTTGTTGGAGTCATTCCAAACGTTTCAACACTTGCTACAGCATTCCAATCCTCTGATGTTACACCAAGATTCAACTGTGCTAATGGGCGTTTGAGTGTTACT
Organism: Bacteroidales bacterium; assembly: GCA_017625535.1. GTDB lineage: Bacteria > Bacteroidota > Bacteroidia > Bacteroidales > UBA932 > Egerieousia. The sequence continues at coordinate 4,842 of JAGAKR010000013.1, read as the reverse complement.
GTTTCTGACTTGGATCCTGTAACTTCGATTTCGACACTTTCTGTAAATGCGTCAAAATCGTTCTCTGTAGCAGTTGTTCCTGAAGTACGTGTGATGGCGGTCATATCAGCCACATCATAATTGTTATCTTTCATAGCCCAAAAGACAACATCGTATGTGCGACCTTTAATTAAGCGAGGAGCAAATACAATATCTTCCCCTTCTTGAATTGTAATAACTTCACGCAAGGTGATGATTTCTTCTCCGTCTTCAAATACAGCACACACCACCTTGTTCACATTCAAATCAGTCGTGCCTGCACGTGTGCCGATTCGTTTCGGGAGTTCTGTGCTGAAACTTACTTGAACGGATTCTTCACTGACCATTCCTTCCTCCTTATTACAAGAGGTGAAGAACAATGGTATTGCCAATAGTAGATAGATTAATTTTTTCATATTATTTATCTATAAATACATACATACATTACGCCTATACTTTTATTTCAATTTAGTAGTACCATAATAAACAGTCCCTCCTTGTGCCACTGACAATGAATATCCACCAAGCAAGTCAAAAGTTTTACCACCTATTAATCCTCCCAAAATGCCACCATATTTCAATCTACTTTCATTGGTAACACTATTGCCTGTTGCGGAACAATTTGTTTCAATGGTTATCTTTTGACCAGAACTAGGATTTGCTGTTCCTATGAACCGATTATTGTATCTAAGTAGGGATGCTTTTACGTTTAGTGTTGAATTGTTTACTTGACATTGGGATATTACGCTACCATTACCTTGAATAAATCCTATCAAGCCGCCTATCTCACCGTAAGATTCAAAGGCATCACCAGTGTTTGATGCTGTAAAGTTCTCTATAGTCAATCCGCTTACTATACAGTTTGTTGCTTGAAGGTTACAAGAGACATAGCCTGCTATTCCTCCTACTTTATTTATACCCTTTAGGTATCCACCATCAATCCTTACATTCTTTACAGTTACGTTATTACCTTCAATAGTTGCTACCAATATAGATGCATATGCGTCTTCACCACCCTCTGCATTCTTGACACTTACATTTGCATCCTTAATAGTTATATTCTCTACACTTCCAGAAGCCATTTTTCTCATAAATGCACCACCATACCAAGGTCCTGACAAGAACTCAGTATCAACTTTAAGATTGTAGATAACATAGTTGTCATCATTATCATCTCTTTTACCATAGACCTTATTTGCAGTCATTATAGGTTCAAAGACTTTTGCTCCCATATCAACATCTGACTTAAATGTAATTTGAGCATCTGTCTTTTCTTGAAAATATGCCAAGTCAAACGCAGAGTAAATCAGTTTGGTATTTCCATCTGTAAGCGGTGTGATTTTAGTTACTCCATCCCAACAAGGTACAAAGCGATTATCACCATACATTACCGTACCGCGATAACACTCCTCATCTCCCAACCAGCCATCATATTTGGAGTAGTCATTTTCCGCAAGCCAAGCACCTTCATTACCTTCGCGGTATAGAGAGACAAATTCATCAGATTGGCTTGCTGCAGGAGATAGTGTAAGTGTACAATTATTATTGAATTGCAAAGTTTCATTATTGTCATAACCTCTAAGCAATCCCACAAAGTGACCCTCACCTTGTGTACCACTTACAGTTGTTTCAGTTACATGACAATTATCAAATTCTATAGTAAGTGTTTCTTCCCTATTATCAGGATCTTTACGGGAAATATATCCTACAATACCACCTGCAGCACCATTATTTGTACTTACGGAAGAACTTTTGATATTTATATTTCTGAAGGTACTGCTTCCTTTTAGTGTATTTGCCAATACTCCTACATGGGATAAATTGTCTGATGTGTTTGCAACTGTTGTTTCTTCTATGGTAAGGTTTTTTACAGTAATGTCTGTAACATTGCCTAACAGAGAATTTTCAAGCAATAGTCCTTTAATGGTATGACCATCACCATCCAATATGCTTCCCGACGGAAGATGTATAGCAGCAAGGCCACTGGCATTGTTCATATCCACATCAACTGTCATCAGGAAAGTACTGTTTTTGGCAAGTGATTTGGCATTATTCTCAACACTTAACCAAGCCAGATCATCAGCTTCATCTATAATGTAATGGTTCTGGTTCTCCGGATCAGTGGTTAAGGTGGATTCTGTCGGGATACTACCATTCCATATGCTCCATGTTTCAGGCTGCATTACAATATTTCCAAATACATTGGTCTTTTTATTCTTCTCCAATGTAATTGCTTTTTCACCTTTGAATTCAAAGGTATTGATGGATGTGCCGTCAAGATGTTGCAAGTTGAGAGTAGCCTCAATGGTGGTAGTTCCTTCTGCTGGAGCAAAAAGATAATTGCTTGAGACATAATAATGCACAGTGTTATCTATTTCCAGATGTTCATTTGTGGGAAAATCTGAGAAAGTGAAAGCCACATCATTGTTACCCATTGTAATCGTGCCATCAAATGGGTTGAATGATGTTGGGATGCTATGGTATGTAAGAACAGTTTTATACGTATTTGAAGTTGGTTGTGTGGCATTGTCTGCGAAGTTCAGTTGGGCAAAAGGACGAACCAGCGCTACTTCCTTGTCTTCGTTTTTTTGCGAACCCACTGTGATTTCAGATATTCCATAGAAGCCATCCATTTCTTCCATCTTTCCAAACCCGCCATTGAGGTAACCGGTGTAATCCACCGATATTTTCCCGTCATCAGTAAGGGTATATGCAGTATTCTCCTTATCTTGAGCCCAAAAGAGAATTTTATAAGAACGTCCTTCTATTAAAGTTAGAGTAATGCCGTTTGTTTGTGCGACACTCCAATCTTCTGAGCATGAAAAGACTTTTGACAAGGTTTGATTCCCTTCATATACCGCAACTACAAGTTGATCTATACTTGCAGCATCTCCAATGGCACGAGTGCAGAACTTATCACCTAATGTGGGACGGAATGCAACGGATACGTTCTCTCCGTTTCCTGATAACATATTATCATCATTGTAGCAGGCTGAAAAAGAAAGGACTGCAAATGCCAGAACCAGAATTCTAATATATTGATATGGTTTCATAATTATTCAATTACAATGTTATGATTTCCATCAAACTCCGGATTTATAACTATTCCTCCCGTTGCCTGTTGCATCAAGAACGAACCTCTCAGAATTGTATGATGACTTCTCCTTAGTGATACATCAATTGGATCAGACAGAGCAATCTGTCTATTTTCCCCATCATATAACCCGATTTGAACGGATACTCCGGCTTCCTTACCATTTACGAATACATAGTCAAATCCTAATGATGCTTCATTATCATTCAATATCCCAAGTTTTGATTCGAACATCACTCCAGTTGCAGAATCAACAGGTTTATCTGTATTCATATTATATGCATTAGGCATATAACCGGAATAATGGAATACTACCTTATATTTATCTGTATCAACTCTTGTTGGAGCATTCTCACCACGTGTAGTGGCTTCCTGTTTTAAATATTCAATCTCTTTATCCAAAAATTCCTTCAAATCATTTGTTATGAACTCGAACTTGGCCAGAGGCCTCTGCATTGTTATCTCCAGAGTGTCTGTCTTTTGCTCTTTGATGCTGGCCTCAAGGGCGATGCTGCCTGTCCCCCTGAAGGCATCACGGTAGTCGTTATTGCCTTTGTGCTCTCCCTGGAGCCTTATCTCAGCAAAGTTCCCGGCATCGTGGAAGTGGTCATCACCCTCTTTCTGCACCAGGTCTGACCATACCATTATGTTGTAGTTGCCGGGGAGGATGTCCAGTGTAACCTGGTGGTCATATCCCTTGTTGATGTCCCTGGTGAATTCGAACTGCTGGGTGTAGTCGGATGCAGTACGCATTTTCTCGGATACGGGATAGGTGCGGATGATGTATCTGATCTTTCCGTATTCCCTGCGGTTGTCGTATGTGTTGCCTATTCCCTGTTCTATGACATTTGAACCGTCGTAGAGGTGTTCCCATTCTGTCATCTGTGTCTGGTAGTTCAGGCACAGGTGGCATTTTACAAGTTCTGGGGTCTCGGGCCACTGGTGCACGTCACACGAGGTGAGAAGCAGTGACAGGCATACAATTATGTACAGTATCTTTTTCATCGCACGCCTCCTTTCTTCTTCAGATCAATGGAATATGAGAATGTGACGGCCGCCTGGTCCAATCCCCAGTAGGTCTTCCTGATGCTGTGTGTCATCAGACCGTCCTTTGTATCCGGTGTGTTGTGGAAGATGTCGTAGTGGCGGGAGTATACTCCTGCACCAAGTGTGAACTCCATCCTCCAGCGGTTGTTCCTGCTTATTGGGAAACGGTATCCTGCACTCACGCCTCCTCCTATGGACGGTGTGTTGCGGTTGTGGTCCTGATAACGCCAGTCACCGTCAAAGGCAAAGTTGTAGTATGCCACTCCCAGGTGTGCTCCGGCAAAGAAGCCGTCATTGCACTCCGAGAGCCACCAGCGCACTTCCGGCTGGATGGCGAAGGTGCGGAACTTGATGGTCTGCTTGAAGTAGTCCCACGCAGAGTAGTATACCGGCAGTGTTACCGACCAGTGCTCTGCCAGATCCATCTCCACTGCAGCATTTGCCATTGCCAGACCCAGTGCCGCGGCATTTGTCTTTATATGTAGCCTGCGGCTGCAGCCTTCTTCAACAGGGGCCATTTCCATTGGTTCTATCTGTGGCATACCCTCTGAAGGGAGTGTAGCTGGTATCATAGCCCTTGTCTTCACCTGTGGCAGCACTTCCTTGTATGTGATGAATACGGCACAGGCGTTCCTCATGTCTTCAAAGAAGAGCCTGAACATCTGCTGCCATACCCTGCCCCC
>JAGAKR010000012.1 GCA_017625535.1 Bacteroidales bacterium | reverse complement strand
GGGCAAATGTATGGGTAGAATCGCAATCTGGAGAAATCATCCCGGGATTGCCAGTAGAGACGGACACCAATACATTTGAAATAAATACAACCGGCCTGCAGACAACCGGAAGATACAGGCTTGGAGTCTCCATCCCAGACAGGGGAGAATACATTTCCCAGTTCGGGGATGTAATGATTTCACCGCCAATAGATGAAATTACCTGGTCAAGGTCAGATGACGGGACATATATAAATATAGAGGTTACTACTCATAATATGAATACCGATAAATTATATTGTAAGTGGAATTTCTATGAGAATTGGGAGAGTAATTCGGTATATACACCATTTGTAGAATTCAATCCACTATTAGGCAGAGGATGGCTTGGGGTGAGAAATCTTACAATAGAAGAAACATTGGAGAGGAAATATTGTTGGAGTGAATCTACCTCTGCAGAAATTTGTATAGCTAATACAGAAAAACTTTCTAAGAACATCATATCCAAATATGTTCTCAGGAGAATTGTGCCAACCGATACTAGGGTAAGTGGGCTTTACTCAATAACAGTTTCACAGAAAGCTTTAGATAAGGATGCATATATCTATTGGGAGACCCTTAAACGTAATACGGGAGGAACAGGCGGCATTTTCTCTGCTCAACCTACAGATCTTAGAGGCAATATAAGGTGTATGACAAATCCGGAAGAGTATGTTATTGGATATATAAGTGTTTCAACGAGGACAGAGATAAGACACTTTATTGATTGGGAGAAACAAGACTTTTATAACCCAGGGTGCAGTTCATTTAGTTTTAAGAATATGAATACTGATGTTTGGAGTACAAAATATTATGAAGGGTATCGCATGTATGCTGTTGATGAAAATACTGAATGGTGGAGTTACCACCGGTGTGTAGACTGCAGAGTCTATTCCAACAGCACCAGACCCGATTTCTGGCCACGATAGCATAAGACCATAATTGAAAACTTTGCCTATGAAACGATATTTCACACTTCTTCTGGTGCTTCTGGCACACATTGCCCTGCAGGGGCAGGATTTCAATTTCCCCGTGTTCCGGGGAGAACTTGCCCAGAGGTACAATTATCCGCTGGAGGGTACTGTGTATGCCTATTCAGATGAGTTCCAGGAGGGGACTCTGGAGTTCAATGGCAAGCATTACAGCGGCCTTATGATGAATCTGAATGCCCACCGCAATGAGTTGCAGGTGCGGATTGGCACCATGGGTGAGAGTATTGCCGTAAAGAGGAGCCTGGTGGGGGATTTCACCATCGGGAAGAGGGACTTTACAGCCCTGTATGGGGAGAGGGGCATAAAGGGGCTGGCAGAGGGGTATTACCAGGTGCTGTACAGGGGAAAGGATATGCTTCTGAAGGAGATTTACAAAAGCACCAATGACCGCACTGATTATGTAAACAATATTACAGTAAAGGTCTTCACCACCCGTACCAGATATTGGCTTGTGAAGGATGGGAAAGTTACCGGAATCCGGGATGGAAATGATCTTGCCGGAATCTACTGGGAGCATAAGGATGAGGTGAAAAGGTATCTTAAGGGGCACAAAGGGGAAGAGAAGGATGTGAGTCTGCAGGCAATTATGGAACTTATAGAGGAGGGAAGGTAATATGAGAAAAACGGCTTTAACCTTAATTGCGATGCTGCTTGGAGTATCGGCGGCATTGTCACAGACAACCGGCATCCGCAGGAATATAGGGCTGGATTCCCTCATTGCCATAATGCAGAAGAGGGTTCCCCAGAAAATCTATTGGAACAAGGATGAGACCGGCAACCTCACCTTTACCATAAACACCGCCAGCCCCACCCTTTTGGAGGAGATAGAGAGCGGGCTGCAGGAGAAAGGGTACAGCATCACCAGAAGCGAAGGGCTCATCTTTGTGCTCAAGGGCGCAGGAATAAAAGATGCTCTTCCCGACAGTTGGTTTGCCCTTGCAGGGGAAAAGAAGGATACACAGGAGCCCCAGCGCCCCGATTATCTCCTTGGAGCCCAGCAGAACCTGGCCCTCTCTGAAAACAAGGTGTACCAGGTGGGAGACAGGAACAATGCCAGGGAAGGCAAAGTGTATCTGAGCGGATATGTAAGGGATTCCCGCACCGGAGAGCCGGTAATAGGGGTAACCCTGGCCAACAATGCCTCCAAGTCGTATGCCCAGTCTGATGCGGCTGGCTTCTACAAGATTCTCCTCCCAATCGGAGAAAATACCCTTGATGTGAGCGGCTACTCCCTTGAGGATTCCAAGGTACACCTGCAGGTATATGGCGACGGGGTGCTGGATATAGTTGTAAAGGAAAAGGTATATGCCCTCACCGGCATAGTTGTCTCTGCAGAGAACACCAACAAGGTGCGCAACAATGAGATAGGAATAGAGAAAGTTAGGATAGACAGGATAAAGAAGGTTCCTGTAGTGTTTGGAGAGGCAGATGTGGTAAAGATAATCCTCACCCTGCCGGGAGTGAAGTCTGTAGGAGAGGCCGGAGGCGGATTCAATGTGCGTGGAGGAGCCACAGACCAGAACCTTGTACTGTTCAATGGCGGAACCGTATATAACCCGTCCCATCTGTTTGGAATGTTCTCAGGCTTTAATCCCGATATTGTAAGTGATATAGAACTCTACAAAAGTTCCATCCCGGTGGAATACGGTGGCAGAATCTCCTCCGTACTGGATGTGAACAGCAGGGAGGGAAACAACAAGAACATCACCGGCTCACTGGGTGTTGGCCTCCTCACTGCCAGAGGGCACATAGAGGGGCCTATAACCTCAAAGACCTCCTTTATAGTAGGAGCCAGAGCCACCTATTCAGACTGGCTGCTGGGTCTGCTTCCCGAAAGCAGTGAATACAATGAGGGAACCGCCTCCTTCTACGATGTAACCGCAGGGCTCACCCACAGGTTCAACGAAAAGAACTCCATCCATCTGAACGGATATTACTCCATAGATGCCTTCAAGTTCAGTGCAGACACCAGTTACCGCTACAACAACGGCAACGCCTCCATAAAATGGAGATACAATTTCCACGAGAAGCACAAACTGGAACTCTCTGCCGGCTATGATATGTACAGTTATGCCACATACGACAAATACAATCCGGTTAACTCATACGAGATGTCGTTCAAGATAAGGCAGGGATACGGCAAACTTAAGTTCAAATCCCTTTTGGGGAATGACCACACCCTTACCTACGGAGTTGATGCCATCAACTACAACCTCTCACCGGGAAGTTACCTTCCATACGGGGAGGAGTCCCTTGTTGTTCCCAATATTCTTCCAACTGAGAAGGCTCTGGAGGGGGCTGCCTACCTGAGCCACAGCTGGAACCTCTCGGACCGGTTCTTTGTGGATTACGGATTGAGGTACTCTGTATTCAATTCAGACGGGAAAACCTACAGCAATCCGGAGATAAGGGTGAGCGGAAGGGCAATGATAACCCAGGACATTTCGTTCAAGGCAGGGTTCAACAGCCTGAGCCAGTATATACATATGTTGTCCAACACCACTGCAATGTCCCCTACAGACATCTGGAAACTCAGTGATAAGGACATTAGGCCGCAGCAGGGGTGGCAGGCTGCCGGAGGATTCTATGCCAACCTTTTCCAGAACAAGGTGGAGGCCTCTGTGGAAGGGTATTACAAGAAGATGGACCACTATCTTGATTACAAGAGCGGAGCGGTGCTGGTTATGAACAGCAACCTTGCAGAGGATGTGGTGGAGACCCAGGGAGAGGCCTACGGAGTTGAACTTATGCTCAAGAAACCTCTTGGAAAGTTGAACGGCTGGCTTGCCTACACGTGGTCGCGCACAAGGCTCCGCGAGGTTGGAGACCGTGGGGATATGGCCATAAACGGAGGCAAGTGGTATGATGCAGCATACGACAAACCGCATGATGTAAAACTTGTGGCCAACTACAAGTTCACCCAGAGGATCAGCCTCTCTGTAAACGGCGACTACTCAACCGGCAGGCCAATAACCATACCGGTGGCCAAATATGAATATGACGGAGGTTACAAACTCTATTATTCGGGGAGGAACAGCCACAGGATTCCGGACTACTTCAGGATAGATGCTGCAATGAACTTTGAGCCTACCCACAAACTGAGGGCATTCACCCACTTCTCCTTTACAGTAGGAGTATATAACATTACCGGAAGGAAAAATGTCTATTCCATCTATTTTGATACCAACAGCGAAGGGCAGGTTAAGGGACACAAGCTCTGTATCTTTGGAGCCCCTATCCCGTATGTTAACTTCAACTTTAAATTTTAGGAGGGCTGGATGATGAAGAATTTATATAGGATATTTGTAATGGCGCTGCTGGTAGTGGCGGCAGGTTGTGTGTATGATTATGAGCCCGAGGATGGGGATATTCAGGGATTGGATTCTCCTCTGGTGGTTATAGACGGGGATATCATTGTTGGAGGTATTACCCGTGTAAAAGTGGGGCTTACCCAGTCACTTACAGAGGAGGAAGAGGTTGTCCCATTGGGGGCCAGTGTGTGGGTGGAGGGAGAAACGGGGGAAGTTCTGTCGGGAAGAATGGTTGATGACGGGATGAATGAGTTTGAGGTGGATACCAGGGATCTGGGGCTGCAGGGGAGGTACAGGCTTGGGGTTTCCATTCCGGGAAGGGGAGAGTATCTTTCTGCCTACAAGAGTGTGCTGGTTTCTCCACCAATAGACAGCATCACATATTCCGTTGCGGATGACAGGAGTTATGTCAGGATTGAGGTAACCACTCATAATGATGAGGCTTATACCAGGGGCAACAATACCGGAGGGGCACTTTATTGCAAATGGGAGTATTCAGAGGATTGGGAGAGTGATGCGGTGTATCCGGCGGAACTGGAGTATGTGGTAAAGGAACGGGATGTGAGAAGTCTTGATGAAATAGAATTTTATGAAAGGAAGTATTGCTTCAGTAAAGCAGAATCAGCATTGACTTATATTGCTTGTACTGAGAAGTTAAGGGAAAATATCATATATAAGTCCGTAATCAATGAAATTCCAAATACAGATACAAAGGTAAGACAGTTGTATGCTATAACAGTTACCCAGATGGCATTGGACAAGGAGGGGTATATTTATTGGGAGAATGTAAAGAAAAATTCATCCGGTACAGGCGGGCTTTTTTCTCCGCAGCCAAGTGAAATGAGCGGTAATATCATTAATGTTGTAATTCCAGAGGAGGAGGTGTTGGGATATGTGAATGTTTCTACATCCAGTGTAAAAAGATTATTTATTGATTGGTCAGTGGAGGAGATATTTTCAACAGAATGTCAAAGGCACCTTGTGCCAAGATTCGTGACTATAGATGGAGAGCCACGAAAGAATCAATGGCCTAATTATTATTATGAAGGATATAGACCAATTATAATTTTTGGGGATGATGGAGATGCAGCATATTGGGCCCTTGAAAAATGTACAGACTGCAGGGTGTATTCCAACAGCACCAGACCTGATTTCTGGCCAAGGTAAAATATAAGTTTATGAGGAAAGGTTTATATATTTCAATGATGCTACTGCTCCAGTGGGGAGTTCTTTTGGGGCAGGAGCGTGTTTATGTCTCAACAGACAAGGATGTTTATGTGGCGGGTGAGGATATCTGGTACAGTGTGTATTGTATGGAGGGGGATTCCGGGAAATATTCCGGGTTGAGTGATGTGGCGTATCTGCAGTTTGTTTCAAATGATGGAGTGGCTGCAACTTCCAAGGTGGCGCTGATTGATGGGAGGGGAGCCGGCAGGTTCAGGATTCCGTTCTCTTTTGCTACCGGCAATTATTCCATTGTCTCCTTTACCAGGAGTTCTGGAGGGGATTCCAAAGGGGAGTTCAACGGTAAAGTTATCTCTGTTTTCAATACTCTCAGTGCGGCAAAGGTTAAGGATGGGGTTGTTGCGGCTTCAGGCAGAGGCGGCAGAGAGGCTGCTGCAGAAAGTGGTGATGTTGCCATACGTGTGGGGAAGGAGAAGAGGGGGCTGCTCCCTGTTGTTGTTGGGAATACAGGGGATGGGGCTTTGCAGGTGAGTGTTTCTGTGTACCACGTGGATGAACTGGAAGAATTGTCGGGAAGCTACAATGAGGCTTCTTTATTGGAGAGAAGGGGGGATTTTGAGGGTGTTGGGGAGGTGGATTACTCAGGTGAGGTTGTTACTGTAAAGGTTAAGGGGCGAGATGGAAGCAGTGCTGCCGGGGAATGGCTGTATATGAGTGCTATGGGAAATGCGGATGATGTGTATGTGAACAGGATTGGGGAGGACGGCACAGCAGTGTTCCATACCGGAAATATTATGGGGAACAGGGATCTGGTTTTTGAGGTTCTGGAGGACAGCAGGAGTGTTGCGCAGGGGGCAACTGCCAGGGATACCTCAATGGCCTATGATGTTGAGGTAGTGGAGAAGGATTACAGGAGGGTTGTGGCTGATATTCCTCCGCTTGGGATTTCTCCGGCAATGGAGAAGGCTCTGCAGGAGAGGGGGAGGCGGATGCAGATTTCCCGTAGGTTTGAAGCGGATACCCTGTTTGATATGCTCCGTATAAAGTATAAAGGGTTTGCAGGTGATACGGAACCTTTGGTATATAATTTGGATGAGTATACCAGATTCCCGAATCTTGAGGAGGTTTTGAGGGAGTATGTGGATTTTGTGAGGGTAAGGCGTGTTGGGGGGAATGTGGAACTGAAGGTGCTTTGGGAAACCCAGGGACGTTGTCTGGCATTGGTAGACGGGGTTCCGGTTGGTGACCACTCGGCTATCCTGGGGCTTGGACAGCAGCTGGTGAAACAGATTGTGGTGTATCCACAGAGATATATGCTCAACCATTTCATTTATGACGGTGTGGTGAACTTTGTAACCTACAAGGGGGATATGGGTGGCATAAGGCTTCCGCGGAATGTGGGCATTGTGGAGTTCAACGGAGTAAGTTGGCCAGAGGCCTTTTACGGCGGACAGGCTGTGTCTGAGGCTGCATATCCTAACTTCCTCTCCACAATCTACTGGAACCCGGTAGTGGAGATTCCGGCAGGGGAAGAGTTTGAATTTGACTGCGTACTGCCGCTGTATAAAGGGAAGTTCAGGATTGTGGTGGAAGGATTGCAGGGAAAAGGAAAGGGAGTCTTTGCGGTAGAGGATTTTTAATTTAACAGATATGAAAAAGGTATTGTTTGCAATTGCATTGCTTATGGGGTGTACATTCCATTCCTATGCACAGGAGGTAAAGAGGATTGATGCGTCGTTGCAGGATTATGTCCTGCTGTTGGAGGCCGAGGAATACAAAGTTTACCCGTTTGATATTTCGTGCCTGAAAGGCGGCAAGTATACACTCAGATTTGAGGTGAAGGAGTATGCAGGAGGGCAGGAGAAGGAGATTGCTTCTGAAGATTACGGGAAGTGGGGAATCGCATACGGTTCTGACGAGGATGGATATGAATATGCCGAAAAGGTGGCAGTTGGGTTTACACCGGGAGGTGGTGCGGATACTGTAAGGTATGCAAAGGTAATGTTGGAGAATATGGGACATTTTACAGTAAGTATGAAACTCAAACCTGTTGAAAATCCTTTGTATAGAAGGCCGCTGTACCGGTATGTTGCCCGCCCTTTCAAACCGAGCGCCTTTGAAGTGGGAAAATTCATCCCCCTTGTCCTGTATTGCTCTTACTGGTATGATGCCAAAAGTGGCATTGTAAGGGCCTGCGGTGAGAAGGAGATTGATCCCCTTATGACAGCCGCAATCCTTAAAGATTCTCCCCATTATTATGTGATTGGGTTTAGGGTGGTTGAGACAAACTTCTGAAAATTTTTTCCTGATAAGGGATAATGACTGAAATTTTTATACCTTTGTACCGGAGTGTAAATCGTGTGAAGGATGGGTAATCGGGTTGTGCAAAGTCCCCGCCAGCGAGGCCCTCGCTTATGAAGTAATTCCTGCACGTATTCCGGGGCATCATTTAACAGACAGCGTAATTTGCTGTCTGTTTTTATTTATCAACATTCATTGCCGTAATACAATACTGAACCTTTTTCTTGTCACTTCTTCTCACTCCTACTGTCATTTTGATTTTCCCAACACCTACACAATCATAATGCATAATCAGCATACTTTCAAACTGGCTTTGATTTTTATTGTTATGTTTGCTTGGCACCTTTTTGATAATTTTGGAATTTACTAGAATTGCATCTAACTGAAGTACTGCCAATGTGGATAAATAGCTTAGTGATGCATGGGCAGCAGTTTCTTCAATAGAGATGTATCTAATGTTAATGTAGTCCCTCAAATCAATATTATACAATCTTTGTTCAGGATTCTTCATTTTCCAGGAAGTATAGAATGTGTGAATCAATTTTTGTCTTAACCTCATTGCATCAACTGAACTACCTGTAGGAATATCTTCTGGCTGGATATGCATTATACACGTTTCATCTGCATCTTTTTCAATCATATATCCAAGTCCATCAATTTCTGGTTCTTCCACATATCCTACCAATAACGAAAAAGGAACACCCAAAACTTCTGATGCCTTACGGATTGTAACAATATTCTTACTCTTGAACAATGCTCCAACATTCTGTCTTTTTACACCCATTCTAACTGCAAATTCAGACTTGCTCATTCCTATATAACTCAAAAGAGACTCTCCTTTAGCTTCAAAATAGATCATATTACACATTGTTTACTACAAATGTAATATATTTTTATTACAGATTATTTGTTGTGATTAAGAATAAATCATTTATCTAATTGAAAATTGGTAAATTTGTACCACTTACAAAACCGCAGATTTATGAAAGAGACATACAGTTTCCTGCAGGAGCTGGCCCAGAACAACAATAGGGAGTGGTTCAATGCAAACAAGCCGCATTTCAAGGAGTTGCAGGAGAGGTTCCACGCATTTGCGCAGCAGCTTATAGATGCCGTTTCGGCGTGGGATGAGGAGATTGCCGCATCAAACCTTACAGTTAAGGACTGCACATACAGGATTTACCGCGATACCCGTTTCAGCAAAAACAAGGAGCCGTACAAGACCCACATGGGAATTTTCATCTGCCGCGGAGGAAAGAAAGCCCCGTATGCAGGGTATTATTTCCATCTGGAGCCTGAACTTTCTCTTCCCGACAGGGCCCCGCTATCAATGGGAAAATGTTTCCTCATAGCAGGTACATACCATTTTGAGAGCAAGGTGCTCCGTAGCATAAGGGATGAAATCTCCATCAACGGGGACTCTTTCCTTGATGCAATTGCAAATGCCTCCACACACGGATTCAGCCTCTTTGAGGGGGAGATGCTCCGGAAGGTCCCTTCAGAGTTTGCCTTTGCTCCCGACAAATGGCACCATCTGCTCAAACAGAAGGAGTATGCTCTGGGGAAGGAGATTGATACAGAGTACCTGTTCGGTGAAAATTTGTCGGGAAGAATATCAGAGGATTTCAGATCTGCGGCTGACTTTGTGCACAAAATAAATATGGCGGTGGATTTTGCCTTGGAAAATTTCTAAGAACACTGGATATCCAATCTGGTGGTATACTGCCCCTACAATTGTGAACACCTTTATGGAGACATACGATTTCTCCGGCAAGACAGTGGCGCACCTTGTATGGCGTAGAATGCACTACAGTACATAATTACTGCGCAACCCGTCAGTTTCCTGAATGGGTTGCGCAGTTTGTTTTATCCGGAAGTGCCTGTAGAGCGTATAAGATGCGCCACTGGCTTTGGAATCTCAGGATGTGGAGGGCTCAATCACCTTCCTCCAACTGGAAAATGTTTTCCAATGGTTTGTTGAAGTATCTGGCAATCTTAAGTGAGAGGACCGTTGAGGGGACATACTTGCCTGCCTCAATGGAGTTGATTGTTTGTCGGGAAACTCCAACTGCCTGGGCAAGGTCCTGCTGTGTGATGTCCATTATGGCGCGTTCTACCCTTATTGTGTTTTTCATTTGAGTTCCCTCCTTAATTTGTGCATTGCAAGGTTGAATTTGATGATGTACAGTATGAAAAATACGTACGGCATTGCAAAGGTACAATTAAGGAACTGCATTCCAAAGGTGAAGAGTATCCCTATCGAATAGAGGGCTGCGGTAACCCAGAAGCTCCAGATGAATGCACTTTGCCTCTCTACGGGCACCATTTCGTCCTCGTCTTTTTCTTTTGACAATGCTATGAATACGATTGATATCAGCAGCCCCAGCATTGCAATTTCATTTATGGGGTCTGTTATTGTGGAGGTGAGGCTTTTGGTGCTGAACAGGTATCCGTCCTCAAAGAGTGCAAATGCTGGCACTTTAAGGTAATCGCATTCTCCTGGTCCCAGCAGCAGCCAGACGCATACGGCCAAAAACGGAAGGAACATTATGGTTCCGGCCTTTTTGAATTTGTGCGGAAGCAAATAGTTCTGTTTCATGACAGTTGTTCTTAATGGTTCAATAATTATTTATAGGATCCCAATGCAAAGGTAAATATATTTTTCAAAATGTAAAATATATTTTACAAAAAGTGAGGAGTATTTTATTTGTAAATAGTGTTTATGTTATATTTTGGTACACAAATTGGAAATTATTATATTTTATCCAGAAATATCTTAACTTTACAACAAGCAAAAACAGATTACTATGAAAAAGATTCTATTGGTTTTTACAATGATGTTTGTTGCAGCGGTTGCGTTTGGGCAGCAGACGTATGAGAAAGGTGAGTTTGTTTCGCAGAAGAGCGGTGAGAAGATGTTGTACAGGTATCTTGCTCCGGAGAATCCTCAGCAGGGGAAGAAGTATCCGCTGGTTATTTTCCTTCACGGTTCTGGGGAGAGGGGGAATGACAATCAGGCGCAGCTGTTCCACGGGAGCGGGCAGTTCCTCAATCCGGTGAACAGGGAGAAGTATCCTGCTTACGTGCTGTTCCCGCAGTGTCCTGAGGGGGTGCCGGGAGCCTATATGCCACGCTTGGAGACTCTTGTCCCTAAGGATATGCCTCTGGATCCGCCACAGGCGCCTATTGTAACTTTGTTGCTGGAACTTATAGATTCGTATATTGCACGTCCGGATGTGGATCCGCGCAGGGTTTACATTATGGGTATCTCTATGGGCGGCATTGCTACTTTTGATATTGTTGCCCGTTATCCGCAGAAGTTTGCCGCTGCAATTCCTATTTGCGGCTCGGTGAATCCGCAGAGGCTTACAGGAACCAAAGGTGTTGCATGGCGCATTTTCCACGGCGATGCAGACCCTTCAGTAACAGTTGAGGGTTCCCGTGAGGCTTACAAGGCGTTGCGCAAGGCTGGCCTGGATGTGGAGTATATAGAGTTTGCAGGTTGCACTCATAACAGTTGGAATCCTGCGTTCAATTATCCTGATTTTATGAAATGGCTTTTTAAACAGAAAAAATAGCAGCATACGATGCAGTAATCCGGGTTTTCAGACGTTACCAAATAAATGTATAACGTTAAATTCAGTATTGTTATGAAGAGATTTTTTTTGTTATTGTTGGCTGTTGCCGGTTTTTCACAACTTTTTGCGCAGGATATTAATGCAGATCTGCATCTTGGTACCTCTTTGGATGGCTCAAGCAAATATAGTGTTGGGATAGAGGCTTCGGCTTTGTTTGGCCTTTCTGACAGTTTCAAATTGGGTGCCGGTGCAGGAGTTGATTATTTCAAGTCTGCATGGAGGAGTTATGACGGAGACAAAAGCCATGCAAATGAGTATTCACTCCCGGTATTTGTTATGGCAAAATTCAATTTTTCAGATTCAGACAAGTGCTCCCCATTTGCTGTTCTGAAAGGTGGATGCAGGTTCAATCTTTCTACAAAAGTTGAAGATGGCAATCATTGGGCGCCCAATGCTCCAGATATTGATCCGGTGTATGGAAATTTCTTCGTAGAACCCCAATTGGGACTGGATCTTGGCAGCAAATATTATATTTCAGCCGGAGTTGTGATACAGGGAGCAGAGTGGAGCAGGAGGAAAACTGAGAATTTTCCCGACGGTTCGGTCTCTTCCACAGTTACGCCGGAGAAGTTCACAGCAGCAGTGTTGGCACTGCATTTTGGTATAAAGTTTTAATTTGAATCATTATGTTACAGATAGGAGACAAGATGCCCGATTTTTCAGTGGTTGACCAGAATGGGAACACTGTAAGTTCAAAGGATTTTATCGGGAAGAAGACAATAATTTATTTTTACCCCAAGGACAATACTTCCGGGTGTACGGCTCAGGCCTGCAACCTGAGGGACAATTATCAGGCCCTTGTGGATGCGGGGTATAATGTTGTGGGGGTGAGCAAGGACAGTGCGGCTTCACATGTGAAGTTCATTGAGAAGAATTCGCTTCCATTTACACTGCTGGCAGATACAACCACGCAGATGCAGCAGGATTTTGGAGTATGGGGAGAGAAAAAACTGTACGGCCGTACCTATATGGGAACTATGCGCAGGACATTCATCTTTAATGAGGAGGGGGTTCTGGAGAAGATTATTGAGAAGGTGGATACCAAGAACCACGCGGCGCAGATATTGTAAAGATATTACAGGGGTGGAGTACCCTTGAGTTGAACAATACAGCCTTTGGGGAGTTTAGTGATAAAAAGGAGGAGATAATGAAAAAGTTTGAAGGAAAAGTTACCCTTATTACCGGAGGTGGCAAGGGTATTGGTTTTGGCCTTGCAACGGCGTTTGCAAGGGAGGGGAGCAATCTGGTGATTACCGGAAGGAATGAGGCCAGGCTGCAGGATGCAAAGGTTGAACTGGAGAGGAAGTGGGGAGTTAAGGTGCTTCCACTGGTGGCTGATGGTGCGGATGAGGCTGCTGTAAAGGCAGTGGTGGCAAAGGCTCACGAGACTTTCGGGAGGATAGATACCCTTATTAACAATGCACAGGTATCTAAGTCTGGGCTGCCGTTGGTTGAGCATACCAGGGAGGATCTGGACTTGGCAATTTTCTCGGGGATTTATGCTGCTTTCTTCTATATGAGAGAGTGTTTCCCATATCTGAAGGAGAGCAAGGGGAGTGTGATAAATTTTGCTTCGGGAGCGGGATTGTTCGGCAAGCCGGGGCAGAGTTCATATGCTGCGGCAAAAGAGGGGATAAGGGGACTTTCCCGTGTTGCGGCAACTGAGTGGGGCCCTGCCGGTGTGAGGGTGAATGTAGTTTGCCCGTTGGCAATGACCGAGAGCCTGCAGCAATGGAAGGTGGAGTATCCGGAATTGTTTGCCAAAACCATAAAGGATATTCCTCTTGGGCGTTTTGCAGATCCAGTTGAGGATATTGGGCGCACTTGTGTGTTCCTGGCTTCCGAGGATGCTTCGTTCATTACCGGTGAGACAATTACGCTCCAGGGAGGAAGCGGACTGAGGCCGTAATGGGCGGAGTGATATGAAAATGAGAAAAATAATCCTGTTTATAACCTTGTTGCTGCTGCAGGCAGGATTGCTGTTTGGGCAGAGTGTTGCCGGCCGGTTTCTGGGAAACTGGAACGGTGAGATTTCTGTGGGTGCGCAGAAGATAAAGATGGAGTTTGAGATTCTGGAGAGAGATGGTGCTCCTGTGGGGAGGATGAGTGCCCAGGGGGTGAAGGGGATTCCTATGGCAGTGGAGATAAACGGGGATTCCCTGCAACTGCAGGTAAAACAGATGGGGTTGAGGATAGATGGCGTATTGCAGGGGAATGAGGTTAAAGGTACATTCTTCCAGAACGGGTTTACCACTGCAATGGTGCTGAAGCAGGGCAAGGTGGAACTGAAAAGGCCGCAGACCCCGAAAGCGCCTTTCCCTTATAAGACGGAGGAGGTTACATTTGAGAACAGGGCAGAGGGGGCTGTTCTTAGTGGAACCCTTACCTTCCCTGTAGGATATGAAAAGATGAAGCCGCGCAAGGTTCCCGTAGTGGTGATGGTTACCGGGAGCGGTACGCAGAACAGGGATGAGGAAATTTTCGGCCACAAACCTTTTGCTGTAATTGCAGATTGGCTGGCCAGAAACGGCATTGCCTCCCTCAGATATGATGACCGTGGGGCAGGCAAGTCTACAGGAGAGGTGGCTACTGTCACAACCCGCAACAATGCAAATGATGCCCGGTGCGGTGTGGAGTACATCCGCAGCCTAAAGAAGTTTGGTAAAGTGGGAGTACTCGGACACAGCGAGGGTGGAACAATTGCCCTTATGTTGGCGGGGGAGCAGGTGCCCGATTTCATAGTCTCAATGGCCGGGGTGGCAACATCGGGCCTGGATTGCATAGTATGGCAGAATCTGGCCCAGTTGGAGCAGCAGGGGGTACCGGAGCAAATGAGGAATGATTACGGCAGGGCCCTGGAATGGATCTACGCAGAAAGGATAAGACTTTTCAAGGAAAATACGGCAGATTCCACCAGATCCAGAGGTGGGGCAATCCCTCAGGCACAGCAGTTTGTACAGGATATGTGCAGTAAGGAGAGTATCTCCCTCCCGATGAATTTTCTCCTGAATCTTGTAAAAGTTGCCTCAACGGCAAGCCCTTGGCTTGACTGGTTTGTGGGGTATTCCCCTGAAGAAACTGTCGGGAAGATAAAATGCCCTGTAATGGCAATAAATGGGGAGAAGGATATGCAGGTTCCTGCACAGGCAAATCTGGATTTGTTGCACAATCTGCTTCCCGATAATGGGAAGAATCTGATAAAGGGGTATCCTGGGAAAAACCATCTTTTCCAGAACTGCTCCACCGGATCTGTGAATGAATATGAATCCATTGAGGAGACAATATCGCAGGATGTGCTTGAGGATATTGCCGGGTGGATAAATAGCCTTGAATTTATAGGGAAGAAAAAAGGGACCCTTTAGAGTCCCTCTTGTGTTTTATAGGCTGTCACCAAAATCCTGACGGAATTTGTGTACAATCTTAGACGGCCAGTCTGAAGTTGGAACAAGTTCTCCCATAAAGAAGCGGAGAATTGCCGGCTCATAAGAGAATTTGAGACCTCCAATAAGGTGTCTGTTCTCGTATAGCCAACTCAGACGGTCTACCACATATTTGGTCTGTGAAAGTGTGAATACCCTTCTTGGGAATGCAAGCCTCATAAGCTCTACATCTGCAAGAACCTCGTTGCCGTTCTCGTCCCTTACGCTTGATGCTGTACCGCGCTCCATTCCCCTGACACCTGAACAAAGGTAGAATGCCGCTGTAAGTGCACCTGCAGGGTACTCGGTCTGTGGAATGTGGCTGCAGAACTCACCTGCATTCACGTGAGCACCAAGTACACCCGGAGGGGTTACCATAGGGATACCTGCCTTTACTGCGCTCTCCACGCAGTATTTGATGAAATCAACGCTCTGGCTTATCATAGTTTCATCTATTGTCTCATAGATTCCCACTGCCATAGCCTCAATCTCCCTTATTGATATACCTCCGTATGTAAGGAATCCTTCAAACAGGGTAATTAGCGGCTCCATCTGTTTGTAGTAGTCTTTTCTGTTGGTGCAGATACCGCCACCGCGTGAAGAAGTAAGTTTTCTGGCTGAGAAGTATACTATATCTGCAAGGCCGGTCATCATCTTAATGATGTCTGCCATTGTGTTCTCTTTCCACTCCTCTTCCCTCTGTTTTATAAGGTAGGCGTTCTCTCCAAGCAAACTTGCATCCAAAACCAGCATAATGCCGTATTTGTCTGCAACCTGCCTTACATCCATCATATTTCTGATAGAGAAAGGCTGTCCGCCAATGAGGTTTGTAGAAGCCTCCATACGTATGAATGCAATCTTGTCTGCTCCCTCGGTCTCAATTGCCTCAACAAGTTTGTCTATATCAATGTTTCCTTTGAAAGGATTGTCTGACTTAAGAATAAGTGCCTCATCTTTAAGTAGTTCAATAATCTTTCCACCAACCTCGTTCACGTGTGCAAGGGTGGTGGTAAAGTGATAGTTTGTAAGTACTGCCTGACCTGGCTTTACAAATGTACGTGCAATGATGTTCTCTGCTGCGCGGCCCTGGTGTACAGGAAGGAAGTATTTCTTCCCAAGTACTTCTTCTATGCCTTTTGTAAGGCGCTCAAATGACTGTGAACCGGCGTATGCATCATCGGCACGCATCATTGCAGACAACTGGTTGTCGCTCATGGCGTTGGTGCCACTGTCTGTAAGCATATCTAAGAACACATCCTTTGTACCCAATTTGAATGTGTTGTAACCTGCCTCTTTAATCGCATCACGTCTTCTCTCAATAGGAACAAGGTTCAATTTCTGTACAATCCTAACCTTGTGTAGTTCCAGAGGAATATCCTCTCCCGAAAAAAATTTGATCTGGGACATAATTTATAGTTTTTTTTAAAATCGTTTCACTCTCATATGGCACTCAGGCTCAATGTTGTGCACCTCGCAGTAATTCTGGTGGTAATCTTCAGCCTCCCAGAACTTTGATGCCGGGGTGACTTTTGTAACCACATCATACCCTTTGCCTTTGAGTATTGCTATTATTTTCTCTGCACATTCTTTTTCGTCGGGAGTCTGATAAAAGATTTCAGACCTGTACTGCGGCCCTACATCCACCCCCTGACGGTCCAACTGTGTAGGGTCATGAATCTCCATAAACAGTTTGAGCAGGGTCTCATAACTTACAACTTCCGGATTGTAAGTTATCTCCACTGTCTCTGCGTGACCTGTAGTGTGGCTCTTCACTTCCTGGTATGTAGGGTTCTCCTTATGGCCTCCCATGTACCCAGAGACCACAGTTTCAACACCTTCCTGCTGCTGCATCAGATGCTCAGTACCCCAGAAGCACCCGCCTGCAAAATATGCTTTCATTTTCATAGGGGAGCAAAGGTAGTAAAAAATTGTAAGTAAGCTATATATTTTGGGAAGTCGATTCCTGGGTTTCAGGGAACTCGGGGACCGACTTCCTCAAAAATTTGTATCTTTACAAAAATTTTTTACAATATGAGACCACAATTTTTGAAGGAAGGAGATACCGTAGCGGTAATAGCAATAGCATCGGCGCCGTCGCAGGAGCAGTTGGCGGCAAACTGGAAGGAGCAACTGGAGAGCTGGGGGCTTAAGGTTAAAATTGGCAAGAATTTAACTGCAACATATCCGGGAGATTTTGCAGGAACACATCTGCAGAGGGCACAGGACCTGCAGGAGATGATTCTGGATCCGGAGGTTAAGGCAATCATCTCAATAAGGGGCGGTTACGGTACAATGCATACCGTAAAGAACCTCAATCTGGAACTGTTCAAGGAGAACCCAAAATGGCTGGTGGGCTACAGTGATATTACAATTCTTCACTATGCTCTGCAGAAGATGGGCATTGAATCAATCCACGGAGCAATGTGCGGTACTTTTACAGAGGAGTTTGACGGATTCTCGCAGAATTCTCTCAAGAATGCCCTCTTTGGCAATGTTGCGGCATACACCACAAACCCGCACCAGTACAATGTGAAAGGTACTGCAAAAGGGCGCCTCATTGGAGGAAACCTTACACTTATGAGGAACCTTGTGGCAACCCCAAATGACCACAATTTTGATGAGCCTACAATACTTTTCATAGAGGATATAGATGAGAGGATGTACACAATAGACAGCAAGTTGTGGCATCTGAGAGAGTGCGGCCACCTTGCAAAATGCAAGGGAATAGTGGTTGGCTACTTTACAGACACCCGCGAGGAGGACCAGTGGCAGAGGAATGTCCTTGACCTTATAAATGAGTACACAGCACCGCTGGGAATACCTGTAATGTTCAATTTCCCTTGCGGCCACGAGCACCCGAATGCCAGCGTTTACCTTGGCAGGGAGGTGGAGATGAGTGTAGGGGAGAGCGGAGGAGTGCTAAGATTCCTGTAGAGGAAAATTTTCTTCCCGACAGATTATCCTCCCGATGAAAGCAAAAAAATATGCAGGTCCTATAAAGGCCTGCATATTTTATTCATCAGATTCTTCTCGGCAGCACATTCAACCCCCAGGTCTATATGCCACCCAACCTCCTCTTTCAGCAGACGGGATGTTGAGGTCTGCGGACCAAGGTTCCAGTTGAGAAGTATAACTTTTGTCTTTAGGGCGTTCAGTTTGCGGGCCAGCATCTCGTGGTCTGCATCGCCTGTTACCAGTATTACAAAATCAAATTTGCGGATGGTTGAAAGTTCGTAGGTTGCCAGGGCGAACCATACATCTATACCCTTCTCTATTACCGTAACGCCGTCCCTCTTTTCAAGTTCCCTCAGGTGTTTGTAGTGGAACACCACATCATTCTCTATAAGGATATCTTCAAACACCCTCTCTGAGTAAAGCAGATGCTTCTCGTTTGCATCTCCGGCCCTGAACCTTCCCCTGAAATAATGTGCTTCTGTAATCTGTATGTCCTCTTTGTAGAGATGGTATGCTGTTGCAATCTTCTCCCTCATATAATCAAGGAGGTTCTTCAGATCCAACTGCTTTGAGTGTTGTTTCTGCAGCCCTTCATTTATTTTGGCATAATATCCGCCGTCTATGAAGATTCCAATTGAGAGTTGCTCCGGTTTCATATTGTAATGTTTTAGTTCTGTTTGTCCTGTTTCTTTTCACTGTCGGGAAGATCATTCATTTTAAAAAGATCAGTAACCCACTCCCTTGCCCTGTTGTAATGCTGCGACTCATTGTGCCCCTGTGGGTCCGAGAACGATACAAATCCATTCTCGTTGGCATACTGTTCAGGATACAGCACAACAAGATTGTTCCCTGAGAAATTTTTTGCAAGTAGGGATGGAAGCCTTTCAAATGAGGTGTCATACGAAATGGAACCCCTTCTGGCATAAATCACTACTGCAAGATGCGACGGGTGCATTTCCCCTTTTATAATTTCAAAGTCATTCCATTGTTCCATTGCAACATATGAGGCCAGGCTTGCCGCAGGAGATTGGGAGACAATCTCTTTAAGGTATCCCATAGTATCTTCTTTTCCGTAAAATATGATTCCACAGGCAAGTTGTGAAGCCATTCTTGCCAAGTGTCCGGCCCATTTGGCAAAGCCGTTTTCATATTCAGCTTTTGGAGGTACCGCAATATGCATTTTCCTTATTGTGGTGGCAGGTATCATATATCGGGCAATGAGAATCTCTTTGTGGCTCCCCTTTACAAGGCTCTCCGTAAGATTGCCAAAGAAAGAGTCTATGATGTTGGCTTTCCAATGGAGTCCTATTACAATATTTGTGGCACTGTACTCTTCTGCCGCGTGTATTATGCCAGTAGCCACATTCAGGTCATATCTGGTTACCGGAGTAACCTTTACATCTGCAGAGGCTGCAATTTTGGCTGCCTTTTCAAGATTTTTTTCACCTGCCAGTTTCCTCTCCTGTATGTTCTTGCTGTCTGTAATCACATTCAATGCAACAAGAGGATTTTTGGTTTTGTCCTCTTTTATCATAAGGGCAAGATTCACCAGATTCTCTGTGGTCTCGGGGTTTGCAACCGGAATAAGTATCTGCTCAGGCATTATATTGGCATCTTCCTTCTGGCCATTGAACTGCAGTTTCTCCTCAAGTGCAAATTTGCGTGCTGCCCTTTCAGTTGCAAGGGAACTTATGATGCAGGTAAGGAGTATCATAACCACTGTACCATTAAGCACATCATCATTGAGCAATCTCTCTCCATTCTCCATTATTATTCCGTGTCCAACAAGTACTGCGGCAAGAGTTGCTGCAGCCTGGGCATTGCTCAAACCAAAAATCATATTCCTCTCATTCTTGCTCATCCCATAGATTTTCTGGGTTATAAATGCTGCTGCCCATTTGCTTGCTGTGGCGGCAATGGTCATAACTGCCGCAACCTTAAGGGCTGTACCACCGGTAAAGAGACTGTTTATATCTATTATCATTCCCACACCAATTAGGAAATATGGGATAAAAATAGCATTCCCTACAAATTCCAGCCTGTTCATAAGAGGAGAGACGTGCGGAATAAGCCTGTTGAGGGCAAGACCGGTAAGAAATGCCCCCAAAATACCCTCCATCCCCACAAAAGCCATAAGCCCTCCACCAAGGAAAACCATTGCAAGGACAAATACAAACTGCATTATATTGTCTGAATAGTTTCTGAAGAACTTTCTCCCGATAATTGGGAAAATGTATATTATCACAAGTGTAAGTGCTGTAACCTTAATACCCATAGCAACCCAGAACCAGTTGTCGGTATCCCCTTTATACATACCGCTTATTACAGCGAGCACCAGCAGCGCAAGGGCAACAGTAACTGCGGTTCCCCCAATTGTTATATTTACACTTCTTAGACGGGAAAGTCCGTATCTGCTTACAATAGGGTATGTAATGAGAGTGTGGGAAGCATACATACTGGCAAGGAGGATTGAGGTGGTAAGGCCGAATCCAAGGAACTCCATACTGCTCCATACTCCAAGCCCCATAGGAATAATGAATGTCAGGAGGCCAAAAACCACACCTTTGGTCTTGTTTTTCTTGAAATCTTCAATATCCATTTCAAGACCGGCCAGAAACATAATGTAGAACAAGCCAACCTTGCCGAACAACTCAAAACTGCTGTCCCTTTCCAGAATATTGAATCCGAATTCCCCTATGGCAACACCCGCCAGAATCATACCAATTATGTGCGGGATGTGGAGCCTCTCCAGAATCATTGGGGCAAAGAGGATTATCAGGAGCACCAGGAAGAAAATCCAGGTGGGGTCTGTTATTGGAAGTGTTATATTTAAGTTCTCAAACATTGTCTCTAACGTGTTGTTTTGGTAAAGTTACAAAAAAATGGCCTTAAAATTGCTATCTTTGCCACGTTAAAAAACGGAGGTGAAGATGAGAAAATTTTTGTATCTGTTTCTGGTTTCCCTAATCTCTTTTATCTGTGTATCTTGCGATGAGGGCGGAATGTACGAGAGTGTTCCATATGAAGTGAATGATGTATATTTCAACATACGCAAACTTGCAGATGATGAGACTGCGAGAAATGTCTACTACTCCGAGGCGGAGTTCAACAAACATTTCAATATTGCAGTAGGGACTTCTGCAGATTTGGAAAAGGCTGTTGATTTCAGCAAGAACTTTGTTGTAACCGTAACCGGGGCAAGCAGCAAGATCAGAAGAACCATAAATGTCCGTGATGTACTGCTGAAAGAATCCACATTGTTTGTGAGATATACCGTCCAGGACCACGGTGAGATATCATTTTCAACGAGGCCTTGTATGGTGGCAAGCATAAGCCGCACATATATGGATTGCGATGTGGCATTTCAGGATGTTACCGGGATGGAATAAATGAATTCATTTATTTGCAGAATTTAAAAATATTCCTACCTTTGCAGTCCCAATAACGGAACGCGGGCGTGGCGTAATTGGTAGCCGCGCTAGACTTAGGATCTAGTGTCTTGCGACGTGGGGGTTCGAGTCCCTTCGCCCGCACAAAAAGAGCTTTAATTCTTAACTGATTAAAAGTCAAAGAGTTAGAGCTCTTTTTTATTGAGGTACAAGAGAGGTACAAAAATTTCGTTAAATTTCCGTACGGTTTCCGATACATAGATAAGGCTTTTTGTATAGTTTTCGGTATAGTCCCAAAATATCCTACTGATTTTTTACGGTGATTTCTGAATTGAATCATCTGATTTATTATGCATAAAAGCCCGCAGCGGAATGTTGACCGTTGCGGGCTTGTAAATAAAATTCAGGAGGAAAGGATTACTCGCCGTCTACTGGGGCCTTCGCCCTTGAGCGACCGAATAAACTGTCTCCGCCTCGACTGAGCGGGGTTGTTAAGTGGTGCTGGGAAGTCCTTTTTTAGCGTTTAACAGGGTTTGATGGAGTATTATAATTATTTGATACAGAGCGCAAATAGTTAAGTCGAGTTCATCTCTGTATAAGATGATATAGCACCAATTATGAGTAAATTTATGCGTAAATTCAGTTAATTCACCTCTCCAAGCATCTCTTTGACGTTTACGCCGACGCCGATGAATTTCTCGCCGTAGTCTTTCTTGAACTTGCGGAAGTAGGCTTTGTGGCCGACGGTAATATTGAACCAGGTTCCGCCATGCTGATAGAGGTACATGATTGTAGCGGCCGGTTTGTCGGTTGTGGGAGGAGTGGTGATCTGTTCGCCAAGTTCATCTCCGGAAATGCCTTTGGCTTTGTAGATGACACCGCCGTCGGCGGCTTTCTTTACTGCCGAATATACCTTCTGCAGATAAGCCTGAACTTTGGCGGCAGGGATAGCCGTGATGTTCGGGCCGGTATAGAAGAAGACCTCATCTTTCATGGGCTTGCTCTCTGAACGGGGATCCGTCTCCAGTTCGCTCAGTTCAACTGCGAAATCCGGAACCAGCTGGTCGCTTTCCAGGCCGGCAAAAGCAAATTTGTCGCCAAGAGTCTTCTCAAGAGCCTTGTTCTGAGCTGCGCAGGGCACTAACAGCGCCGCTGCGGCAATGAGTAAAAGAATGCGTTTCATATCAATAGTTTTTAATCATCGTAAGTAGGAGCATTTTCGGTACGGATAAGATGGCCGTAGTCATCATAATAATCGATCTTGTCGTCGTAAGTAATGAAAGAGAGATCAGCGTCGCTCCAGAGATTTCTATACTTCATAGGAATCATAAGTTTACCCGTCCTGAGGCTGACCATCCCGTAGTACTTGTCATCTTTGCTGACCATCCAGCCGCCGGCAATGCGGCTGAAGGTGGTATACTCGAACGGAAGCACTTCCCTGCCGGTCTTGACATTTACGAGGCCGAACTTCCCGTTCTTCGAGAAAGAGAAGATGTCCTCGCCGTGATAAACGCCGTTAAGATCGTCATAGATAAACGGGACGCGTACCTGACCGCGGTAGTTGACTATTCCGGCGTGGACGCTGCCGTCCGGATCCTGCTTGTAGATGAAAATCAGGTCCAGCTCGGGGAAAGCGTCGGGATACAATGCGTATGCGTTCACCCAGCTATAACTATAGGGGAGAATCTGACGGCCGTTTTCGTCTATAAGGCCCCATTTGTAGCGGTCTTCCTCGGCAAAGGAAATCTTAGTGTGGGAATACTTGTCATCCTCCTCAAGATTGCAGTAACGGGGAGCTTCAATGACGCTGTAAAGGCCATTGCCGGCATCCCAATAGCCAGAGTAGATCTTCTGGTTAACGGCTATTGCTTTAAGTCTGCGCAGGATAGTCGCCGGATCATAGGAATAACTCTTCGATGGCTTTACATGCTCGGCAAGCGCCTCACTTTTCTGCCTCTCAAATTCCCTGATCATCTCATTGAGTGCGGCTTGAATTTCCGGGTTCGGATTGTCCTTGAGGTTCTGTCGCAACTCATTTATCGCCTCTTCCTGCATTTTGATAGTCTCAGGAACCTTTTGGTTCTTTTCTTCCTGGCCTATCTCTTCCATCAATGTGAGGTACTGGCCAAACAGTTCTTCATTCTCCTTCACGGTCTTATCGGCAAACATCATATACTGGATCGGCGCGTTTGCCGGATCAGTGCCTTTGTTTGCGACAAAGGCCAGCTTGGATACATTGAACCATCCCGGCGGCTCCGGCTCGTCCTGAGCCCGGGCTACAAGGCAAGCCGTCAATGCAAATAATAGTAAAAGTCTTTTCATATCATTATCTTATTACTGTACTGCCTCCTGAAACTGAGAAGAAGCCTCCGAAGCCGTATGTGGCCACATCGCGGCGCGCCTTGATCCTTCCGACCTGGATGTCCTCGGACGTGACAGTGCCAGCCCCTGCGAGGTCGTACTTCCGGCTGTTCGTTTTCTGTATCAGCAGATTGCCGGCTGAGTCGCGGGAGATGTTGTATTTTGTTTCATCCTTGGTGTCGATAAGCCTGCCGCTGAGGGCCCTCATACCCAGGATGACGTTGCCGGCTGGCATGCCGCCCAATCCCATGGCACCGGCCGCGCTCTGGATTGTGGCCTGAATGGTATTATTGACATTCTCGTCCGTGAGGATGGATATGTTGACTTTCTTCACATCGAGCGGCTCGGGCCTGACATAGGATTTTTCCACGTCAAGATGGAAGCCCCATTTACCTTCCTTCAGGCCTACGCTGATTTCGCCCAGCGGGGTCTGCATGGAGAGGAAGAGGTCGCTCAGGCCGTACCACTGCCTGCCCTTGAATTCGGCCAGGTCGCGGGCGTCTTTTTCCGCCTGTTCATGTTCGGCTATTGCTTCCTGATGATCCTGCCACTGCTCTTCTTTGATATCCGCCTCCGCCTTAAGGATTCTCATTCTGGCATCGTGAAGGAACTCGCCTACAATAGCCTTTGCGGAGAAGGTAGCGGCGTACTCGTCGTAAATCAGCGACAAAGTCCTGTACCAGAAATAGTCGCTTACATTGCCGTCGCAGCAGTAAGAGCAGTACTTCGAGATATCCTTCCACCACTCGACCAGCACGGGGCGAATCGTACCGTTATAGTAAACTATGTAGGATTTGATTTTTTCCGTTTCGGAAGGCACCTCGATCTGGTTGAGCCGCTCCAGGGGATGCGTCACCTCCGTCAGGATGCGATATGGCCGGAAGATGCGGCGTTGGGCCCGGTCTATCGCGGCATCCGAAGCATCCGGATGGGCCGCACACCAGGCCTTGAATTCGCCATCGCACTTCATATAGAGTTTATATGCTTCCGCGGTCTGCCGCTTGTCCATCGCCTCGCCGAGCGAGATATCCTTGTCGGTACGATGGACATGATTGAGGATGTTGGTCTTGAAGCCTTCAGGTAGATAGCCGTGGAAGGTGCGGGTATGGTCGTCAAAGTCGCCGAATGTGCCGTAGGCATAGTCCAGACGGTATTTATAGTAGCGTTCGAGAATACGGAGACACCAGAAGGCGCGGGTATCGATCATATAGAAACCGTCTAAGTTGTGCTCGAAACACAAAGCCTTGGTAAGCTTGGCGTAGGAGTCTTCGAGCCCTTTGCGAATGCTTTCCGGCACTCCGATGCCAGCAATTGCCTTTCTGGCATCCGCATAGTTATGAATTGCGCTTTGCACTTCCGGACGATTCTTGGCCTCTTTCACAAGCTTAGATATATTGTCCGGCAGGTAGGTAGCTTCCATTGAATAAAGCAGGCTGATGGCGGGGCCCTTCTTGACGGCCTTATCAGCCCTGGCCCAGTGCTGGTTGCTACGGTTCTCGTAGTCGCTCGCAATGCGGGCATTGTTACGGAAATTTGCCTCCAGATCGCCTGCGGGAGTAGCATTGAAGCTGGCATCATCCGCCGGGAAAAAGACGTCGTCGCCATAAGTGACGCCTTTCCGTATGTTTTCGAGATTCTCCGAAGAGAAGACCTTGTCTATCAGGGCCATGAAGTCCTGCTTATCCAGCGAGGCATTCATCTCCGCCCTATCGATCTCGTTAAAAAGGGAACTGATCAGGCTGACCGTGTTCTCTCCGAAATAGCCGAGCGAGAGCGACTTGAAAAGAGCATTAGCCGCATCGAACGGGGAACGCTGAGCATCCAGCAGGGCCTTGTACATCCACGCCTTTCCGTCCGGTTCGCGCTTTTTCGCAGTGACCTCGATGATCTTGGGAACGACCCTGCGCGCTTTTTCAACCTGATTCATATCGAGCAGGCATTCGATCTGGCCGTAGAGCGGCTCTTCGAAGTCGGGAGCCAGCGTCGAGGCGTTCTCGAAGTACTCCAGCGCGGTCTTCGGATCCTCGGCGACCAGCAGCATGTTGCCCGTGGTCGTAAGGATTGAAGGGTGCGGGTAGACCTTGCAACGCGCAATAGCCATCTCGATCATTTCGCCTGTCACGATCCCGAACAACATCATTTCGTTGGCCTTGCCGTTGAACTCCATAATGTTCTGAACGATCTGTTCGCCCGTCTTTCCTTCGGATTCGGCCTGCAGCTGCTCGAAGGCCTTCCTTAGGCCATCTTCTGTAACCGTCATATCCGAGCGGGCTACCCTGACATCGGGCGTGGAGGATAAGCCGGAGGCCGGAACGCCGCCGCCGGACTGCTTCCCGCTGATCACAATCGAAGTGAGGTTACCCCCGCAGGCGAGCTCTACCGGTGATCCGCTGTCCGTCCAACGGGAAGCGCAGCGCGGAGGTGCTATCCCATCTCCCGTCCAATCGTTCCCTACGCAGAAGTACATATGTTTCGGGATGGTCGGGCTGAACGACTGCAGGGCCGCCGGGCCCATCTGAGGATCTCCCAGGTCGATAATCGCTACCTTGTCCGAATTATAGTAGAAGGTTATCGTTTGTCCGTCGGAGGTATATTCGTCGAAATACCATCCATTCTTTCCGCCGACTTTGCAGCTTCCCTGGCGGACGAAGGTCATCTGGCCGGGAGCCTGGGCCATCCCCATTCCGGCACTCCAGGTCTTCTTCTTTTCGTCCAGCTGATAGACAGTCCCGCCGACAGCCAGCGTTACGGCATCCATCCCGTCCATAGAGGTGCGGCTCATCGTCACCCCGGCGCGGGAAGCCATCTCTACGGTAGCTTTCCTGCCGCCCAGGTCCATCGAGACCTTCATATAGAACTTTCCGCTCTCGATAGCTTCTACAACCGGTGTAGATACCAGTCGGCCCTGAGCAAAGGCGGCGACACTCAGGAAGAGTGTTGCCACCAAAGTATAAAATCTATTCAAGTTTCTCATTCCATAGATACCGAATCATCCGGCAATTCCAGTTTATAATCCGCGATATCCTTTGCAATATCGAAATAGCTCTGGGCTACAGAGGCCGGAGTAAAGGCGGGAGCCATAAACTCGCTGCCGCCAGTCTGGGCTAACTGCTGGGCGCGGAAGGCTTCCCTTTCTTCGGAGAGTTTCATTACTTCGGTCTTATAGTACTCCATCGAGCCTGCGATTGCGCTTCTCCAGATAGGGAGATACTCCTCGTAGAACTTGCATTCAACAGCAAATCTCTGCTTTATAAGGGCCTGGAAACGCTTTGCAGCCGCTTCGCAGCGGGCTTCAGTCCCCGGAACTGGACGTTCCTCCAACGCGCCATCCATAATAGCCTGATGAAGACCTTTCTCTATCTCTTGTACCTGGCTTCTGTACTTCTTCTCATACAGAACATATCCCTTTTGACGGGCCTCGTCCTTACGATTGTCGCCTGCCTTAAGGGCCTCGAGAAGATTGCGGTCCATCTCATTAATCTTGAGTAAACCTGCATTCTTTCCCTTGCCTGAGGCGCTGCGGGACTGGTATGTAGAAAGTTGTTTTCCTATCTCTGCCGCCTGCTCAGAATTAGCGCCTGCGTTCTGGGCTTCCATCATCTTGCTGATCGTTTCGAGATCACTTGAAGTCGGGCCGCCTTGGGCTTTCATCACTTTGTTTGCAAAGGCCAGCTGCTCTTCTTCGCTGAGCTCGCCCGATTGGAGTTTTTGGATGTCTGCGGCGCTCAGTCCCATTCCCGACATACGGCCCATTGCAGCTCCCTTTGCTGAGCCCTGGGTCATTTTTCCGAGTGAAGACACATCCGGAGTATACTCTGAAGGCAGTTCGCTGATTATGTCTTCGGCATCCTTGTGCTTATCCAAGAATAGCTCCAACGCTCTTCCGCCGGGGCCTTTGTATTCGTCGTAAGGAGTATATTCTTCTTTATAAGCCTCCAACAGGTCCTTTACTGTAGGCAGCGCCGGAGTGAGGGAAATGATTTTTCGGGCATTGTTCTGAGCACTGGCCGGAATAAGAAGGGCCAGAGCGGCCAGGGTAACGATTATCTTTTTCATATGCGGTTATTTCTTGATGAATTCTACTCTGCGGTTCTTGGCACGGCCTTCGTCTGTGCTGTTGGAGGCGATGGGCTGGTGGGAGCCCTTGCCGACGGCGGTCAGGCGGGCCTGGGCAATGCCCTGCTCTACAAGGGCGGCTACAATGGCCTCAGCGCGTTTCTGGGACAGAGAATCGTTCACTTTGTCGGAGCCGGTTGCGTCGCAGTGGCCCTGGACCTCGAACTCAAGGCCGGGATTCTCCTGCATCAACTTGGCGATACGGTTGATTTCCACCATTGACTCTGGCTTAAGATCGGCCTTCCCCGTCTCAAACGTGATGGCATAGGTGATGATCTTGCCGTCACTGGCCAGGCGGTCATAAAGCGGCACTGCGCCCTTTGCCAGGCGGACGTTGGAGATGCATCCATACTTATAGGCGCCGGAGTGGAGGAACCAGAAATGTGAAGGCACCTTGGCGCTGGGGATGTTGATAATCCTTAATCCATTCACATAACCCTTGAACGCACGCTTGTTGAAAGAGAAAGCGAAGTGGTTCCAGGCATTCTCTTTCAAAGGAGAGTCAGGATTAAACATACTCAGGTCCTTTTCTCCGGCGTTGTTATCACCGCCATTAGGCTTCTGGGCAGTCCAGCGCATGGTAACATCGCCGCCCCAGGGACGGAACCACAGATCCACCCAGGTTACCCTGCCGTTCCAGTTGGGAAGGTCCGGATTGCCGAAGATAAGACTCCATTCGTTGTCTGCGAATCCATCACCTTCGCCAGTCCCAAGATATAAGTCGAATTCCAGGGTGAATACGTCTGGGAGAAAATGTTTCTGGTCCTTCATAAGCGGCTGCACTTCTCCGTAGCCGTCATCCGTGAAGGAAATGACCTTTCGGCCTTCCAGGGAACCAACCTCCGCATAACCTCCCAAAAGATCCCAGCGGGAAGGGAACTCACCAAGCCTCTCATTGGAGAAATCGTCGTCAAAGATTATTTCATCTCCTGGGACAAAGTCACTTTTTGCATAGGCGCTTTCAGTCTGCTTCTTGGGCTTTGCAGGGGCCTCGGCACCTGGCTTTTTAGCGCCGCATTCCTCGCAGAACTTGCCGGCATTGCCGGTTTTGCCGCACTCCTCACAGGTCCAGGTGGAGGCGGCAACGGCCTCTCCGGCCTCCTGAGCCTGCTGCTCAGCGGGGATATCGGCCTTTTTCTTTTCAGGCTTTTCCTTCTTATCTTTCTTTTTGCCGAAGTTTCCGTCAAGAAGGTCGTTCACGCCCTTCTCTACTTTTTCTTCCACGGCATCCTTCGCCCTGTCCTTGAGTCTGTCAAGGATACTCTGCGCATTTGCGGCAAAGCAGGACGCTAGCAGCGCAACGATTGAAATAGCAAATATTCTTTTCATGGCATTATAGGATATTGTTCACAATTGCTTTCCTGACGACCTCGGCGGAGGTGGTGGCCGAAAACTTGACCAGCAGCTGCTTGCGATACCACTTCACGGTTTCCGGGCTCAGCCCCAGGTCTGCCGCAATCTGCGGAGTGGTCCGGCCGATGGCAACTTCCTGCAGGATGGACTTCTCCCGACGGGTCAGTTTGATGTTATTTTCAGTGGTTACGCCCATTTGTGGTTTTCTTTTTTGCAAATTTCGTCTATTTCAACGTCTTAAACACCACCCTTTCGGGTGGCTCACTCCACCCTAAGGGGTTGAAAATAGTCGGTTTTTATTTAGTACCTTTGCAGTTATGAGAAAAATCGGTATCATATTATTACTGACAATCCTGTCAAGCATCTACGTTTTTGCATACAACGATCACCGCGGTCATAACCTTGATTCGCTTGAGCGAGCTGTCGCCCGCTGGGTCCCCGATGCCATAGATTTGGCATCGACAGAGGAACTGGTAAATCTGAACCGTGCCTTTCGGGACCTTATGTTGGGCTACAGT
>JAGAKR010000011.1 GCA_017625535.1 Bacteroidales bacterium | reverse complement strand
CATCCTGAGCCAGGATCAAACTCTTCATTGTATATATTACTTTAAATCTCTTGCTCCTGTAACTCGTGATTTCCCTGTTTTTCTGAAGTGTTAACTTCTAAAGGAATTACGCTCTTTCAATACACCAAGTATTGAAATCATAGTTCTCTAAACTATGCTGCTTGTCTTTCTATTATTTTCAATGAACTTTGTTTCGCTTGAGTACGTTCGTTTCTCAAACGGGTTGCAAAGGTAGGAACTTTTCCTTTACTTCCAAATTTTTCTTGAACATTTTTTGGGAGATTTTTTTCGCAAAAACGGGAACCTTCTAAGGTTCAAGCCATTGTTGCGATAAAAATTTTTCCACCTTTTCCACTCCATCATATTGAAAAAAACCATACCTTTGAAAGTTGTATTAAAGAAAATTCAAGAGAGGAGAAAATGGACAGGAAAGTTATCATAATCCCTACCTATAATGAGAAGGAGAATATTGAGAAAATAATCAGGAAAGTATTCACGCTGCCTGAGGGATTCCACATACTTGTAATAGATGACGGTTCACCTGACGGTACCGCAGATATAGTGAAGAGGCTTCAGAAAGAGTTTCCACAGAGTCTGCACATCATTGAGCGCAAAGGGAAACTTGGTCTTGGCACCGCTTATATAACAGGATTCAACTGGGCACTTGACAACGGATATGACTACATCTTTGAGATGGATGCAGACTTTTCCCATAATCCCGATGACCTTCCCAAACTTTACAATGCCTGTGCAAAGGATGGAGCAGGTCTTGCAATAGGATCGAGGTACTGCAAAGGAATCAGTGTGGTGAACTGGCCTATCGGGAGGGTGATAATGTCATATTATGCCTCAACATATGTGAGGACCGTGCTGGGAATGAAGATTTATGACTGCACCGCAGGATTCAAGTGCTATACCAGAGAGGTGCTTAGTTCAATTGATCTGGATAAGGTGCAGATGAGGGGATACGGATTCCAGATTGAGATGAAATACAATGCATACAAACTGGGATACAAGATTCAGGAGGTCCCAATCATATTCATAGACAGGACTGAGGGTACGTCCAAGATGAGTTCGGGAATTTTTGGTGAAGCATTCTGGGGTGTCCTTAAAATGAAGTTCCGTAAAATTACCCCAAAGAAAAAATAAACACATTATATAATAAGTATGCAGACACTTGTCAAAAATGGCATTCTGGTAAACGAAGGGCTGTCCGTTATGGGTAGCCTTTTGATTGATGGTGAAAGAATCTCCAGAATAATCCTCAGCACAGATTTCAATTCAGAACAGGAGTACAATGCGGCTGTTGCCTCAATTGCAAGTGACAGGGAAGTTGATGCGGCAGGCCTGCATATACTTCCCGGTGTCATAGACGACCAGGTGCATTTCAGGGAGCCTGGCAATACAGCAAAGGCAACCATAGCATCTGAGAGTGCAGCTGCAGTGCTTGGAGGTGTAACAAGTTTTATGGATATGCCCAACAACAACCCTCCCGCAACCACAAATGAGGCCCTGGAACAGAAGTTTGCAATTGCAGCAGAAGGTAGCAGTGCCAACTATTCGTTCTACCTTGGTGCCACCAATGGGAATATAGATGAAATACTTTCTGCAGACAAGAGCAGGATTTGCGGAATAAAGGTGTTTATGGGTTCCTCTACAGGCAATATGCTTGTAAATGATGAGCATACCCTCAACCGTATATTCAAGGAATCCCCTCTCCTTATAGCAACCCATTGCGAGCAGGAGGATATAATAAAGGCGAATATGGCCGAGTACACCGCAAAATACGGCGAAGATATTCCGTTTGGGATGCATTATAGGATAAGGAGCCGCGAGGCCTGCATAGAATGTACCAGGAGGGCTCTTGATCTGGCTGTAAAGAACAACAGCAAGCTCCATATCCTGCACATAAGTACAGCGGATGAGATTGAGATGATTAAGGAGGCAAGGAAACTGAATCCTGATATCTGCGGAGAGGTTTGTGTACATTATATGTGGTTCAACTGCAATGATTACGCAGAGTACGGCAGCAAAATAAAATGCAATCCTGCCATAAAGACCCCGGAGGATATGCTTGCCATACGCAAGGCCGTTAAAGAGGGTACCATAAAGGTTGTTGCAACAGACCATGCACCTCACCTTCCACAAGAGAAACAGAACAATTATGCAAAGGCCCCAAGCGGCATTCCATTGATACAGCACAGCCTGCAGATAATGCTGGAACTTTACAGGAAAGGCATTTTTGATCTGGAGGATGTTGTGGCAAGGATGTCCCACGGCCCGGCAGAGTGTTTCAACATTAAGGGAAGGGGCTTCCTCAGGGAAGGTTATTATGCAGACCTTGCCATTGTAGACCTTAATCTTCCCGACAGCAATTCAACCAATGCCCCGGCATATAAATGCGGATGGAGCCCATTTGAAGGGAAAGAGTTTTCAAGCAGCATAATACATACATTTGTAAACGGAACCCAGGTAGTGGAGAACGGCAAACTTACAGGAAAAAGAGATGCAAAAGCCCTTGAATTTGAGAGATAGTTACCTCCTCTCAACACTTGCTGTAGTGTTGTGGGGACTTTCTTTTGTGTGGACAAATGACATTCTTAACCAGAATGTTCCCCCTTTCACATTCCTCTTTGTGAGACTGGCTTGTGCGGGGGCACTGCTGTATGTATACGCCCGTTTGTCGGGAAGATTGCAGAAGGTTGAAAAGAAGGATTATAAATATATGTTCCTGATGGCTTTTTTTGAGCCGTACATATATTTCATTGGGGAAACTTATGGGATGAAGTTTACCGGATCTGCAGTTCTGGCGGCAGTGATCATTGCAACCATCCCCATAACCTGCCTTATTGCAGAGAAGATAATCTACAAGGTTCCATATACTGCACTTAAGATTATAGGCACGGCCCTTACAATTCCCGGAATAGTTATGGTTGTCATGAAGGACGACAGCCAGACCTCTGTAGACCATTTCTATGGCATTGCCCTCCTGTTCCTTGCGGTTGCAGGTGCTACAGGATATGCAGCAGTTGTAAAGAAATTGTCGGGAAAATACAATTCCACCACAATAACCACTTTCCAGTTTATGATTGGGGCACTGCTCTTCTTCCCGCTGTTTCTGGGATATGGGCTGGATGGGCTCAACAGCACTTTCTTCTCCTGGGATGTGCTTGTACCGCTCTTGTCTCTGGCCATTTTGTGCTCATGTGTGGCATTCCTCTGCTGGGTAAATGCCATTGCCAAATTGGGAATGATGAAGGCCAATATCTTTACAGCCCTCATCCCTGCCATTTCCGCCGTTGGCGCAGCTGCTATGGGGCAGGAAAGCATTACCGTGGTTGGTGCGGCCGGAATGGCTGTTGTAATTGCAGGTGTGATTATTGCACAGAAGAATTAGGGTTGTGTTTCTTGCACCACTTCTCAAGGAAATCGGGAATTCTCTCTTCTTTTGTAAGGGAGAATTTTTTTCTTATTCGGGAGCACCTTACGTTGTAGGCATTTTCCGTAAGGGAATCTGCAGTACAGGTGTGCTGCCATTTGAATCCAAGATATATGAAGCAGCAGGTGCGCAGTTCAAGTTCTGTGAGCCTGTACTCTTTTGCAAGTTTGTAGAAGACTCCGTTCTCTGCAAGATTTGCCAGGTATACCACATCAGAGCACAGGTTCTGGAGTGCGCCACTGCTGTAAAGCTCCTCCATCTTCTCTGAAACTTTTGACTGATACTTCTTGAAATTGTCGCAGGAATAGTATGTAAGGTCCATTATTCCCTTTTTCGCCTCTGCACATTGCAAAACACTCTCCTTGACTGCTGCCCTATTTCCCGGAGCAACCTCTACAAGCACACCGTATTTCTCCACTGTTTCCCTCCTGACAGCCTCAGCACGTCTCAATTTCATATACAGCACAAAAAGCCAGGCTGCAATCCCTGCCAACAAAGGCACTGCAAGGATTGCCGCATTCATCAAAACCATACTCTCAATATATTACTGTTCCACTAATTTCAACTGTATCCTGCCTCTCTTCAAATCCACATCCAGAACCCTCACAGTAACATGCTGGTGCAGTTTTAGAATGTCATTCGGATTGGAAACATATTTGTCTGCCATATTTGAGATATGGATAAGGCCATTCTGCTTGATTCCAATATCAACAAAGGCACCGAAATTTGTAATGTTTGTAACTATTCCAGGAAGTTCCATCCCCCCCTTCAAATCCTCCAATGAATGGATATTCTCTGCAAATTCAAGCACTTTTGCCGCAGTGCGCGGATCCCTGCCCGGTTTTGCCAACTCTTGGACAATATCCTTGAGTGTAGGGAGTCCGGCCTCCTCCGAGACATATTTTTCAATATTCAGGGAGTTCACCATATCCTTATTCCCGATAAGTTCCGAAAGCGGAACCCCGGCATCAGATGCCATCCTGAGGACAAGGGTATAGCGCTCAGGGTGTACGGCTGAATTATCCAAAGGATTCTCTGCTCCTGGAATCCTCAGGAATCCTGCCGACTGTTCAAAAACCTTCTCCCCCAACCTCTTCACCTTGAGCAGCTGCTGTCTTAATGTAAACGCCCCTATGGTTGCCCTGTACTCCACTATATTCTTGGCCAATGCAGGGCCTATGCCTGATACATATGAAAGGAGATGCCTGCTGGCAGTATTGAGATTTACCCCTACGCTGTTCACACAACTTACCACCACATCATCCAGTTTCTCCTTAAGGAGTGTCTGGTCCACATCGTGCTGGTACTGCCCTATTCCCAAAGATTTGGGATCTATCTTCACCAGTTCTGCCAAAGGGTCCATAAGGCGCCTTCCTATAGAGACCGCACCCCTTACCGTAACATCATATTCAGGGAACTCTTCCCTTGCCGTCTGCGATGCAGAGTATATTGATGCCCCGTCTTCACTTACAGAGAACACCTTTACATTTGCAGGAAGCACCAGCCTCTTTATGAATGCCTCTGTCTCCCTTGCAGCAGTTCCGTTTCCAATTGCAATAACCTCTATTTTATAGGCCTGCACCATATTGGAAATCTTCTTCATCGCCATCACCTTCTCATTTGCAGGTGGATGCGGATAAATGGTATCATTATGCAGAAGCTCCCCGTTTGCCCCAAGGCACACCACCTTGCAGCCTGTACGGAAACCTGGATCTATGGCCAATGTACGCTTTTCACCTACCGGAGCGGCCAAAAGAAGCTGTCTGAGATTCTCTCCAAACACCTTAATTGAATCCATGTCTGCCTTCTCCTTTGCCATTCCCAGCGCCTCATTTCCCACAGATGAGTTCAGAAGCCTCTTGAGGGAATCATCCACAGCCATATCCAACTGCTCAAACAATCTGTAGGTATTGCATTTTGCCCCTTTGTAGAAAAGTCTGTTGATTATCTTTTTGGATATAGCGGCGTCTGCCTCAAGTTTCACTTGAAGTATCCCCTCCTGCTCTCCACGGAGTATTGCCAGAAGCCTGTGGGCCGGCATACGGGAAATCTCTTCAGAGAAATTGAAATAGTTGCCGTATTTCTCCCCCTCTTCATCCTTACCTTTTGCAACTTTGGAGCATACTTTCGCACTCTTGAGGTAAAAACTCCTCAACTCCTGCCTTATATCCGCCCTCTCCGATATATTCTCCGCAATTATGTCCCTGGCACCCTGAAGGACCGATTCCATATCGGGAAGAGAATCCCCATCTATGAATGAGGCGGCATATTTTTCAAAATTGTCCACCTTGAATGAAAGCATTGCCTGGGCAAGAGGTTCCAGTCCCTTCTCCTTTGCCATTGAAGCCCTTGTCCTCCTCTTTGGCCTGTAAGGGAGATAAATATCCTCCAAATGCTGCATCTGCACACAGGCAGATATCTCCTTCTCAAGTTCAGGGGTAAGTTTGTCCTGCTCCTTTATACTCTTTAGTACAGCCTCCTTGCGTTTGTCCAACTCCTCAAACTTAAGGTACCAGTGCCTTATCTCAGCCACCTGCACCTCATCCAACTGCCCGGTCCTCTCCTTCCTGTATCTGCTTATGAATGGAACCGTTGCCCCTTCTGCAAGAAGTTCAATACAATGCTCAACCTGCCAGTCATTTACAGAGAGCAACCCGGATATGTATTTTATATATGATTTTTCCATAATTCTAATCGTGTGAAACTTGCTGCAACTGCTCCCTGTATGCCGAGAATATCTTTGATTTTGACACAAAACCCAGATATTTGCCGGTCTGGTCTACAACAGGAAGGTTCCACGCCCCTGTAAATTCAAATTTTGTCATCACACTCTCCATCTTCTCCTTGCAGTAGACAAACTCCGGAACCTGCTTCATTATAGAATATATTCTGGTGTCATATTTCTCCCTCTCAAACATTATCTCCCTCACATCATCCAGGTAGACAATCCCCTGCATAAGCCCGTTGTCATCTACAACCGGAAATATGTTCCTGTGTGAATGGGCAATCACCTTCACAAGATCCCCAAGTGTATGTTCCAGTCCAATGGTAGAGAAATCCTTCTCTATAAGTTCATCTGTCTTGAGCAGCGTAAGCACCGCCTGGTCAGAATCGTGGGTGAGAAGATCCCCCTGTTTTGCTATACGTTTTGTATAAATTGAGTATGGCTCATAGAACCTTATTGTGGCAAATGAAACCGCAGAGGTAATGATCAGCGGCATAAGGAGTGTATATCCGCCCGTAATCTCCGCAATGAGGAAAATTGCTGTAAGAGGGGCCTGCATCACGCCTGCCATAAGCCCCGCCATACCCACAAGCACAAAATTGGCCTCCGGCAATACGTGTATTCCCGACAGATTCACAAGCCTTGCAACAACAAACCCCACAATACCGCCCATAAAGAGTGTAGGACCGAATGTTCCCCCCACACCACCGCCGGCATTTGTGAATGACATTGTAAATACCTTAAAGAAGAATACCCCTATGAAGAAGAGTGGAACAACCCACTCAACGGTAAGTATCTTGGTAAAGAAGGATGTACCCACCGCCTCTTCCGAGTTGTTCATAAGCAGACTTGTAAGTACACCGTACCCCTCACCATAGAGAGGTGGAAATATGAAGATGAGTAGTCCCAGACAAATTGCAGATATAAGCCACCTCTTTGTGGTACCCTGTATCCCCTTTATCTTATCCTCCATCCACAATGTGGTTCTGGTAAAATACAATGATGCATATCCGCAGATATTTCCAAAGAGTATATAAAACGGAAGATTTCCTATTGAAAACGGGGTAAGGTCATTTTCAAATGCCACCGTATTCCCCAAAAACAGGTAAGAGACCGTAGTAGCCGTAATGGAAGACATTACAAACGGAAGAAGGGAAGACATGGACATATTGAACAGCAGTATCTCAAAAGTAAAGAGGATACCTGCCATTGGTGCCTTGAAGATTCCAGCCACTGCACCGGCTGCAC
Organism: Bacteroidales bacterium; assembly: GCA_017625535.1. Classification (GTDB taxonomy): domain Bacteria; phylum Bacteroidota; class Bacteroidia; order Bacteroidales; family UBA932; genus Egerieousia. The sequence goes on along the minus strand of JAGAKR010000011.1, from coordinate 35,670 downwards.
CGCACCCGAGCAGGATTGTCATATTCTTGTATGAAAGTCCCAGAGCCCTGGCCACATTGGAGCCTATCGCAGCACCTGTATATACAATAGGGGCCTCCGCTCCTACAGATCCTCCAAAACCGATGGTAACGGAGCTGGCTGCCACTGAACTCCACATATTATGGGATTTTATCTTTGACTCATTCTTGGAAACTGCAAGAAGCACTTTTGTAACGCCATGCCCTATGTTGTCCTTTACAATGAATTTCACAAACAACAGGGCAAGGAGCATACCCACACCAGGATAAAGCAGATACAGGAAACTGTCTGCAGGGGTATTGAACCATCCTGTAAGTATCCATTCCACAAAATGGACCATCTGTTTGAGCAGCACTGCTGCAATTCCGCTTCCAAGGCCTACAACAAGTGAAAGTATGATGAGCAGTTTGCTCTCGGGCATCCCTGCCGCTTTACTTTTCAGTTTGTTTATTATACTATTTATCATCAGTTTCAGTCAGGTTTTATACAATGCGAATTTAATAAAAAAAGGTGATTGTGCAGAACACATCACCTTTATTGAACTGTGCATATAATCATTTGTCCTTATTCATCCGAGTCATCCTCTCCGCCGAATGAGTTGGTGCCGTCATCCGGGAATGTGCCGCCCTCAGCTCCACCGTCATCATCTGCATCCACACCTCCGAACAATCCGTTCTCCACATCCTCGTAATCATCTATCTTAACCTCAATCTTAACAAGATAAATGGCATCCGGAATCTCAACAGAAACTGCATAAAAGAACGATCCGTCAGGCTTGTCAACCTTAAAGAGGTCTCCCATATAATCTGCGTATCCTTTAGGATATTTCTCCTTGAATGCTGCCGCCAGTTCAGGTGACATGTTTGCATAACTTACAACTGCTCTCTTCTTCTGTGGTTTTGATGAAGTTTTTGCGCACATAGCTTTCTCTCTAATTGGTTAATCTGGTTATATTGATTTTCTGTGCAAGTATAGTGCAATTTTTCTTATAAAAAAATGTTTTTGGCTATTTCTTAAAAAAATAAGATTTCTGCATCTTTTTCTTCTCCATATTTTTCTCCACAAACACCGGTTTGAATGTTTTTGGGTCAATCTGCGCATAATATGCGGCAGAAGATTTTGTCATTGGAGTTGGGGTAAAATCCTGCACCTGGTCTGTATATACACCCTTCAGGAGTGGGTTTGCAGCAAGATTCTCCATATCCTTCATTGTACATCCGGGATGTGAAGATATGAAGTATGGGACAATCTGGTATCTTAGATTCTTCTCTCTCACCACCTTGTCAAACTCCCTCTTCAGACGTCCGAACAATGCAAAAGAAGGTTTGTTCATCATCTCCAGCACTTTGTCTTCTGTATGCTCCGGAGCCACCTTCAGCCTGCCGCTTGTATGGTTGGTTACAAGTTCCTCAAAATATGGTTTGGATGAGCTGTCAAGAAACCCCTTTTCATCAAGGAAGAGGTCATATCTTATGCCACTGCCAATATATGCGTGCCTTATCCCCTTTATTTCAGAGATGCTCCTGTACAACTTAAGCAGCCTCCTGTGGGAGTTGTTAAGGTTAGGACACCTCTTTGGGAAAAGACAACTCTTGCGGAAGCATTTGCCGCAAACGGTAAGGTCATTGCCACACATTCCGTACATATTTGCTGTTGGGGCACCTACATCCGAGATGTTCCCTGCAAAACCGGGCAGATCCCTGAGCCTCTGTATCTCCTCCAGAATTGACCTTTCGCTCCTGCTCTGGATATGCTTTCCCTGATGTGCCGCAATAGTACAGAAACTGCAGCCCCCAAAACATCCCCTGTGGGTGTTTATAGAGAACTTTATCATCTCATATGCCGGGATATGCTTCCCCTTATAGCGCGGATGGGGCAGTTTTGTGTAGGGAAGATCATAATAGGAATCCAGTTCCTCAACAGATGGAAGCGGATACGGGCTGTTCACACATACATATTTGTCTCCTGTCTTCTCCACCAGCTGCTTGCCCACCATCCTGTTTGCTTCAACTTCAATAACGTTGAAGTTCTCCACAAATGCCTTCTTGTCTTTCAGACATTTTTCATACGGGTGGAGGAATATCCTGTCGGGAGACTCCTGTGGTTTCTCATCACTTATCCAGGCAACCTGCTGCAACTTATTCTTGTCTGCCCAATTGCCATCCTCTATATGTCTGGCTATATCTATTATGGCCCTCTCCCCCATTCCGTAAATGAGATAGTCTGCCTTGCTCTCCACCAGCACGGACGGAAGAAGCCTGTCCTGCCAATAGTCGTAATGGGCAAGCCTGCGGAGCGATGCCTCTATACCTCCTATTACAACAGGTATGTGGGGATATAATTGTTTAAGGATGTTGGAATATACCTTAACTGCATAATCGGGGCGCATTGAAGGGGCTCCATTAGGGGTATATGCATCATTGCTGCGCAATCTCTTTGCTGCAGTATAATGATTCACCATAGAGTCCATAGCCCCTGAATTCACACCAAAGAATAGCCTTGGTTCCCCAAGTTTCTTGAAATCCCTCAAATCATCCCTCCAGTTTGGCTGCGGGATTACCGCCACCCTGTATCCGCTGTTCTCCAGTACACGGGCAATTACGGCTGTGCCAAAAGAGGGGTGGTCTATATAGGCATCACCGGTAAAGATGATCACATCTATATAGTCCCATCCCAATGCATCAACCTCTTTCTTTGAGGTAGGTATGAATCTGCTCCGCTCCATCATTACATCCTCTCTGGGAGCCTTATGCCAAGAATATCCATAGCACTTACAAGCACCTTGGCAATAACATCTATAAGCACAAGCCTCTGTGATCTCAATGCAGCATCAGCCTCATTGAGGATGGTTGTATCGTGGTAATACTGGCTGAACTCTTTTGCAAGGTCATAAGCATAATTTGCAATTACTGCAGGAGAGTGGTCATCACCGGCCTCTTTAACCCTCTGAGGGTAGATGTTGAGCATCTTTATTATCTCTATCTCCTTAGGGAGCAGTGCTGCTGCCGGAAGTACCTCCTGTGCAAAACCTCTCTCTGAAGCCTTCCTTAGAATGGATTTTATACGTGCATGGGTATACTGGATGAATGGACCGGTATTACCGTTGAAGTCTATCGACTCCTTAGGGTCAAACAGCATTGTCTTCTTAGGGTCAACTTTAAGAATGAAATATTTGAGGGCACCCAGGCCAATCATCTCAAACAAGTCCTCCCTTTCTGCCTCCTGCATATCGTCCAGCCTTCCAAGAGCCAATGAGGTCTCTTTTGCAGTTGCATACATATCCTGTACAAGATCGTCTGCATCCACAACTGTTCCCTCCCTTGATTTCATCTTGCCTTCAGGAAGTTCCACCATACCGTATGACAGATGGTATATGCTGTCGCTCCAGTCAAATCCCAATTTCTTGAGGATAAGTTTCAACACCTGGAAATGATAGTTCTGCTCATTTCCCACAACATATATATGCTCATCAAGGCTGTGCTCAGAAAATCTCTGGTGGGCTGTTCCCAAATCCTGTGTCATATATACAGATGTGCCGTCACCCCTTAGGAGAAGTTTCTTGTCAAGGCCGTCGGGAGTAAGGTCACACCATACAGAACCGTCTTCGTGTGTCTCAAAAATACCTTTCTTCAGTCCCTCCTGCACCAATGCCTTTCCAAGGAGATAGGTCTGTGACTCATAGTATGTCTTGTGGAAAGAGATGCCAAGGCGGTTGTATGTCTTGTCAAATCCGTCATACACCCAACCGTTCATCTTCTTCCACAACTCCACAACTTCAGGATCACCCTGCTCCCATTTTACAAGCATTGCCTGTGCCTCCTTAAGGATTGGAGTCTGTCTTTCAGCCTCATCCTCCGGCACCCCCTGTGCAATGAGTTCCTTTGTCTGTTTCTTCAGCTCATTGCTGAAAGCCACATAATACTTGCCCACAAGGTGGTCTCCCTTTATTCCCGATGACTCCGGAGTTTCCCCGTTGCCCATCTTCAGCCAGGCAAGCATTGATTTGCAGATATGGATACCCCTGTCATTCACAAGGTTCACCCTAAGCACATTATGTCCGTTTGCCTCAAGGAGCCTTGAAACAGACCATCCCAAAAGGTTGTTCCTTATATGTCCAAGATGCAGCGGTTTGTTTGTATTTGGAGAAGAGAACTCTATCATCACTGTCTTGCCTGTTGTAGGAAGTTGTCCATAATTCTCTGCCGCATTGATTTCTGTAAATACATTTTTCCAGAACTCTTCAGAAAGCTTTATGTTCAGAAAACCCTTCACTACATTGAAACTTTCCACCATAGGCTCATTCTCCTTTATGTACCCTCCTATCTCTGTTGCAGTTGCCTCTGGAGACTTTCTGCTTGTCTTCAGCAACGGGAATGCAACCAATGTGATGTCCCCCTCAAACTCTTTTCTTGTGGTCTGGGTCTGGATCATCTTGTCATCAACTTCTACACCATAAAGGGCCTTTACCGCCTCTTTTGCCTTATTGCTTATAAATAATTCAGGATTCATATATATCATTTCTTATTGTCAAATATTAATCCCGACAGAAACATGATCTGTCGGGATTATAAAATTAATTTACTTGTTCTCCGAAAAATACACCTTCATTGCCTTCTTCACTTTTGGAGAAAGGACCATAAGGGTGAACATTGTAGGGAATGCCATAAGTGCATATGCAAGGTCTATAAGACCAACAGCAGCCTTCAGAGGAATTACTGCAGAAACCACAAGCATTACAAGGAAGAATATGTTGTAATACTTCGCATATCTTGCACCAAATAGGAAACCTGTACATTTCTGTCCGTAATATGAGTACGAGAACATTGTGGAGAATGCAAAGAAGAAGAGCATAAGCAGAAGAAGGTATTTGCCCAATCCGGGGATTGAGATGTCAAATGCCTGGAGTGCCACGCTCAAACCTGCCATTGAACCGCTGATGCCGTCACCCAACGGAAGGAAGTCCCTCTGGATAAGGATTGCAATGGCTGTAAGTGTACATACAAGGCCTGAATCAATTGAAGGGCCTATCATTGCCACAAGACCTTCCCTTACAGGCTGGTTGTTCTTTGAAGCACCGTGCATCATTGATGCAGTACCTACACCTGCCTCATTTACAAGAGCAGCACGTCTGATACCTATAAGTGCTATTGAAACAAGTGCACCTACACCGCCGCCAACTCCTGCCTTTATTGTAAGGGCATCTGTAAAGATTGCACCGAATACACCTGGAACAGCATCAAGGTTGGTAAGGATTATATAAAGTACCAGAAGGAAATACATTATTACCATTGCAGGAACCACTTTGGTTGCAACTTTTGAAATCCTCTTTATACCGCCAAGTATAACACAGGCAACTACAGCACAAATTATCACTCCTATTATGAACCTCAAGGTTACGGTATTCTGCTCAGGTGTAAAGAATACAGTGGTGATGGCCTCTGTGAACTGGTTTGCCTGCATTATGCAAAGTGTTCCTATAAGACCGGATATTGAGAAGAATACTGCAAGAGGTTTCCAGTTCTGTCCCAATCCGGAAAGGATCATATACATAGGGCCTCCCTGGGTCTCGCCGGTATCATCTTTGCCTTTGTACATTACAGAAAGCGTACCTTCAAAGAATTTGGTTGCCATTCCAAGGATTGAACTTACCCACATCCAGAAAATTGCACCGGGGCCTCCAATGGAGAGGGCTATTGCAACACCTGCAATGTTTCCCATTCCCACTGTTGCAGCAATGGCACTTGCAAGCGCCTCAAAAGAGCTGATCTGTCCCTCTGCCTTATCATCCTCAGACTTAAGGGATTTGATGGCACGCCCGTAATATCTCAATGGAACAAAGCCTGAATAAATCAAGAAATACAATCCGCCTCCAACAAGGAGGAAAAAGAGCGGATAACCGCAAACAAAGTCGCTTACTGCCGTAATGCCATTACCCAGATAAGCCAGGAAGTCGTTCATATCGTTAATTTTTAGTTATTTTCAACAAAGCTCCAAAGGTATAAAAAAAACCGGTGCCTTAAAAATAAAAAAGGTTGCAGGAGTATCTCCTGCAACCTTTATAATCAAAGTGTAAGACTATTTCAAGCCCCTGTTCTTCAGAAGCGGATCAATTCCCGGCTCCTTACCTCTGAAGTTGATGTAAAGATTCATTGCATCCTCTTCACCTGCTCTCTCAAGAACCTCTGTCCTGTATTTGTCTGCAACCTCCTGGTTGAAGATGTCACCGGTCTCAACAAATGCTTCATATGCATCTGCATCAAGAACCTCTGCCCAGATATAACTGTAATAACCTGCTGTATATCCGCCACTGAAAGTATGGCTGAAGTATGTGCTCCTGTATCTTGAAGGGATCTGAGGAAGAATACCTCTGTCACCCAAAACCTTGGTCTCGAATGCATTTACATCAAGGTCTGCAGGGATCTCCTTAAGGACGTGGAAATCCATATCAAGGTATGATGCGGCAAGATACTCAACAGTTGCAAAACCCTGTCCATATTTGCCTGCAGCAACCATCTTGTCTACAAGTTCCTGAGGAATTACCTCACCGGTCTGGTAGTGTTTTGCATAAACCTTCAGAACCTCAGGCTCAAATGCCCAGTGCTCATTCAACTGTGAAGGGAGCTCAACAAAGTCCCTTGGATATCCGCCCATACCTTTAACTTTGGTATCTTTAAGAAGGCTTGCCAAACCGTGTCCGAACTCGTGGAAATATGTCTCAACCTCATCAGTTGTAAGAAGTGCAGGCTGGTCACCTACCGGTCTTGTAAAGTTACCGCAGATGGTTACCAATGGAATGATCCTCTCACCGTTCTTGTAAGACTGTCCTCTGAAACCGCCGCACCATGCACCTGCCCTCTTCTGGCCAGGTCTTGCAAACATATCAAAGAATACAACGCCTGTTACCGAACCGTCTTTGTCCATCACCTCAAAAGCCTCAGCTTCAGGGTGTGGAAGGGGAACATTCTCCAATTTTTTGAAAGTAAGGCCAAACAGTTTGTTTGCAACGTGGAATACACCTTCCCTTACATTGTCAATCTGGAAATAAGGGGCCATCTCAGACTCGCTGAGGTTGAATTTCTCCTTCATTGCCTTCTGGGCATAATATCTCCAGTCCCAAGCCTCAAGATTGATGTTTGAACCCTCCTTTGCAATGATCTTCTTCATATCATCTGCCTCTGCCTTTGCAGCTTTAAGTGCAGGAGCCCAAATCTGGTCCAACAAATTGTATACAGCCTCAGGAGTCTTGGCCATCCTGTCTTCAAGGATGTATGCTGCCGCACTCTCGGCACCCATAATCTGTGCCCTCTTGAGTCTCAATTCAACAAGTTTCTTGATTATCTCCTTGCTGTCATTCTCATTGTTATTGTTGCACCTGTTCAAGTATGCCTCAAGAATCTGTTTCCTCAACTCCCTGTTCTCTGCATTTGCAAGGAAAGGCATAATGCTTGGATTGTCAAGGCCAAAGAACCATTTACCCTCCTGGCCGGCTTTTGCAGCCCTTGAAGCAGCCTCTGCAATCTGACCCTCTGTAAGACCTTTAAGATCCTCCTCTTTCTCAATTACAAGGGTATATGCAGCAGTCTCCTGCAATGCATTCTGAGAGAACTGCAACTGCAGGGCAGAAATTTCTGCATTTACAGCCTTCAACTCCTCTTTCTTGTCTGCAGGAAGATTTGCACCGCCTCTCTCAAAGCCTTTGTAGATCTCCTCTACAGCCCTCATCTGCTGAGGATTGAGATTCATCTCATTTCTCTTCTCATAAACTGCTTTAATTCTCTGGAAAAGTTTGTCATTAAGACGGATTGCACTGCTGTGCGCACTCTGTAGCGGAGATAGTTCCTTTGCAATGGCCTGGAGTTCAGGATTTGATTTTACGCCGTTTGCACTGCTGAATACAGAAGATACGTTTGAAAGAAGTTCGCCTGTATTTGCATATGCCTCAATGGTATTCTCATATGTAGGCTCCTCTGTATTGTTTACAATTGCATCAATTTCTGCAAGTTCTGCAGCCATTGCAGCTTTGAATGCAGGAAGATAATGCTCAGGCTGTACCTGCTCAAAAGGTGGGATACCATAAGGGGTTGTCCACTCCTCAAGAAGAGGGTTCACATCTTTTGACTGTGAACAAGACGCAACCAATACCCCTGCTGAAAGTAGAGATATCAAATACTTTTTCATAGTTTAATGTGTTATAAATGGTTAAATCTAAATGCAATGGAAATGCACGGAAGCGCACTACCCAAGATAACTCTTGAGCAGTTTGCTTCTTGCACTGTGTCTCAATCTTCTGATGGCCTTCTCCTTGATCTGCCTTACACGCTCTCTGGTAAGTCCGAAATACTCACCTATCTCCTCCAAAGTCATCTCCTGTGCCCCTATGCCAAAGAAATACTTCACAATATCCCTCTCCCTCTCTGTAAGGGTGGAAAGTGCCCTTTCAATCTCCTTGTTCAAAGATTCGTTTACAAGGCCTCTGTCCGCATTAGGGGAGTCCGAGTTTACAAGCACATCCAGAAGGCTGTTGTCCTCACCATCCACAAAAGGTGCATCAACCGATACGTGTCTGCCTGAAACCCTCAAAGTATCCGCAATCTTCTCCCTTGGAATCTCAAGGATGTCTGCCAACTCCTCTGGAGACGGCATCCTCTCGTTCTCCTGCTCAAATTTTGAGAGGGCCTTGTTTATTTTGTTCAAAGATCCAACCTGGTTAAGCGGAAGCCTCACAATTCTCGACTGCTCTGCCAAAGCCTGGAGTATGGACTGTCTTATCCACCATACAGCATAAGAGATGAATTTGAAACCTCTGGTCTCATCAAACTTCTCGGCAGCCTTTATAAGTCCCAGGTTACCCTCATTGATAAGGTCAGGAAGGCTCAAGCCCTGGTTCTGATACTGTTTTGCAACAGAAACTACAAACCTCAGGTTAGCTCTGGTAAGTTTCTCCAAAGCCTCCTGATCACCTTTTTTTATTCTTTGGGCAAGTTCAACCTCTTCCTCAACTGTAATGAGTTCTTCTCTACCTATCTCCTGTAGATATTTATCCAGAGAGGCGCTCTCCCTGTTTGTGATTGATTTTGTGATCTTTAACTGTCTCATGTGGATATTTTAACACGCAAAGATAATCAAAATTTCCTATTAGACACCAACTCCATAGTAATAAACATCTCCATTACGATACATTCCTTCCACAAGGAATCCTCTCCTTGCATTCTTTATCACCTCAAGCGCTTCTTTTACAGTAGAAACCTGAATCTGGTTGATATGTGTAATCACCAGTCCTTTACGCACTCCTGCAGCGCTGAAATTGCCTTTTTCAACAGACACAACCTCAACTCCCCCTTTGAGTCCCAACTTCTTGAGCAGGTCTTTGTCAGGCTCAGCCAGTGTTGCACCCATTATTGTTGCACTCCCCTCATCTTCTATGGCAGCTGCGGTTGCCTCACCCTGCAACTGCACCTTGAGTTGCTGCTCTTTTCCATCCCTGCATATTGTCAACTCAACATAATCGCCAGGCTTGTGTGAATTTACTGTTGCCTGCACATCTGATGGGTTCTTCATTTTGCGTCCGTCTATTGCAACGAGCACATCACCTTCCCTTACTCCTCCTTTCCACGCTGCTCCACCCCTTACAAGTTCGGCAATGTATACTCCACTGAAATCACCTTTCATTCCAGCGAGTGATGCAAGTTCCTGTGTAAGTTCTGTCATGGATATGCCAAGCATCGCCCTCTGCACCTTGCCGTGAACCTTTATGTCTTCAACCACTTTCTTTACAATTGCCACAGGAACTGCAAATGAGTACCCTGTGTAGGAACCGGTATTTGACGCTATGGCAGTGTTGATACCCACAAGTTCACCGCGTGTATTCACAAGTGCCCCACCGCTGTTGCCTGGATTCACTGCAGCATCTGTCTGGATAAATGATTCAATCTTGAACTCTCCGGACATATCGGGAAGAGACCTCCCTTTTGCACTTACAATTCCTGCGGTAATGGTGCTCCTCAGATTGAAGGGGCTCCCTATTGCCAATACCCACTCTCCAAGACGGAGCGAATCTGAATCCCCGAACGGGATTACAGGAAGATTCTCTGCCTCCACTTTCAGCAGAGCCACATCCGTTACAGGGTCTGCCCCCACAAGTTTTGCCTTGTAGGTCTTGTTGTCATTGAGGGTAACCTCTATCTGTTCGCCATTTGCAACAACGTGATTGTTGGTTGCAATATATCCGTCGGGAGATATTATTACACCTGAACCGGAACCTACGCTTTCACGTGGCATTGAGTATGGGTTTCCATATCCAAAAAAGTGCTCCAGGATTGAAGCCTCCCTGTTTTTCTCCCTTTTTACAACCTTTACAAATACAACACCGTCAACACAACTCTCTGCAGCATATGTGAAATCAGGGAAGTTCTGTTGCTCCAGGGTAACCTGTCTTATTGCAGGGAAACCTGCTGCAGGCTCACTTCTGTCGGGAAGACAAAGTGCATATCTTGTTATTATGACTGCCGCAACTGTACTGAGCAGGACAGACAAAAAAAGCAATGTAAGATTCTTTCTCATATCAACTGATTTTTCACTTTTATATACACTATTTTTTTAGGATTGCAACTCAAATTATATGCCAAAAGTTTCTACCTTTGTAAGGTATAATTTAATGTCAACACTATGAAGTTTATTGTTTCAAGTACAGATTTATTGCAAGGTCTGTTGTCGGTACAGAAAGTTATTGCATCAAAAAGTTCACTTCCCATTCTGGACAATTTCCTGTTCGTTCTGGAAGGCAATACGTTAACTGTCACAGGTTCTGATGCGGAGACAACACTCAAGACAGTCCTGGTAATAAACGAGGTGATGGAGGGGGGCGAGGTTGCTGTACCTGCCAAACTGCTTACAGATTCACTCAAGGAACTCCCTACACAACCTATAGAGTTCTCTACTGAGGATGACAAGAATATTGTTAATATCATATGGGCAAGCGGAAGCGCCCAGATACCGTTTGTATCTGCTGATGACTACCCTACCCTAAAGGAACTTTCAGACCCTACCATAATAAGGATGAAAGGTGTCATATTGGCAGAGGGTATAAACAGCACCCTGTATGCAACAGGAGATGAGGAGTTGAGGCCTGTGATGAACGGCATCTATTTTGACATTGAGCCTGAATCCACAACACTTGTGGCCTCAAATGCCCATAAACTTGTATACTACAGGAGGCACGATATAAAATCGGGCGGCACAACTTCGTTCATCCTTCCAAAGAAACCTGCAAACCTGCTCAAGGCAAATCTGGCCAAATATATGGATGAGGATGTGGAGATTACATTCGACAGTTCAAATTGCGCATATTTCAAGTTCGGCCAGTCACTCATTTTCTGCAAACTGGTTGACGGAAACTACCCTGCATACAAGAGTGTGATTCCAAAAAACAACACAAATGTGATTACCGTAAACCGCGCCGAACTGCTGAATGCCACCAAACGTGTGGCAGTATGTTCAAACCAGGCTACCGGACAGATTGTGTTCAGCCTTGCTGAGAACAGGATAAAGATTATTGCACAGGATCTGGATTTCTCTATGAGCGCACACGAGACAGTGGGTTGCGACTACGAAGGGATGCCTATGGAGATTGGATTCAAATCCACTTTCCTCATTGAGATTCTGGGCAACCTCTCTTACGACCAGATATGCATAAGGCTTTCAGACCCCAACAGGGCTGCACTTATACAGCCTGCCGTACAGACAGAGCCTGAAGAGGAGATCTGTGCACTCCTTATGCCAATGAGAATAAACAATTAGGACTATGCAGCTGAACCTTAAAAACCCTCTCATATTCTTTGATATAGAGAGTACAGGACTGAATGTTGCCACAGACAGGATTGTTGAAATCTGCGCTGTGAAGGTTATGCCAAACGGCGACCAGGAGATAAAGACCAGGAGGATAAACCCTACTATTCCCATATCTCCCGAGGCACAGGCCGTGCACGGCATATCAAATGAGGATGTAAAGGATTGCCCCACTTTCAGGGAAATAGCAAAGAGCCTTGCCAACTGGATGGAAGGTTGTGATTTTGCAGGATACAACTCCATAAAGTTTGACATTCCGCTGCTTGCAGAAGAGTTTCTGAGAGTTGGAATTGATTTCGATTTCAGAAAGAGGAATCTTGTGGATGTACAGAACATTTTCCACAAGATGGAGCAGAGGACACTTACCGCTGCATATAAGTTCTACTGCCAGAAAGACCTTGAGAATGCCCACTCTGCGGAAGCGGACACTCTTGCAACCTATGAAATCCTGAAGAGCCAGCTGGACAGATATCCTGATGCGCTTCAGAATGATGTAAAGATGCTTGCAGAGTTCTCAACAAGATCAAAACTTGTGGATTATGCTGGCAGGATTGCCCTGAATGAAAAAGGCGTTCCTGTTCTCAATTTCGGCAAGCACAAAGGTAAAAGCGTAGAGGAAGTTTTCCGTACTGAGCCAAGTTATTATGCCTGGATGATGAACGGAGACTTCACCCTTGATACAAAGAAGGTAATTACAGACCTCAAACTGAAGATGAGATAAACTTTTAACCTGCACAAGCGTTTTAGAATTGAATATAATTACAGTACCATACGGCAGCAAGGGCTTTTATGTAAGGCCGGACACATCTCTTAACAGGGATAGCAATGACTATTTCTGTCCGGACGGAGTAACTGGACTTGCTGCTGCTGTATTTATATATGCCAAGGCAACAAAAGCGGGCAAAAGTGTTTCAGCAAAATTCGCACAAAGATATTATTCCGCCATAGGTACAGGGATACATCTCTCTGCACCAGGCATTGCCGGAGAAGGTTCACCGGAGAGCTGGTGGCTTTCACAGTCACTGGACAATTCAACTTTCCTTCTTGGAGATGAAACTGCAACCGGGGAAATGCCTGCAGAGATCATTGAAAAGATTGATGCAGCCTTTGAAACCGCATCAAAATATGTCTCATTCCGCACAGGAGACTATATAGCAATTGAAATTGAGGCTCCAATCCTCATAGACCCAGCCTCTGCTGCCCCATTTGAGTGCAGGGGCAAAAAGATAAACATCATCTGGTAGACTTGGCTGCAGACATTGCGGCAAGCGCACCGGTTGAGAAGGCAATCTGAAGATTATACCCACCTGTGTCACCGTCCAGGTCCAGCACCTCTCCTGCAAAATAGAGACCTTTCACCAACTTGGATTCCATACTCTTCTGCGACACCTCCTGCAAATGGACTCCACCAGCCGTAACAACACATCTCTCATATCCCACATATCCCTCAACTGCAAATTTCCAACACTTCAATTTTTCCGGAAGGTTATCTATAGAAAGATTTTTATGGGCAGCAACAAACATAGGAACAATACTCTGTGGCAGCAGTTTTGGAAGAAGTCCCTTCAACTGGTTCCCCTTCAGCTGCAACAACTCCCTGGAAATCCTCTCCTTCAACTGTTTGTGTGAAACTGCAGGCTTCATATCAAGCACAACCTCAACCTTTTGTCCGTTAATTATGCTGTGCACCCCTTTCCTGCTCACTTTAAACCCTATAGGCCCCTCAATCCCCCCATTTGTAAAATCAAGGTCCCCAAACTCCTCCTGCACAACATTGCCATTCACAACAAGTTGCAATGAAACATTCTTAAGTGAAATCCCCTGAAACTCTTCCCGATAATCTTTGGGGCGCAAAGCGGTAAGGGAAGGGAAACACTGGGTAATCTTATGCCCGAAAGATTTGGCAAATTCATAGCCGTCACCAGTTGAACCAGTTGTCTTATAAGAAAGTCCCCCTGTGGCAACTATGATTTTTTTTGAGGCCAAATCCTCCCCCTCCCCGTACTCTACAAGGAAAAGGTTATCGGGAGAAGATTTGATCTGCCTTACTGGAGCATTCTTCTTTATCTCCACACCCCCCCTGAGGATATGTTTTTCCAGGACTGAAGGGACATCAGTAGCCTTCATGCTCTGAGGGAATACCCTATCCCCCCTTTCAACTACGAGCGGCAGCCCAATCTTTTCAAAGAATTCCATTGTTGAGAGGTTGCTCATGCCATAGAAGGAATTCTTCAGGAAAATGTTCTTTGGATGTATATGGGAAGAGAACTCTTCCCAAGGTTTGGTATTGGTAAGATTGCACCTCCCTTTTCCGGTAATCCCAATCTTAAGGCCACAGCGGTGCATCTTTTCAAGGAGGAGCACTTTAAGGGATGCCCCCTCCATATTTAAAGAAGAAAGGGTTGCAGCGGCATACAGGCCCGCTGCTCCCCCTCCTATTATTACAATATCGTAAACTTTACCCAATTCTAGTAAACTTTTACCTCTTCTGTTCCATTAAGGACTGCAAGGCCGTTTCCTGCAAGGGCACCCATCTCATCCTCACCTGGATATATAGATACCGGAGCAATGAAACATACTTTCTCCTTAACTTTCTCCATAAGGTCCTTATTGTAGGCAATACCTCCGGTAATGATGATTGCATCAACCTTGCCGCTTACTACAGTAGCCATTGCTCCAATCTCTTTTGCAAGCTGGTATGCAAATGCTTCTGAAATGAGGATAGCCTCAGGATCACCTGCGTTTACACGGTTCTCAACATCCATAAACGAGTTTGTTCCAAGATATGAAACAACACCGCCTTCTCCAGAAATCATCTTGCGTATCTGTTTCTCTGTATACTTGCCGCTGAAGCATGCGTCAACTACAGAAGCCGCAGGAAGTCCGCCGGATCTCTCAGGAGAGAAAGGTCCTTCACCTCTCAAGGCATCATTTACGTCAATCACCTTTCCTTTACTGTGGATACCTACAGAGACGCCGCCACCAAGATGTGCAACAATGATATTGAGGTCGTTGTAGTTCTTGCCATTGTCTTTTGCATACAGTTTGGCAATTGCCTTCTGGTTGAGGGCATGGAAAATTGAGATTCTTGGGAATGCCGCATGGCCCGAAATCCTTGCAACAGGCTCAAGTTCATCAACAACAACAGGATCTGCAATAAGGGCCTTTATACCGCCAACCTCCTGTGCAAGTTCATTTGCAATAATTGCACCCAGGTTGCTGGCATGCTCACCGTTCCTGCCGGTCTTGATATCCTCAATCATTGCCTGGTTAACCTCATATACACCACTTGGAATAGGTTTTACCAGACCTCCGCGTCCAACTATGATTGCAAGGGAGTTTATATCTATGTTGTTCTCCTTCAAAGCGGCCTTGATGGTCTCTTTCCTGAAATCAAGCTGGTCAATCACATTCTTGTAAGGAGCCAACTCCTCATTTGAATGGCGCAAAGTCTTTGTGAAGACCTCTTTTGTATCTTCATATACCGAAATCTTTGTAGATGTAGATCCCGGATTTATAGCCAATATAAGTTTACCCATAATTATTTTGCAGTTAGTGCTGCCAAAGCAATTGAATTAAGTTTCACCTCTGTGCTGTCTGCACGGCTCGACAATACGCAAGGAGCTTTTGCACCTGCAACCATTGCAGCCATCTTCACACCTGGACAGAAGTGTCCGCTAACTTTGTAGAATACGTTTGCAGACTCAATGTTAGGGAATACAAGGCAATCGGCATCACCTGCAACCTCACTCTTGAGTTTCTTTATCTCAGCAGCCTCTTTGCACAAAGCAACATCCAAAGCCAAAGGACCGTCAACTATGCAACCTGCAATCTGGCCTCTGTCAGACATTTTTGAAAGCATTGCAGCCTCAACACAAGCAGGCATACCAGGGAGCATCTGCTCTGTTGCTGTAACCATTGCAACTTTTGGTTTCTCAACACCAAGGGCCTTGGCTGTTGAAACAACATAATTGATCATAGCCTGTTTCTGTTTCAAATCCGGTGCAGGGATAACTGCAATGTCAGAAATTACAAGCAATTTGTGATAATGAGGATGCTGTACTAGGCAAACGTGGCTCAACACAGCCTTTGGAGGGAGCAGGCCTCTCTCCTTGTTAAGGATTCCCCTCATATATTTGTCTGTTGAGCAAAGTCCTTTCATAAGGATATCTGCCTCACCTGCATTCACCATATCAACAGCCTGAGCAATTGATTTGAGCTCATTAGGGTTGTTGACAACTGTAAGTTTTGAAAGGTCATAGTTGTGCTCCTGGCAAACTTTCTGGATCATTGCCTCGTCGCCAACAAGGATACCTTCAACAATACCGGCCTCAACTGCCATATAAACTGCGCTGATGGTATGGTCATCAACAGCCCATGCTGCTACCAGCCTTTTTTTTGGTTTTGAGCGCAACTGCTCAAACATCTGATCAAAATTAGTTATCATAATGCATTTGTTTTATTTAGTTGTCAATCTCATTGTCTCCTGTGCAATAACAAGTTCCTCGTTTGTTGTTACAGTAGTAACCACAACTTTTGAACCTGGTTTTGTAAGGATGGCATCAACGCCACGCACCTTGTTCGCTTCTGAGTCGAAATCTATACCCAGGAATGAACACCCTTTGCAGACACTTTCCCTTACAGCAAAATCATTCTCTCCAATACCGCCGGTAAATACTATAAGGTCTACACCGTTCATTGCCGCAGCATATGCGCCAATATATTTGAGGACGCTGTATCTGAACATATCCAATGCCAACTGAGCCCTGTGGTTTCCGTCTGCAGCAGCAGCCTCAATGTCCCTTGCATCAGACGAAACGCCTGAAACGCCAAGGAAACCGCTCTTCTTGTTCAATACATCGCTGATGCCCTTGTTGTCAAGGTCATATTTCTTCTGGATGTATGTAACCACACCTGCATCAATGTTACCGCAACGGGTACCCATCACAACACCCTCAACAGGGGTGAATCCCATAGATGTATCAACAGATTTTCCATTGTTGATTGCAGTTATTGAACCGCCGTTGCCCAAATGGCAGGTAATGATCTTGGAGTTGTTGAAATCAAGACCTGCAAGTTTTGCAGACTTCTCTGCAACAAACTTATGGCTTGTTCCGTGGAAACCGTATCTCCTCACTTTGTCAAGCACATAATACTCGTAAGGGATTGCATACATAAATGCGTGCTCAGGCATAGTCTGATGGAATGATGTGTCAAATACTGCCACCTGAGGGATCTCCGGCATAAGTGAACGTACAGCCATTATGCCAAGAAGGTTTGCCGGATTGTGAAGAGGTGCAAGTTCGCAACATTTCTCAATGCCCTCAATAACCTCACTGTGAACTACGGCACTTGAACTGAAAAGGTCACCGCCATGAGCCACCCTGTGGCCTACCGCATTGATCTCAGACAAAGACTTCAGCACTCCGTGCTCAGGATCTACAAGGAGGTCAAGCACACTCTTGATACCTTCTGTGTGGTCTGGAATAGGTTTGTCAATCACAAATTTGTCTTTATCCGGAACCCTGTGGGTAATTTCACCCATCTCAAGTCCTATCCTCTCCACAAGTCCTTTGGCCAATAGAGAATATTCAGCCTCATTCTTCATGTCAAGCACCTGGTACTTCAATGAAGAACTGCCGCAATTCAAAACAAGAATTATCATATTGTTATTTTTTAGTTGTTGTTACTTAATCTGAACAGAATGAAAACAAATATAATCATTTTTCGTCTTCTTTCTTCATTTTTTTAAACTTGGGCACAATATCTTTCAATTGTTGTGGCATCCTCTCCTTCAACTGTTGCGGAGTGAATTCCTTCAACTGATGGTACAACTCCACCCAGAACTGGTGAGGGAGCATCTCCCTGAGGTTCTGCGGCATCATTTCAAAGATCTGGGACACCGCACTTGTATGATAAGGGACAAGCACCTCAAGCACATTGTGCAGTACCGAAACATCAAGCACCTCACCCATTGTGCGGCTCTCCCCGTCGAACTGTATCACACCCGGAGATTTCCTCCGTATCCTCACCTCCCGGCACCTGTATGTATCCACAAACTCCGAGTATTTTATCTTTTTAAGGAAAAGTTCCGCTGTAAGGAGCGGCATTGTAACCATAGGTGATTCACGCCATACAACAACATCCATCATGCCGTCGGATATATTTGCATCCGGGGCAATGAAAACATTGTTTCCCCACTGCGAACTGTTTGCAAAAGTAATGAGGAAAGCCTTCTGTCTGAACTTTGTGCCCAGAATATCAATTTCATACTCTTCCGGCTCATATTTTACATATTCTTTGGCACAATGCTCCACATATGTGGCAAGCCCCCTGGTGCCGGAACTGTTGAACTTCTCACCAACCACCGCATCAAAACCTACACCGGCAGTACAGAAAAAGAATTCATCATTTATCTTTCCTGCATCTATGGATTTTGGGGTCCCTTCAAAAACCAGATTTACAGCAGCCTGCACAGCCATAGGAATTCCAAGATGCCTGGCAAGCCCGTTCCCCGAGCCTGCCGGTATTATGGCAAGTCTCGCACTGCTCCCTATAAGAGCCTTGGCCACCTCATTTACGGTACCGTCCCCCCCTATTGCCGCAACAACGCCGTATCCCTGCTCCACATAACCCATCGCAGCCCGGTATGCATCCCCCATACCGGTTGTATAATAGCACTCCACTTCATATTGCGGATACTTCTGTGACATACTCCTTATTGTTGCCAGAATCTCGTCCTTGAGTCCGGAACCGGAAATAGGATTCATTATGAATGCTGCCTTTACCATATTTGCAAATATACTCCAAAATTGCTACTTTTAAGAAAATTTTAATCCGAGGGGAATGACAAGAGGGTGCGTAACATATTCCATTGTTTTCATAGCCGGAATACTCTCCGTGCATCTTTGCAGCCCAAGTTTCCCAATAACTGCCACCCTGCTTGCCATACTGCTTGCACTTGCATATACAACAAGGAAAAGAGCCCTGATGTTCCTCACAATATCCCACATTGCCCTGTTTGTTGCAGGTGTCCAGTCGGGCACCCTTTCCAAAGGAAAGGAAAATCTTCCTCCCGACAAATTATCATCATCCATACAGGCCAAAAGCGGGACAATCAAGCTCAAATGCGTTGAATTCATCGGGAAGATAACAGACACTCCTGAGAACAAAGTCATCTTGTGCGCCCTTACCATTGGGGAAAAGGGTGATATGGAAAGGGAATTCAGGGAATCCTGGTCCAAGGCGGGGGCAATGCATCTGCTGGCCCTCTCAGGGCTCCACGTGGGGATAATTTACGCCATTTCAGACTCATTGCTCTCAATACTGGGCATTTTCCCCATAGGTGGAGTGCTGCGGTGGGGCATATCAATTCTCATCCTGCTTGGATATATGGTCATTTCAGGATGCTCCCCTTCCGTAGTAAGGGCCTGCACAATGATCTTCATCTACAAGTTATCCCAAAGGAAATTCAGGGATACAGGAAAATGGGATGCCATTGCCATTGCCGCACTCATAACAGGAGTGTTGGCCCCGTGGCAAGTGACAAGCATAGGATTCCAACTCTCATACGCAGCGGTTGCAGGTATAGCCGCATTATATCCTGTATGCCGGATGGCATTTGTTATGTGTGCAGAAAAATGGGGGACAACAAATGGGGCTGCATATGGTGTTTTTCTTAAGATATGGGAGTGCATTTCCATATCCATATGTTGCCAGATAGCAACTCTGCCGCTATTAATCATCTATTTTGGCGGGTACGCACAACACTTTCTCCTTACAAATCTTGTTGCCATCCCACTTGTTACCGGCATCCTGTATCTCTTTGTAATGCTTGTATCCACACATTGGCTGCCATATGCATCGGATTTTCTCACCTGGGCAATAAACGTGGCACTTACACTCCTGCACAGTTGGATTAATTTCATTTCAGGCTGAAATTGCGTTGGAATTGACTTATATTATCTTTAACTTTGTAGAACCAACAATAAAAAACCTATCATGAATATTTTTGTATCAAGCCTAAGTTTCAAGGCCAAGAAAGAGGATTTGGCCGAAATGTTCGCCCCTTACGGAGAAGTTTCTTCTACCAGAATCATCCACGATAAAGTTACACGCAGATCAAAAGGATACGGATTTGTAGAGATGGACAATGAAGAACAGGCTCACGCTGCAATTGCGGCATTGAACGGAAGCGAGCATATGGGCCGTATAATCAATGTTGCTGTAGCAAATACAAGCCTTCAGAAATAGAGGAACCACCTTCCTTAAAGCAGACACTTGAAAAACAAAATCCTGCCGTTTTCTGCGGCAGGATTCGTTTTATATGCTGGCAATGGATTATTTCACAATTACCATCTCCTCAAGAAGGTGATCCGCGTCAGCAAGTTTGTCAATTACAAACAAAGCGAATCTTATATCAAGTGAGATATTGCGGCAAACCTCAGGGTCATATACCACATCACTCATTGTACCTTCCCATACACGGTCAAAGTTCACGCCAATAAGGTTTCCTTCAGCATCAAGTACAGGGCTTCCGGAGTTTCCACCTGTTGTGTGGTTTGTTGCAATGAATGCAACAGGTACTGAACCGTTCACCTCCCACTGTCCGTAATCTTTTGCAGCGTGGAGATCCCTGAGTTTCTGAGGTATGTTGTAATCATAAATCTCAGGATTGTCCTTCTCAATAACGCCATCCAAAGAAGATACCGGTGTAAAGTATACGGCATCCGAAGGTGAATAACCCTTAACCTGTCCGTAGGCAACCCTCAATGTTGAGTTTGCATCAGGATAGAACACCTTTGTACCTCTGGTTGCCTTGTTGTACTCCATCTGTCCCATCATATATGTACGGTAAAGAAGTGTGATCTCTTTGTTCACAGAATCCAAAATAGGGGCATAATTCTCATTGAAGTGTCTGTTTGTCTCCCTGAAGATCTCCGCAGCCATCTCCATATTCGGTTTCTCTGTAAACAATGCCTCTGCCCAAGCCTCAACTGTACCGAACTTCTGCAACTGCTCCTTGAAGTACGGTGCCTTGTACTTGTCATCAATATTCTTGTCATATGCCTTGTAAAGTGCAATGAAGCAGTCTTTGTCTATAGGCATATAATAATCTTTGTAGAATCTCTCGGCACCTCTCTGGCCCCTTCCTGCAAATGCAATGAGTTCAACCGCATTAAGGGCCTCGGACTGGTAATCCCTTACAAGTGAAAGATCCTCAATTGCAGCATAAAGTTCCTTGAATTTTGCAACAAGATTCTCATACTGTGGTTTGCCCTCAGCCCACTTGGTAAATTTTGCCTCAAAATCCTGCTTGTTCTCAATTGCACGCATCTTGAAGATACCTTTTGCCTCACCCTGCCATTTCTTCCAGGCATTTGAAACAGAAGCGTTCTTTGATGCATATTTGATCCTTACCGCCTGGTCTTTTGCCATTTCACGGTTCTGGATGTCAAGACGTAGTGTCCTCAATGCAATCTTGTGCGGATTTGATTTCTCTGCAGTGTATTTTACAGCATCAGAGAACAGATACTCATTGGTTCTGCCTGGGAATCCGTATACCATTGTAAAGTCACCCTCAGAAATCCCTTTGGCATTCACTTTAAAGAACCTCTTTGGTTTGTAAGGTACATTATCCTCAGAATATGGGGCAGGCTCATTGTCTGCACCTGCATATACTCTAAAGAGGCTGAAGTCACCAGTATGTCTTGGCCACATCCAGTTGTCGGTATCGCCACCAAACTTACCGATTGATGAAGGTGGTGCACCAACAAGCCTTACATCTGTAAACACTTTGAACACATAGAGATAGTACTGGTTACCATAATAGAGCGGCTTTACTGTTGCCCTGAGGCTCTTCCCCTCTTTTACAGCCTTCTCCTCAATTGCCTTTGAGTTCTTTGCCACAATCTCAATGCGTTTCTCTTCAGGCATTCCTGCCTTGTATCCTTTAAGCACATCCTCGGTAACATCCTTCATATACTCAAGGAAAGAGACGGTAAGGCCAGGATTAGGCAACTCCTGCTCCCTGGTCATTGCCCAGAAGCCATCCCTCAGGTAATCGTGCTCAACTGAACTGTGCGACTGTATCTGTCCAAAGCCACAATGGTGGTTTGTAATGAGCAATCCCTCATTGGATATGATCTCACCTGTACATCCGCCTCCGAAATGTACAACCGCATCCTTCAATGACGAGTTGTTGATACTGTAGATATCCTCTGCTGTAAGCTTGAAGCCTTTAGCCTGCATATCCTTTATCTTAAGAATAATCTCAGACGGCAGCCACATTCCCTCATCTGCTCTGAGGCCTGTTCCTGCTACCACTAAAAAAACGAAAAGGAATAGAATTTTTTTCATCAGGTATTGGTTTTGGTTAAGTTATTTCACTTTTTTTACAGGGTCGCATGTAAGTCCCACACCCAGTTTCTTGAAAATCTTGCGGTCTACCTCGCTCAGCATCACGGTAGAGTGCACCTGGCAGCCATTCAGTTTAGGGAGCTGTTCAAGGGCTTTGCCGCAGTTTTCATCTTCATTGCTCAACATTGAGATTGCCACAAGCACCTCATCTGTATGGAGCCTTGGGTTGTTGCCGTGCAGGTACTCCAATTTTGTCTTCTGTATTGGGGAAATCATCTCTTCCGGAATAAGTTTAACCGGATGCGGTATCCCTGCAAGATGTTTTGTCGCATTCAGGATGAGGGCTGCACTCGGACCAAGCAGAGGGCTTGTACGCGCTGTAATTATGGTTCCATCCTGTAATTCTATTGCAGAAGCGGGTACCCCCTCAATCTCTTTCCTTTCACGTGCGGCCACTGTTGTCTTGCGGTATTCTGTAGAGAGTTTGGCCTGTTTCATAATGAGGGATATCTTGTTCACCTCATGCTCATTGTCACCTTTCTCCGCCAAATGGCACAACGCAGAGTAATACCTCCTTATTATCTCCTCCCTTGCAGCATCACAACATACATCCTCATCACTCATACAGAAGCCTATCATATTCACTCCCATATCTGTAGGGGACTTGTAAGGGCTCTCACCGTAAATACCTTCAAAAAGGGCATTCAAGACAGGGAAAATCTCAATATCCCTGTTGTAGTTCACCACTATATCCCCATATGCCTCAAGATGGAACGGGTCAATCATATTCACATCATTGAGGTCTGCAGTGGCAGCCTCATATGCCATATTTACCGGATGCTTGAGAGGAAGGTTCCATACAGGGAAAGTCTCGAATTTTGCATAACCGGCCTTTACCCCTCTCTTGTTCTCGTGGTACAGCTGGCTAAGACATACAGCCATCTTGCCGCTTCCCGGACCTGGAGCCGTAACCACAACCAGTGGTCGTGTGGTAACCACAAAATCATTCTTTCCAAACCCTTCATCAGAATCTATGAGGGCCACATTGTTGGGATACCCTTCAATGGTATAATGGTAATATACCTTAATATTGAGCCTTTCAAGGCGTTTCCTATATAAATCGGCACTTGCCTGTCCATTGTAATGGGTTATTACAACTCCGCTTACATACAATCCCACCTTCTCAAACTCAGCCCTCAGACGGAGCACATCCTCATCATATGTGATTCCAAGGTCACCCCTTGTCTTGTTCTTCTCTATATCCAATGCACTTATCACCATCAGCACCTCAGCATACTCACTGAGCTGCATCAGCATATGAAGTTTGCTGTCGGGAAGAAATCCCGGCAGTACCCTGCTTGCATGGTGGTCATCAAAAAGTTTCCCTCCAAATTCAAGGTACAACTTGTCTCCGAACTGCTCAATGCGCTGCTTGATGTGTTCGGACTGTATCTTAAGATACTTGTCGTTATCAAATCCTGTTCTCATAATCTCCACAAAGATAATTTTTCTTGCCCACCCCTACAAACAAAGATTTCAAAAAAACGGCACTCCCTTATACAACTATTTCGTATATTTGGGGTTAAAGAAGATTGCTATGAACAAACTATCAAGATATATTGCAATTTGTGCCGTAACTGCCACCGTTCTCTTCCTGGCGTGGTATTTCAGCAATATCCTTACTTGCATACTAATATCGGCAGTGCTTGCACTTATAGGAAATCCCATAATGAATTTCCTGACATCACTCAACATAGGGAAATACAGGATGCCGTCCTCAATTGCAGCCCTCATAACGCTTGTATTCATTGCTGCAATCCTTTGCGGCCTCATCCTCTTCATCATTCCGCTCGTGGGCAGGATAATAAGTGAAATGAGCGCCATAAACCTGGAGGAGATAAACAGGAAACTTGCAGTGCCGTTATATCAATGGAATGTGAAGCTGCACGAGCTGTTCCCTACAATGGACAAGGATATTACCCTGGAGGTGATGCTTCTCGACAAGTTGAGGTCACTCTTCAGCTTCAGCCTCTTTACAGATGCATTCAGTTCTGTAACCTCATTCCTTGTGGAGATTTTTATCTCTGCATTCACCATAGTATTTGTAACATTCTTCTTCCTCAAGGACAACAGCACCTTCACAAACATGATCCTCATTTTTGTTCCCGACAAATATGAGGAGAATACAAGACGGGCAATATCGGGAATCAACAGCCTGCTGATAAGGTATTTTACCGGAATAAGCGTTGAGGCCATTTTCATTACAATTCTGAATACACTGGGGCTCTGCCTCATATGTGGGGTTTCTTTCCAGATGTCGGTTGTGCTGGCATTTCTGTCGGGAGTATTGAATGTAATACCTTATATCGGCCCCCTTGCTGCAGGTGCTTTCGGCACTGTTATGGGAATCATCTCATTCTACAGTGCAGGAATGGATCCGCACCTCCCTACCCTTGTCTTCAAACTGATTGCAGTGTTTGTGGCAACCCATCTTGTGGATGTGTTCATTTTCCAGCCATACATCTACTCCAACAGTGTAAAGGCCCATCCGCTTGAGATATTCCTGGTAATCCTCATTGCCGGAAATGTTGCGGGGATTGTGGGAATGCTCATAGCCATCCCATCATATACTGTACTGAGGGTATTTGCCAGGGAATTCTTCTACAGGTTCAAGGTGGTACAGAAACTCACAGACAGGATGTAATAACACAAACTGGAACAAAAAAGAAAGGCAGCCCGGATGGACTGCCTTTTCATTTTATGGTTGTTGCGTACAATTATTTGTATGCTACAGTTGACATATGTTTGATAAGGTCAAGAACTTTGTTTGAGTAACCTATCTCATTGTCATACCAAGAAACTACCTTAACGAAAGTGTCGGTAAGTGCGATACCTGCAGTAGCATCAAAGATTGAAGTACGTTTGTCACCCAAGAAGTCTGAAGAAACAACTGCATCCTCAGTGTAACCAAGAATACCTTTCAAATAAGTCTCTGAAGCCTCTTTCATAGCTGCACAGATCTCTGAATATTTTGCAGGTTTCTCAAGGTTAACAGTAAGGTCAACTACTGAAACGTCAAGGGTAGGAACGCGCATAGACATACCGGTAAGTTTGCCGTTAAGTGCAGGGATAACTTTACCTACAGCTTTTGCAGCACCGGTTGAAGAAGGGATAATGTTGCCGCAAGCAGCTCTACCGCCTCTCCAGTCTTTTGCTGAAGGACCGTCTACAGTCTTCTGGGTTGCAGTTGCAGAGTGAACTGTAGTCATAAGGCCGTCTTTAAGACCGAATTTGTCGTTAAGCACCTTTGCAATAGGAGCAAGACAGTTAGTTGTACAAGAAGCGTTTGAAACAATCTGCTGGCCGGCATACTCGCTTGAGTTCACACCGCATACGAACATAGGGGTATCGTCTTTTGAAGGAGCTGACATAACAACTCTCTTGGCACCTGCCTGAAGGTGAGCCTGTGCTTTCTCTTTTGTAAGGAAAAGACCTGTTGACTCAACTACATACTCTGCACCAATCTCGTCCCATTTAAGGTCTGCAGGGTTTTTCTCAGCAGTTACGCGGATCTCGTTGCCGTTTACAACAAGTTTGCCATCCTTAACCTCTACTGTACCGTTGAATTTGCCGTGCATAGTATCATACTTGAGCATGTATGCCATGTACTCAACATCAATAAGGTCGTTGATACCTACTACCTGGATATCATCCCTCTCCTGAGCGGCTCTGAAAACCAAACGTCCGATACGGCCGAAACCGTTAATACCAATTTTAATCTTACTCATTTCCAATGTATTTATAAATTGAACTTTATCTGTTTTTTTAAATCGTTGCAAAGATATAAAATTGAGTGAAAAATAACTATCTTTACAAAGTTTTTTTCAGTATTTTCTTAACCAATACAAAAAAGGATGCCGGATATACTTGTAACAAACGATGACAGCTACACTTCCAAAGGGATAACACTGGTTGCACAAATGCTCTCCAGATTCGGAAATGTAACAATTGTGGCACCAAAATTCCCGCAGTCGGGAAAATCTGCAGCGCTCACACTTGATGATCCGCTCAGATGCAGCCACATAGGCACCTGCAATACTTCATACGGCACAACAATAGAGACATATGCCCTCACCGGCACTCCGGCCGACTGTGTAAAATGGGCTGCCAACTATATTTATATAAACAACAAACCTGCCCTTATTGTTTCGGGAATCAACCATGGGGCCAACACATCTGCAGCATCGGTATATTCCGGCACCCTTGGAGCAGCCGCCGAAGGGTGTCTGTACGGGGTCCCTTCAATTGGAATTTCAATAGATACCCACAACCCAGACCCCGATTTTTCCGCACTTGAGAAATATGTCCCTATACTCGTGGAAAAGTTCCTCAAGACCCCTCCTCCCGACGGTATATACCTTAACATCAATTTTCCAAACCTCCCTGCCGGGAAAATATCGGGAATAAGTATGGCTTCACAAGGGAAAGGGAGATGGATAAAGGAGTTCAACAAAAGGACAGACCCAAAAGGGCGTGACTATTACTGGATGACAGGCAACTTTGAAGACCTGGAAGATTCTCCTGCCGGTGACCACAAACTGGTTGGAACAGGATATGTCTCAATAGTTCCGCACAAAGTTGACACAACCGACTACGGACTGCTTGGCGAATTGGGAAAAGCCTGGGATATTGATAGTGTAAAATAATATCATTTCATTAAAATATGCGATACTTTATTATTGCCGGAGAGGCATCAGGAGACCTGCATGGTTCAAACCTCATTAAAGGAATCCGTGAGATGGACAAGGAGGCACAAATCCGCTGCTGGGGTGGGGATTTGATGAAAGAGGCAGGAGCAGAACTGATAAGGCATTATAAGGAAGGGGCCATAATGGGATTCGTTGAAGTTGTGGCAAACCTTGGGAAACTTGCTAAAAATCTGCAGGATTGCAAGAATGATATAGTAAAATACAACCCCGATGCAGTAATACTTATAGATTACCCCGGATTCAATTTCAGGATTGCCAAGTTTGCAAAAGAGAGGGGTATGAGGGTATTCTACTACATAGCCCCAAAAGTATGGGCCTGGAAAGAGAAAAGGGTACACAAACTGAAAAAATATGTAGACAGGCTCTTCATCATATTCCCGTTTGAGATTGAATACTTCAAGAAATGGGGAATTGACGCAATATACAGGGGCAACCCGTTGCTGGACAGCGTTGACAACCACAGCAGTTCTGAAGAATCAAAAGAGGCTTTTGAGCAGAGGTGCGGCATAGGAAGTGCAGAAAAGACAGTTGCCCTCCTTGCAGGCAGCAGGAGAAGCGAGATAAAATACCTCCTTCCAAGAATGATGCAAGTTGCCGGGAGGTACCCTGAATACAGGTTCCTTATGGCCTGTGCACCTTCTATGGAGAGGGAATTCTATGAAGGGATTATCGGGAATAAGTGCAGCAACATAAAATTGCTTTTTGGAGAGACATACTCCATTCTGAGGCACTCTGATGCCGCAATCATAAGTTCCGGCACTGCAAGCCTTGAGGCAGCCCTCATTGGTGTGCCGCAGGTTGTATGCTACGGAGGAAATGAGATCTCCTACCAGATTGCCAGGAGCGTTGTAAAACTCAAATACATAAGCCTTGCAAACCTCATTATGGACAAAGGGCTGTTCAAAGAACTTATACAGCACGACTGTACCCCACAGAAAATTTCCGCTGAACTTGACAATCTCCTGGGCAACAGTGCATATAGGGAGAAGATGCTGGCAGACTACAGGGATGTGAGGAATATACTTGGAGGCAAGGGAGCCTCTGCAAAAGTTGCATCTGCAATGATTGAGGAACTTGAAAAGATGATGAACAAAAACCAATGATATTATGATTGTACATGCTTACAAATACCAGGGTGCTGGTAACGACTTTGTTATCCTGGATAACAGAAACAATGAATATGACCTTACACCTGAGCAGGTGAAACTGCTTTGCGACAGACGTTTTGGAGTTGGAGCAGATGGAATGATGCTCCTTGGGGAAAGTGACGGATATGACTTTTCAATGAGGTATTTCAATGCCGACGGTTATGAGGGGAGCATGTGTGGAAACGGCGGGCGCTGCCTTGTTGCCTTTGCGGCACACAGAGGAATAAAGAAATTCGATTTCAACGCAATAGACGGATTCCACACTGCACAGGTACTTGAATTCACACCACACAGATGCATTGTAAAACTCAAGATGAAAGATCTTGAGGCTTGCGGCAAATACTCAGACAATGCATACTTCCTTAATACAGGTTCACCTCACTATGTTGAATTTGTAGAGGATACAGCCACATACCCTGTTGATGAAAAGGGAAAATACTGGAGATACCACAAGGATTTTGAAGGTGGCACAAATGTGAACTTTGTACAGATTAATGACAACAGCATTAATGTACGTACATATGAAAGGGGTGTGGAGGCAGAGACATTTGCCTGCGGAACAGGTGTTACAGCCTCTTCTATTGCAACTTACCTGTATTCACCGGAGAAAGGATATGCCCAGAAACAGGCAGATAATGATGCAGAACTCCTAAAATATGACATCCATGCACTTGGAGACGACCTTCAGGTAAACTTCAAATACAACAAAAGCAGCAAGACCTTTACTGATGTATATCTTACAGGCCCTGCCACTTTCGTATTTGAATGCGATATAGAGATTGCCTAGCTCTATTTGTTGTAATTCCTTGCGCCAAAAATTGTGGTGCCTATCCTTACCATAGTGCTGCCGCAACCAATGGCAATCTTATAATCTCCGCTCATCCCCATAGACAACTCCTTGAAGTTGGGGTGTGCGGAGATATATTTTTCACTTATCTCAGAAAATGCGGCGTGAAGTTCCTCAAACTCTGCCTTGATCTGCTCCTGATCCTCCACAAATGAGGCCATTCCCATAAGGCCGCAAATCTCAACGCCCTGCAGCGGGGAATCCTGCAACTTGTCCATCAAAGATATAATCTCCTCCCTGCTGAACCCCTGTTTGCTCTCCTCCTGGGCAATGAACATCTCAAGGAGACATTTCACCTTAAGACCATTCTTAACTGCGTATTTGTCAATCTCCATAAGGAGCCTCTCACTGTCTACAGAGTGGACAAGTGAAACATATGGGAGCACCATCTTAAGTTTGTTTGTCTGCAAATGCCCTATAAAATGCCACTGTATATCACCGGGAAGTTGTGGCACCTTCTGTACAAGTTCCTGCGGACGGCTCTCTCCAAAAATCCTCTGCCCTGCATCATAAGCCTCCTGAATGGCCTCCACAGGGTTGAATTTTGAAACTGCCACCAACTTTACAGTTGATGGCAGCTCATTGTTTATCTTTGTTATCTGATTTGAAATGCTCATATCAAAAACAATTATTTTCTGTTTCTCATCTGCTGCTGTTGCTGCCTCTGCAACTCCTGCTGCTGTTTGTACATCTCATCCAACCTCTGCTGGAATTTTGATTTCTTCTTGGTCTTGGAGTTTGCAGCCTTTGCCTGCAACTGGGCATACAATTTCTTCTCATCTACAAAATACTTCCTTATAACCCAAGTCTGCACTATTGTAAACAAGTTTGAAAGCATATAGTAGTAGCTCAAACCGCTGGAGAAGTTGTTACATAACACCAAAAGGAATATAGGCATAAAGTACAGCTGCATTGTCCTCATACCGGCCATCTCGTTGTTGCTTGGCATCTGGTCCATATTCATCTTTGAGTAGAAATACATGGATACAGCCATAAGTATTGCAAACAAGCTCACATGGTCACCATACAACGGAATATTGAAAGGCAGCTGAAGGATTGAATCATATGTACTGAGGTCATCTGCCCACAGGAAGCCCTGCTGTCTCAACTCAAATGAAGCCGGGAAGAACCTGAACATTGCAAACAGGATAGGGAACTGGAGCAACATAGGAAGACAGCCTCCGAACATGCTCACACCTGTCTTGTTGTAAAGGGCCATCACCTCCTGCTGTTTCTTCATTGCATCCTCTTTCCTCGGATACTTCTCGTTAATCTTGTCAATCTCCGGTTTGAGCACCCTCATCTTCGCAGATGACATATAAGATTTGAGTGTAAGCGGAGAAATTATGAGTTTGATTGCAATGGTCATAAGGAGGATAATGATACCGAAGTTTGAAATGAATCTGCTCAGGTAATCAAAGAAGTTGATGATGACAACCCTGTTTATCCAGCCAATAAGCCATCCTCCAAGAGGAACTATCTTCTCAAATCCATAATCATAACTCTTGAGTTCCTTATACAGGTTAGGTCCGTAATAGAAACTGAAAGGTATCTCCACAACCTGTGCCGCATCATAATCCACCAACATATTTGCCCTGCAGTCCATAAGCCTTGCATCCTCATCGGCAACATCATAGAATTTATATGAAAGGTCTCCTCCTGCAAAACTGTTCTCAGCAACCATAATTGCAGAGAAGAACTGCTGCTGGAAAGCAAACCACTCAACCTTTGTGGTAAGATCCTCTGAAGACTCGGCTTTTCTCAAGCCAAGATCCTCCACATCCTCATCTCCTGGGAATTTGTATGCTACAGTAGAATAGTTTTTCTCATTCTCATACCCTCTTTCAAGCCTTGGCATATCCAGCCTCCAGTCTACAGCCAGCTGAGACATGTTTCTTGAAATGTACCTGTCCATTCCAACCAACCTGAGGTTGAAACCCATCATATAACTGTCTTGAGGCAATGTATATATATGCTCTATGTACGCATTCTCACCAAACTGGAGCCTCATCACCAATGATGTGTCATTCTGGGCAACTTTTGTATAATTGAAGTCTGCAGTGCTTATCTGCTGGTCTGTATAGAAATCAATTGCAAACTTGCTGGCCTTCTCCCTTATAAGGTTAAGGTCAAGGCTGTCGTGTGTGTAATAATCCTTTACCTGAACCTTGTATGCCTGCGCACCTTTGGTTGTGAAATCAACCTTTATCCTGTTATTCTCCAATGTGTAGAACTCCTCTGCAGCCTTGCTTGCAGCCTCAAGCAATGAATCCCTGTAAACCGGCGCGGTATACCTCTCCTCCTCGCCCCTTGCCTTTGCTATACTGTCGTTCAATGCTACAATTGCAGAATCAATTTTAGGTGCATTCTTCAAAGCCTCCACCCTGGCAATTGAATCTGCCACAAACCTTTCCCTCTCCTGTTCCTTGAAAATTCTGGTATTGTACCAACTGAACCCTATAAGAATCACACCTATAAGTACAAAACCGATTACCGTATTCTTATTCATCTCCTTTTCTATATAATTTACTCAAATTGGTTGTCAATAATTCTGATTTTCTCCTCTATTCTTGCAAGCTCCTCCTTTGCAATTGATATCTTCTTCTTCACATCCGCTATCATGCTGTCCGCATTCTTGGTCCTTGCAAAGAAGCCCATATTGTTCTCAAGAGTGGCAATATCCTGCTCCATCTTCCTGTATTTGAGAAGAAGTTTCTCCCTCTCAAACCTCAAGCCCCTGTCACCTTTGCCGGAATTCTTAACCTCAGCAACCATCCTTCTGAACTTGTTGAGTTTCTTCTCACCCTCAAGTGACCTTATATCTGCAAAATGCATATCAAGTGCGGTATTGAACTCTTTCTGCACTTTCTCCTTCTCCTTGAACGGAACATAGCCTATTGCATTCCATCTGTTCTGGAACTCCCTCATTGCATTTATGTCGTCCTCTCTGGTATCTCCAACCTTATAAGCCTTCACCTCTTCAATGAGAGCCAGTTTCAGTGCCAGATTACCACTGTACTGCTCATCAACTTTATCAAAGTGTTTTGACTTATTGTCAAAGAAATGGTCACAGGCAGCCCTGAACCTCTTCCAAACTGCGTCAGACTGTTTCCTTGCAACCGGTCCTATCTCCTTCCACTGTTTCTGCAACTGTATCAACTGGTCAGTAGCCTTCTTCCAATCCTCGCTCTCCATAAGCGCCTCAGCCTTCTCGCACAACTGCTCCTTCAACTTAAGGTTATCCTGCATCACATTCTTAAAGTTTGCATAATACTCCCTCTTTGAATTGTAGAATTTGTCACAAGCCTCGCGGAAACGGTCATATATCTTCTGATTCTCCTTCTTTGCCGCAAAACCCACATTCTTCCACTGAGCCTGGAGATTCTCCATCTGTTTGGACAATGCATTCCAGTCACCCGACTCCTGAGGAACCGCAGCAGCAATCTCCTCAGCCTTCTCACACAACTGCACCTTGGCATCAAGATTCTTCTTCTGCTCCTCCTTCAACTGCTCAAAATGGGCCTGATGCCTCTTGTTTATCACAGAAGTCACACCCTTGAACCTCTCCCATATGCTCTCCCTGAACTCTTTTGCAACAGGTCCTATCTCCTTCCACTCATCGTGCAGTTTCTGAAGCTCCTTGAATGCACCCACAACATTAGGCTCATCCACCAGCGCCTCTGCCCTCTCGCACAAACTTGTCTTGGCCTCAAGATTCTTCTTGAAGTCCATATCCCTGAACTCGTTGTTGATTTTTATATAGTCGTAGAATTTCTCAACATAATGCTGATATGTGTCCCACAAATCCTTCGCCTTTGCCTGTGGCACCATATCTATAGCCCTCCACCTGTTCTGCAGCTCGCGGAACTCAGGAAAAGTATGGTTCACATCCTCTGCCTTCTCCAGCAAAGCCCTCAATTCCTCAATGATTTGCAGCTTCTTCACATAATTCTCCTCCTTCTCCTTCTCAATATCCTGAACGTGAGCCATCCTTATCTGCCTGTATTTGCCATAAAGCTCCTTGAAGTTCTCCTCTGCCAGTGACACATCAGCTCCCTCCTTCTCCTTTTCAACATTCAACACCTTGTAAAATACAGATTTGGCCATCTCAGCATTTGCAAACAAATCCTTATGGTCTTCACTTTCCAACATATCCTTGAACTTTGAAATTATCCCATTCAAATCCAAGTTTGAGAAATCTACATATTCCTTTTCCATAGTATACGGACTATAAATTTAATAACTCGCAAATATAGTAAAAATTGATTATCGCTGAGTAATTTTCTATCTTTGCCACACAGCTAATTTTAGTCAGAAAACCTATAGCATATCATGAGAATAGACATACTTACAGTAGTTCCTGAATTGTTGGAGAGTCCGCTCAACCACTCAATAGTACAGAGGGCAAAAAACAAAGGTCTTGTAGAGATACATATACACGACATAAGGGAGTATGGCAAGGGAAACTACCACCAGGTTGATGACTACAACTACGGTGGGGATGCCGGAATGGTACTTATGATTGAACCCATCCACACCCTCATCACCAAGCTGCAGGGAGAAAGGAAATATGATGAGATAATTTATATGTCTCCCGACGGAAAAACACTTGACCAGCCCATTGCAAACAGGCTCTCCTGCCTTGAGAACATAATCATACTCTGCGGACACTACAAAGGTATTGACCACAGGATAAGGGAACACCTGGTAACAATGGAGATATCAATAGGTGATTATGTCCTCAGCGGTGGTGAACTTGCAGCAGCTGTTGTATGTGATGCAGTCATAAGGCTTATTCCTGGGGCCATTTCTGACGAAACATCTGCACTCAGCGACTGTTTCCAGGACAATCTACTTTCTGCACCGGTATACACCCGTCCGGCAAACTTCAATGGATGGGAAGTGCCAAAAGTATTGCTGTCGGGAAACCCCAAACTTATTGCCCAATGGCAAGAAGAGCAGTCCCTTGAGAGGACTGCCCGTCTTAGACCCGACCTGCTTAAAAAATAGCAGGCCTTATTTCCATACCATTACCAGCACTCTATATCCTGCTGGATGTCAGGCATACTCTCCTTTTTGAACACAGGGTCCTTGATGCCCTGTTTTTTCTGTGCCACATAATCATTGAGCAGCCTTACCGCATACTTGCTCAAAAGGACAATTGCCACAAGATTACACATTGTCATACACGCCATACAAATATCTGCAAGGCTCCAGGCAAGATCCAATGTTGCAAGTGCACCAAACATCACCATACCGCAGGTCATAAGACGGAATGCCACAAGAGTCCATTTCTTCTTTGACAGATACCTTATGTTGGCCTCACCATAATAATAGTTTCCTATGATGCTGCTGAACGCAAAGAAAAGTATTGCAGCCGCAATGAAAATGTTTCCGGCACTGCCAATCTGGCTTGTAAGTGCCTGTTGGGTAAGTTGGATGCCGTTTGCCTCCGCACCAAACTTTACACCGCTGAACAAAATTATGAATGCTGTACAAGAACAGATTACAAGTGTATCTGCGAATACTCCGAACACCTGTATAAGACCTTGTTTTACAGGATGTGAAACATCTGCTGTTGCTGCAACGTTAGGTGCAGAACCTTCACCTGCCTCATTGCTGAACAATCCTCTCTTGATACCATTCATCATAGCCACACCCATCATACCGCCAAATGCCTGGTTCCATCCGAATGCACTTGAAATTATAAGTTCAAGGACTGCAGGTATCTTTGTAATGTTGATGATTACAACAAAAAAAGCCAACAATACATAACCCACTGCCATAACAGGAACAATTACACTGCTCACTTT
The DNA here is from genome assembly GCA_017625535.1 of Bacteroidales bacterium. Taxonomy (GTDB): domain Bacteria; phylum Bacteroidota; class Bacteroidia; order Bacteroidales; family UBA932; genus Egerieousia. The sequence continues at coordinate 872 of JAGAKR010000011.1, read as the reverse complement.
TGCAATTCGCTGGATACCTCCAAAAATTACTACAAGAGTAACAAGTGTAAGTACAATACCAACAATTGTAGGGTCAAAATTGAATGCCTCCTGGAATGCGGCACAAATGGTATTGCTCTGTACAGTATTGAAAGAGAACGGGAATGTAAATATAAGAAGTACAGCAAACAAAGAACCCATCCAAGGCTTCTTAAGACCTATACTCATATAATATGCAGGCCCCCCCACAAAAGAGTCCTTGCCTTTAACTTTATAAAGCTGGGCAAGAGTATTCTCTATAAAAGAACTTGCTGAACCAAGAAGTGCAATAATCCACATCCAGAATATTGATCCGGGGCCTCCCACTGCAATTGCAGTAGCAACACCTGCAAGATTGCCAGTACCCACATGGCTTGCAATAGAAACTATAAATGCCTGGAAAGAGGAAACCTGTTTCTTTCCATCACTATTATTTGAGGAAGAAGTGGAGCCAGCAAGAAGTCTTAAAGTCTCCTTAATCATCCTGAACTGGACAAATTTAGTCTTGAAAGTAAAATAAAGTGCACAACCAATCAAGACAGCCACAAGAATATAAGTCCAGATAAAGTCATTGATTGAAGTAATGAATGCAGTAGCCTGTTCCATAAATGCCAAAAATTAATATGAAACACAAATATAACAATATATCATCAAGGAAAGAGAAGAAATGAAGATAAAAAAAGAGAGCACTCAGTTTACTGAATGCTCTCTGTAAGTTGGCGGCTACCTACTCTCCCACTTGGTATAGCAGTACCATCGGCGCTAACGGGCTTAACTTCTCTGTTCGGAATGGGTAGAGGTGGATCCCCGTCGCTATTACCACCATTATTTTATCTCGTTTGTACTTGCGTACT
>JAGAKR010000010.1 GCA_017625535.1 Bacteroidales bacterium | reverse complement strand
CAACCACAGCGCATACGAAATGGAGGGGGCTGCCCCACAGATAAATGCGGAGGAGGGTGAGGTGAAATACGGCACATTGGACAGCCTGCAGAGCCTTTATACAAGAGAATTCTCTTTCAGGCGCACCTCAGCGGTAATGGTTGATGACAAGCTTTTCATAAGTCCGTTTGCGGAGAAATACTTCAGAGCAGAGGATTTTGCCGGTCCGCACAAATATCCGGTTGAGTTCCGCAACCCCAAAACCATAGAGTACACCGCCACCATCCATATTCCCGACGGCTATGAGGTTTATGATCTTCCAAGGAAGAGCACCTGGCAGCAGCACCGCTGCGGGGCAAGTGCCACCATTCTGGCCAAAGCCCAGGGGGATATAGTGCAGTTCGGCCTTACGATAGAGTTGGACAACGCCACAATACCACTGGAAGATTATCCGCAATTCCAGGAGTGGTGGCAGCAGATGTGCTCCCTGTTTGATGAGATGATCATCCTCCGCAAAAAGGGAGGCAAGTCGTTCACAGATACAGAGAAGATGACGGCGTAATGAAGAATTTGAGAAAAAAATTGAATGTGTTATTTTTGTACAATAAAGTACGTAAACAAAATAATTCAGATATATGATTATATTGGAAAAGCCTGTTACTCGTGCAGAACTCATAGAGCTGGCAGAGAATTTTTATGGAGATATGGTTAAAGGTGTTGTGGATGTGGACAAGGAATTGTTGGCTATTGATGCAGAGTTGCATTCAGACCTTGAGGGGTTGCTTATGGGGGAGGGGTCACTGCAAGAGGCTCTTTGGGGGATAAATCTTTATCCGGAAGCCGACGATGAGGATTTTTTGGAGTTTGATTCTTTGATCAATATAAGACCACGGCAGGGTAATAGAAGCAGATATGTTGAGAATGAGGAAATAAGGGAGAAAATAAGGATAATTGTGAATAAGTATATGGTTGGTTGAGATTATGGAGAGAATAAGATTGAATGAAGAAAGGTGGAGATCAATGTCTTTTGTAGAACAAATGGCAAATATTGGCAGTGAGGTTGGAAGGACATCCAAATGGGTACAGAAAGATAAGCCTGCAATGGCTGAAGGGGCATTTGTAAGGGCGCTGGAGTTGATTGATCTTACTTTGAAATATGGCAGGTTGGATTCTCCATTCAGAGGTACAATGTTGAAGGAACTTTGCAGGACAAGAGAGTTGTTTTGCGGTGCCTATGAAACCTCTGATACGGCAATATTGATATGGCTGGACAAGTATTTTGGAGAGTTTGCTTTGGCGCAGCGGAAAAAAATTGCTGCAAGTTGATGAGAAGGTGGCTGTAAGGGTCGCCTTTTTTTTGTGTCCGATACAATTTATACTGCGCAACCATTATTGTATAAATATCTGATTAATAATAGGATTGCAGGGCAACTTCCTGAACCTGGGACCTATGGATGTGGTATGCTGTACATTATTGTGTAAGTTTGTTGTTAGGGATTTATACATTTAATTAAGAAAAAATGTAGCGACATAAATGGAGGAGATGATATGAGGTTAAAGGTTATTTGGATACTTCTGTTTTTTGTTTTTACGGAGTTGACATTTGCAAAAGGAATCTCCAGGGATACATCCTGCGCCGTTGTGCTTTACAATGGTGCCAAGTATGCTATGGAAGCAAAATTTATAAATTTTGCTGTAAGGAAAGCATATCATAAGAGAATTCAGATTCTTACAGAGGAAGGGTTGAAATACTCATTTGTAAACATACCTTATCACAGATTTGTAGAGTATTCAGAAACAGTTGGAGGTATACAGGTAAAAGTCACTGATGCTGACGGGGAAAATGTGAGGTTAATGGAGAAAAGCCATATACAGGATAAAAGTATTGATGATAATTACAAGCAAAAACAGTTTAATATACCTGATGTGTACCCAGGAGATATTATTGATATCAGATATGAAGTTGTAGGCGTTTTTCCTCAGTATTATGAGAAGCAAATGGATTCTACCTCCAATTACGATGATTTCGGTTTTATGACAAGAACCGGTACAGGAGATGATATTATATTGCCTGAATGGAATTTTCAGGATGAGATACCTGTTGTGAAAAGTGAGCTGGAATTGGTCTATTTTGATGAGTATCGTTTTGATGCAATCATAACAGGTGAGGATAAGGTTACAAAAGAGGAGCAAAGTGGGGGAGTTTACAAGAGGATGAACAGACAGGCAGTAAAAAGAAAGCATTTTTCCATATCAGACCCAAGATATTTGGATAAAGAAGGTAATAAGGAAAACGTAAACAGTCATATGTCCAAGTTTCAGGGTTACTTTACAGAAAAGAGCCTGAAAATAATGAAATTTACAGCATCTGATCTTTCCCCTATAACAACAAGTGAAAAATATGTGATTAATCCCAATAAATACAAGGTTTCCGTTGAATTTGATTTTAAAGGGAAATATGCGAAATTTAATCCCCGCAATGAGAATGGAATTAATGATAATCAGGCTATAGTAGGAGGAGACTTCAACTATGCCAATAGCTGGACAGATGTAAGCAAGATTTTATTTGACAGCAGATTCTTTGGAAGCAAGATATTCTATTCAAAGGATTTTTACAAAGATTATGCAGATTCGGTAAAGAATCTTCCAATTTCTGAATATGAGAAGGTTCAGAAGATCTGTACCTATATCAGGAATGATTTGAAATGTGTCTCAAAAGATGGTGGAATGCTTATTTTCTCTCTTCGCAATACCTTTGCCAGTAAATCCGGCAGCAATGTGGATATCTGTGCCATAGCCTGGAAGACATTGGACAGGGCCGGTTTCAAGCCCCGTATGGTAATGCTCAAGAGCCGGGACAAAGGGCATCTGTACAATGGAGGAATTTCCGTAGGGGCCCTGAATGCGGTGGTGCTGCATATAACCCTGAAGGATGGCAGTACGGTACTGTTTGATCCAACGGGGAATCCCAAGGACCCCCGCCTGATAAACCCAATGTATCTTGTGCGAGAGGGGATAGTCTACAACAGGGGAGAGGAACAGATAAACCTCATGAATGCCGTAGAGAACAGGGAGTACCACAATGCAGCCCTTTATGTAGGGGCAGACGGTATGACAAGCGGCAACTGCCGGAGCATCTTTACCAACCACAGCGCATACGAAATGGAGGGGGCTGCCCCACAGATAAATGCGGAGGAGGGTGAGGTGAAATACGGCACATTGGACAGCCTGCAGAGCCTTTATACAAGAGAATTCTCT
>JAGAKR010000009.1 GCA_017625535.1 Bacteroidales bacterium | reverse complement strand
TCATGCCTGTTACGGTTTTCTTAGTCTTTGGATTCGCAACACTAAGGTAAGTGAAAACGCTGACATGGCAAAAACCTGGGCAACAAAATGTTGCCCAGGAACTTATAAAAATAATTATCAATTATGTTGCGGAATTAAGGATAAACACAATAATTGAAGAATCATGAAAAAGTTATTCCTCATTGCAGCAATCGCATTGCTGAACATTAGTGTAATTTCTGCACAAAACACTACACAAACACCTGAAAATTTCATAGAGGTATCTGTAAGGGTGAACAAGGAGGTTACTCCCGACGAAATATTCATAAACATAACCATCAATGAGAAGGACAACAAAGGGAAAGTGTCTGTAGAGCAACAGGAGAAGGCGATGGTCCACAGCCTTGAGGCACTTGGCATTGATGTAAAGGAGGCACTTACAGTAAATGATATGGGAAGTTCCCTGAAGACCTATACTCTTAAGAAAGACGATATTTTTGTATCAAAAAGTTATACCCTTAAGGTATCCTCCGCATCCTTGGCACCCCAGGCAATGGAGGCACTCAACAGGCTTGATATTGCAAGGGTATCAATGGGCAGGGTATCCATATCGGACAATCTGGAGAGGGAGGTAAAGAACGCCCTCCTTACAGAGGCCGCCCAAAAGGCTCAGGAGAACGCCCGCATCCTGGCAGAGGCTGTAGGGAGCAAGGCAGGGAAGGCCATCTATATGCAGAACTATTACAGTTTTGATTCTGCAGCCAACGGCCGCGTAATGATGAAATCATACGCAACTATGGATGCCTCAGCCGCTATGGTTGAGGAGGAATCTGTGGAACTTGAGGTTTCAAAACAGAATGTTTCAATAAATGTAACCTGCAAGTTCCAACTGCTGGACGAGTAGCCTGTTACGATATCTTTTTAAACTGGGGACGACGCAGTCTCCAATTTAAAAATTATCGGAACACATTATCTACCTGCCGTTATATTATTCCTTATAAACACTTCCTGTTTGGAGATTATCCCCTTGGTGGCCCTCACATTCATTGTATCGCCGCTGAGGGTTATTTTTGCGTGTGCTGTAATGCCCATCCTGGGGTCATAGATCCACGGGCAAGTGTACGCCCCGTCCTTGTACTCCACCCCCTTCATCACTGTTGTACCAACGTATGACTCGTGGGGTGCCTGTGCCCAAATTATCTTGCCGCTGAATGTACCGTCGGGAGTACGGTAAATCTCTATTTTTGAATCCCCTTTCTGTGTCTTCCACACCCCTATTATATTCTCTTCCGGAGCCCCATTTGCCAGCAGGAATGATGCCAGCACTGTTATTACCATTTGTCTCATATCTGTACCTGTTGTGTGATTTAGAGTTTTATACCCACACACAACAAGGGAGCGGAGGGGATTGTTTTGGTGCTGATACAAAAAAAAGGCTGCTCCCATAGGAACAGCCCATATATCCGGTTGCAGAAAAATTACTCGGCAACAACCTCTACCTTAATGGTAGCTTTGATGTCTTTGTAGCATTTTACATTTGCATCGTAGATACCAACCTCCTGAAGTTTGGCAGCATCAACAATGGTAATGTTTCTTCTGTCAATCTCAAAACCTTTCTCTGCAAGAGCCTCAGCAATCTGAATGTTGTTAACTGAACCGAAGATTTTGCCAGTTGCGCTTACTTTTGTAGCAACAGTTACCTGTACGCCCTCAAGTTTAGCTGCAAGAGCCTGTGCATCCTCTCTAAGTTTAGCCTCTTTGTGAGCTCTCTGTCTCATGTTCTCTGCGTGAACTTTCTTTGCAGAAGGAGTAGCCATTACAGCCATTCCCTGAGGAATCAGATAGTTTACTGCGTAGCCGTTCTTTACCTCTACGATATCATCTTTGTGACCCAAGTTAGCCACATCCTGTTTTAGTATAATTTCCATCTGTAAGTCCTCCTTATTTCAATAAATCTGTTACGTATGGTAGCAATGCAAGGTGTCTTGCACGTTTTACTGCCTGAGCAACCTTCTTCTGGAATTTCAGTGAAGTACCGGTAAGTCTTCTAGGAAGGATTTTACCCTGCTCGTTAAGGAATCTCTTAAGGAACTCAGCGTCCTTGTAATCTACATATTTGATACCTGCTTTTTTGAAACGGCAGTATTTTTTCTTCTTAACCTCTACTGTAGGAGGGTTAAGGTAACGAATTTCGTTGTTAACTGGATTTGCCATGATTTCTATCCTCCTGATTATTTGTTTTCAGCCTGGTTAGCTCTTCTTTTCTCTGCGTATGCAATAGCGTGTTTGTCCATTGCAAAAGTCAAGAAACGGATAATTCTCTCGTCACGTCTGTACTGAGTCTCAAGTTTTTTGATAAAGTCAGGCTCAGCTTTGAACTCTATAAGGTGATAAAAACCTGTGGTTTTCTTCTGGATTGGATAAGCCAATTTCCTTAGACCCCAATCCTGCTCATATACAACCTCTCCGCCATTCTCCTTGATAAGGTCCAAGTATTTGGCTACCGCTTCCTTCATCTGAGGCTCAGACAAAACGGGAGTTGCAATGAAAACGGTCTCGTACTGTTTTAACATATCAGTTAAAATTAAATTAATAAATTGTTTGATTACAAGCAGTTATATCTAGAAAATCCAGATTTTCCACTACTTGGGGCTGCAAAGATATAAACTTTTATGTTAGTTGCAAAAATATTTCTCTGTATGATGAACGGATTTAATTACTAACAGCCAAGAGGTTAAGAGAGTTTGATTGATGGGGAATGCCCGTGTGTGCTCTGTGGAGGCTGTTTGGAGAGAAGATGCATACTTAACCTCAACTTGATTTGTGAGGTTGGAGGATGGAGGTGCTGCTACAGGGGCTGTGGAGGTGGTGAGCTGTCTTAACCTCTTGTGCAATGGATTTGTAGGGGGAGGTATAAGCATTTTTGAGGTGCCGGGTGTGGGGTTATGTTTTAAAATTGTACCTTTGCAGGGAAATTTGTCGGGATAATGAAAATGCTCAAATACATAGTGGTTGTGCTGCTTGCTGTGGCTTGTTCCGGGGCTGAGAAGGGTGTCTCTCCAGAGGTGGAACAGGCTCTGTATCATTTTTATACCGGGCAGAGTTACCAGGGTGAGCATAAGGATTATCTGGCAATGGAGGAGTTTCTGCTTGCAGAGCAGTTGAGTGAGGATAGTGACAAGGTGGTGCTCAAGGGGCAGATATGCTGGCACAAGGGGTGCCTGTATGCAGAGAAGATGGATTACAGCAATGCGTTGGAGATGTTTTCACGGGCATTGGAGTATTATGAACTGGCAGGTAGCGATGTGAGGGAGTACATTATGTATGCATATGAGCAGATGGCAAGGGTGTATGCAGAGAACAATAATGTGCAGGAGGCGGTGCAGTATTATAAAAAGGCTATGGATGTTGCAATGCAGATGAGGGCAAAGATGCTTTACAGTCCGCACGACAGCATTGTTGCACACAAGGAGAACCTGTTCAACACCGCCCTGATGGATTATTCAACAGAGGTGGCAGCCCTGTATTGCAGGATGGAGAATGGGGCCGATTTGGCACTGGCCCAGTTGGACAGTACATACAACAAATTCAATGACAGTCTTGTGAATCCTGCGGATTATCCGCTGCTGGCAAAAATATATCTGCAGAAGGGAAATGTGGGGAAGTCTGCAGAGTGCCTCCAGGGGTATGATGCATACCGCGCCCAGAACGGGAAAGGGAATCTTCCTCCCGACAAACTCATAGAGTTCTATGCAGTTTCTGCAGCAGTGGCAGATGCAAGGGGTGATTACAGGAAGGCATCTGATTTCAGGAAAAAATATATTGTGCTAAAGGATTCACTCGATTTTGCGGCGCGCAGCGAGTCTGTTCTGGAGGCGGAACAGCAGTTCTGGCAGAGGCAACTTCAGGAGGAGAACTATTCAATGAAGGTGCGTACCTACAGTATGATTGCAATCTATTCTGTGCTGTTCTTGCTTATGGCCGGCATAATTTCCTTCATCTTTGTTTCATACAGGAGGAAATTGAGTCTCAAGGATGGGCAGTTGGCCCAATATGCAGATGCAATGGATTCTTTGGGAACAAGGATTTCATCTGCCGAGAGTTCACGGGAGAACCTGTTGAACCAGCTGGATGTGCACAAGGCAAAGGAGAAGGAGTTAAAGGATCTGCTTGAGAACAGGTTTGCGGAGGTGAGG
>JAGAKR010000008.1 GCA_017625535.1 Bacteroidales bacterium | reverse complement strand
CTCCCTCCAAAATAATAGATTGATAAGAGCGTGCTTTTGCCGTTCTTGGAAATTGTCGTACCTTTGTGCCGAAAACGTGGAATGATGGAAACATCAAACTGCAAATAGCACTGAAAAGAGAAGAAACGCCCTTTATTGATACGCGTCGAGCGTTAAGAAACAATAAAAAGGTTAAATCTTCACCTTTTAGAATGCACCCCTAAAGGTTATGACCATATTTCTGACTTATTACTTGCAAAATATTGAGTAATAACTGGTTGTAAATACTTTCATTGAAAACACATTAAAACTCATAAACAGAGCACATAGAATTGTCTGAATTCTCATTAATTGTAATAATTTTATTATCAAATATTGTAAATGCGGTAGCCAATAATACTGTTACTTTAAAAATAGATTTCATTATATTTACATTCATTAGAGTTAAGAATAAATGATAGCCTCATTTTAACGTAGTTCATTCATCTTTTTCAATAAATAAGTTTGAATATTTTCTGATTGAACACCCAACTTGCCACGAATAAGAGAACTTTTTTTATAGAAATACTTTATGTCCAAATAATTTGCTATTTCATTACCATTCAGGCCAATGCAATATAAACAGCAGCATTCTATTTCCCATTCCGAAAGATCTTTTTTTACCAAATATGATATAAACTTTGGATGAGTCATCTCAAATGATAATCTGGTTGTTTTCATAAAATCTTTGTTGTTATTCAGAAATAATTCTAAATCCTTCACACATTTTTTCATATTAACACCGGATATATTAGAAACAATAAATCCGTTTAATATTTCCAACCTCTGTTCAATAACTTTTTTGATATTTTCATCCAATGAATTATTTGAAATAAATTTTTTTAATTTTTCCTTTTCCATAAGAGCATTTTGTATGATTTCTATGTTATAGAATAATCCTATTTAAAACAAGGTCATCTTCATTATTGGTGCTGTAGGAAAGGATGTAGAATGATCCGTTGAAGGTATCATTTAGTCTTGCTTTTCCTATTGTGCTGTATGGATATTTGGCAACGGGCTCTTTAGGTTTGCTGCAATCATAAATTGCAAAGTATTTTCCACTGTCTGCATATTTTATGTTTTCACCCAGTTTCCCTTCCAGTGTCATCAGATAGAAATTGTTCTTTTTAAGTAACAGACCCAATGTTAGAGAGTTGTCTCCAAGTACCTGCCGCCTGCCATTAGCATCGTTATATTGCACTTCGTTTATCCCTTTTTCCACAATAAATGTTTTGGATTCAAAAGACAATAATTCATCACATCTGCCATTTTCTGAGTTATATCCGTATATCTTTAACTTGTCTTTTGGAGAGAAGTAGAATTTGCCATTCTCACTTGCCATTAGTGCAACAGAATAAAACTTATTCATGAATATATGCTCGTCATTTGCATTTATAAGCCTCTCAACTGTTTTATTGCCAGGTAATTCTATAACATCAATGATATAATCATCAGCCTTTCCTGCAGTGTACACATAAATGTTCCGGTTATCTACCAGAAAATCACTTATTGCTGAATTGTACGGATATCCATTTATATAATTTCCATCAAGGTCATATACTATAAATGATAAATTCCCCGCACTCCAGACATAAATGTGACCGTTGTTGTATCTTACAGTCATCGGTAGGATATACTCACCTTGAGCGCGCCCAGAATGGCTGATTTTCTTTATTCGGGCTGCTTGAATATCATACAAATAAACAGATTGCATATCGGATATGACAAACCTGTTTTCATCAATAATATCAATTGATTGTACATCCGAAATCACTTTGTCATTATCTTTTATGACACATATCTCTTCAAAATTTGGGACCTGCATGGCAGATTCCGCGTTGTTGCTGCAAGACTGCAATAACACAGAAATGAATACGGCCGATGCTGCCAATAGGATTGTGAACAATACTTTTTTCATTAGATTACCATTGTTTGATTTGTCCATATCCCAAATTTACAACATAGTGAGTATGGTTTTTCCCGCCTGAGGGAATGTTGCTCCCTTTATTTTGGCAATTCTACTGGTTAACAGAGGTTTCCCACAGGCGAGTTGCGGGGCTGTCAGCACCTCGCCATCTTATTCTTCAATGGTGTCAAAGTGTTTAAACTTCATTATCATCAGTACAGGGTTGTCGTCTGCAGAGGAGGCATCTGTGATGCGCTTGAGTTTGTCGGGAAGGAGGTTGTAGTTTTCTTTGAGGAATGAGATTGCCAGTACTGAAACCAGAGTGTTAGGGGTTTTGGTAAGGTAATAATCTTGAAGCAAGAATTCATCTTTCCATAGAATTTCTTCATTATTCTTGGGAAAATGGTTACTGCAAGGGAGCTGGTATATCTGCTTTTCCCTTTTCATATAGATGTAATTTGCATTTTTGAATCTTTTATCCCGTTCCGACTTGCTGTCCTGACTGTTGCAGAAAAGGATATAATCTTCTGTTTCCGCTAAAGGGCAGATCAGATTTACTGCATCCTCACAGTGTTGCACACTTAGGAATTTGGGGGTAATCTCAATTTTCCTGTTTATGTGGTAAACTGTATCTGTTCTGGATGTTGTTATGTATATACCGTTGGCAGTATGTGTAAGGATGGTTGATAAATAAATATCATTAAGTCCATACGGTTTGGCAAAGTGCAATCCTTTATGCGGAATGAATTGGCCTGTATTAATATTGTATAATCTCATAGTTGCACCTTCGTCCCTCAACTCTCCATTGAAAATTATAATTTGTGAATACGGGTTCAACAGCACAAGTGTATCACCAAACAGTTTTGTGTGTTTAATTTCTCCTCTTGTAATTGTATTGCTGTTGGCAAGGATATCTCCGTTATAGTTAAATGTGCGTATAAATCTGCTGTATCCAGAATAGGCATATATCTCTTCCTTTTCAGTATCAATTTCATATGGGGTATCCACCCCAAACGTTATTTGTTCATTTTCATTTTGAGCCTTAAAAACTGTTTTCAAATGTTTTCCTTCAATATCAAACAGCTCAAGTTTTCCTTTTTGAGGACTGAATCTGTGCCATTTTCCATCTTTCATATATGGAGAAAAGTCTCCTACAAAAATATGTTCTTCATCTATATGTATATGTTTTTGCAATGAAGAGCCATGAGACAGCAGTTTTGCAGAATCCTTCCCCTGCAGAGGTATGTAGGAGATGTCAGCAATATCTGAAAGTTTGAGGTCAAGCAAGGGATAATCCTGTGAAAAGTCCACAACAATAAGGTCAGGGGCCTTTTCAGATGTTCTGCATCCCGACAAACAAATGCAGGCAAGAGCAGCAAGGAGTGTTGCTGCAGAGAGGAAAAATTTGTGTTTCATAGCAAAAGTCTTTATCTCAATTGGAATACATACGGGAATATGTAGGTTGTCTTTATTGGAGCCCCATCCTTTGTGGCAGGCTTCCATTTTGGTGATTTTCTTACCACCTGTATGGCGGCAGAATCAAGCAGCGGATGGATTCCCTGCACTACCCTTATGTTTTCAAGTTCTCCCGTTTCAGTTATTTCAAATGCTATCCTGCCACGCCCCATTATCCCCTCATCTTTTGCCTTTTCAGGGTATTCCACGCGGTAGAAATACCATTTGGTAAACTCTACAGGGCCGCTTTTTCCGGTGTCCGGGGAGACGAATTCCGCAGGCTTTACGGCAGGGTCGGCATCGGGTACAACTGCCTTCCTGTTGTCAAATACTATCGGGAAGATATATTCAACATCCACAGGTTTTCCTCCAGATTTTCCCGGTGTCCATTTTGGGGCCTTTGAGATTACACGCAAAACTTCTTTGTCAAATATGGGATCTGAACTCTCCCGAATCTTCACATTTGTAATGCGTCCGTCCTTGGCTATGGTAAAACTTACGGTAACTTTGCCGGTGATGTTTTTTTTCAATGCCTCCTGTGGAAATCTGAGCATGGAATTTACCCATTGGACAAAAGTGTTTGGCTCGCCATCCAGAAACCTCGGTTTTTCCTCAACTATAGCATAGAAAACTCTGGCATCCTCTTTTGGGTGTTGGCCGCAGCCTGTGCAGCACAAGATGATTGTGGCAATGGTATATATAATATAGAGGACTCTTTTCATATCTGGCTTTTTTTGAAGATTTTCAACTTAAGGTAATTGGGAGATATGTTCTCTGCCTGTTCAATCTTGGTTCTTATGCGCGATTTCATTGCCCTTACGGAGGAGTCCGATCCACCGGTGTACAATGCAATTTCCTGCACCGGATGCCCCTCTTCTGTTAGTATGAGCACCAGTTTCTCCTGCGGAGAGAGGAAGTCCAGCCCCTTTATGAAAGGGTAGGTGCGTATGAATTCAGAATCATTCACAACCTCCACAATGCCGCTCCTGCTCCCCGCCTTGGCCTTTGTTATTGCCCCCTGCAGTTCATCATACATTGTCTCGGAGAGTTTTATGTTTTTTCCCGATATCTTGTTTACCTCATTGGCCAGCAGAGGAAGGTTCTCCGCATGTTTGATGAGGAGCCTGTTTGCGAATTTCTCTGCATTGAGCCTCCTGCTGTGTATTCTCCCCAGCCAATATGCCCCTATAACTGCACCGGCAATGAGTGCCGCAATTATGCAGTACAGGATTGTATTGTGGTGCGAAATGCGCTCCAATTCCACCACAGCGGCTTCCAGTTCGTATTTGTAGACCATCAGAGTCTTGAGGGTATCTGTATAAATTGGGTCCATGCACTGAATATTCTTTACAAATATAACATTTGGGGAATTACTCCAGCCCAGGGAGTGTGTATTTTACCAGACAATGGTTTTCATTATCTGGTAAATATATGAATGCAGGATCTGGTGTGAGTGTAATTTCAGAGAACCATCCTTCAGTTACGTATGATTTTATAAGGTTGAACTCGTAGTCAAACACAAGGATATATGTATTTGTCCTTGGTTCTCCCCAGCCGGTCCTTCCTGAAGCCTCTTCCATTTTAATCCTCTCCTTGTAGTCTTTATATGTCTCGGGAGCCGCCCGCAAATAGATATATTTCTCCCCCGCATACAGACCGGCGTTCATAAGTACGTTGTCATCTTCCATTTTGTCACGCCCTTTCACTATGGTATATCTTGGTTCAGTAAGGTTGTAAGTTTCAACCAGGGTTATCCTGTTCCCGGAAATACTGTACTTCCTTATGTTGTTGTACCTTTTGTTGCATACAAACATCCAGTTGCCGCAAGGGGAGAGGGCAATTGATACATTAAAGTTTACCTGGTTGTCCGTTGCCAGCAGCGGATCATCCAATACCGGATAATTGAGGGTGTCAACCACTTTGCCGGTATTGTCTGTAAGAGCCAGGTGCCCTCCTGTGGGTGTCCCTATAAAAAATACAAACAGGGAGTCTGAAACAGCCTTCATGTTTACCGCAAAAACTGATCCGTTGAACTGGTGCTTGAAATATTCTCCAACAATAAGGGTATCGGGCTCCAGGGAAATCTTCAGAACTTTTTCACCCATAATATCATTGGCATACAGGTTGTTTCCGCAAAGGTCCATCCTTGGGATGGACGGACCTATAATCATTTCATTGGGGCCTCTTCCTTTAGAGACGGCAGAAAGGATAACCTCACCAGTTTCAAGGTCTGCAAAATGGATGAGCTTTTTGTTTTCCAGTTCCATTTCACCAATGAAGCCGCTTGGGGTATAGAAACATCCAAAAGAGAATTTTGTCATATATTCTGCAGGAAGCCTTTCACCCTCCAACTGCTGGGCGTTCCCTATGTAATATTCCAGAGATTTGGGGAATTGTGCTTCATTTGTTGAGCACCCTGCAGCTACATACAACATAGCCACCGCTGCAATCATCTTTGCTGTAAAATTTCTCATAACCGGCATCTTTATTTCCATTGCCAAGTTACCCTTTTTTCTCCCTCCATTCAGCCACCCATCCCCACGATGCACCAAATCTGCGGCTGTTTCGCCTTCCTGCTGCTGTAAATCAAACGGTTATGCAAAGAATGTTTCGGTGTGGGTTCAAAGTCCCCACATCACTACAACCGGGTTTTCCCCGTTGTCTTGGGCGGTTTCTCCTGTATTTTCCATCAGGGAAACAAACAACTCTCCACATACATCCCTTATAGGGAAGAGGTTTCCATTATGTATGTTCACACTCTCTCCGGTCCGTTTGTTGAAGAGCACATAACGGGTTTCCTGTTCCTTGTCCGGGTGCATGAGCCAGTATGAAAATGACAGGTATTGTGGGGAGTCTGTGAGGTTGTCCACCCTTGTGGCAACGGTGCGGCTGTTGTGTATTTTCTGGATTTCTCCAGGACTCTTCTCCAGGTAATCTTTGTCGGGAATTTCATATCCTTTGAAATCCACCACATATCTGCTGGGGAACCATATGCACTGGCAGCTGGCATTTGAAAATTTCTGGAAAGGGTTCAAGCATTCGCTTTGCCTTTGCGGAGCAGTTCTGGCTGCCGCTTACCTTGGAATGGCTCTATGCGGGTGGTATCTGGGGAAATACTCTGTCGGGAGCATATTTATGCTTAACCCTGTACTGCTGCTGCTCCTCATTGCCTCCTTCTGCCTTCTGTTCAGGGTACTGGAGAAGAGGATTCTTGCGGCAGTGGCCGAAGATGATGCCGGTGAGGATGATGTGGAGTTCATTTCTGAGCGGAAAAAGGTGTCCCTGCCCGTTTCCCAAATAAGATATATAGAATCCAATGATACGGAAGTATGGGTGAGGTGCTGTGACGGGGAATCCTACAGGACCAAGATGAACATCTCCCGTTGGGAGGCCCTCCTTGGTCCCCGCTTTGAGCGTATCCACCGCTCATTCCTTGTAAACAAAGATGCCGTTACCGGTTGGGAAACTACCACTGTCCACCTTGGCGAAGAAGTGCTTCCCGTTTCCCGGAAATACCGGAAGTGATTTCTTTTGCCATGGCAGAAGACAGCAACTCGCTTATGATAATAAAGTTCCGGCTATAGCATCTCAATCTGATCCACGCTCAGACCTGTGTACTTGGCAATAGTCTCAGAAGGGAAACCATCAGCCTTGAGGTTCATTGCAAAGATAATGGTTTGTTCTTGTTTGCCCTTTTCTATGCCTTTCTCCATCCCCTTCTCCATCCCCTTCTCCATCCCTTCCTTCATTCCACGCTCCATTCCCCTTATTTCAGCAGTCCATTTGATGCTGTTTATGTCGCGTTCAGTTTTCATAGTTTCCTGGTATTCTTTAAATTCTTGCTTGCTCATTGCTGCTATATTGGCAGCAATAAAGAGTTTCTGGAATATCTCCTGCTGCAGTTCAACCGGACGTTCTTCCAAGTATTCCATATAGCGCAGGCAGAAGTAGAAACGTTCAAGGATGTTTTCTTGTTCTATCTCGGCCAATGTCTTGTTGAACTTCTTAAGTTCAATGAATATGAATGTGTACTTGTTTGAGAGTATTTTGCCTGTTTCCAATTCCTTCAGCCTGAATGTGGATTTTACCCATGGTTCACCCTTCATTTCATCCAAATTGAAATTCAGAATGCTTATTGAGTAAATTGGTGCAAACAGGTAGTTCTCTTGCCCCTCCTCCACCTGATCCTGTACGGGGAATGTGCTGTAGTATATTGCCCTGTCAACAAAATCAGCCTCCTCCTGGTTCTGCATCTCTATTATCACCCTTGATCCGTCGTCGGTTTTGCAGTAAAGGTCAAACCGGCTTTTCTTTCCACCCTTCAAGTATGGCAGATGCTCATTTCTCAGTTGCTCTATATCAACTATTACTCTGTCGGGAATAACTTCGTTGAGAAAAGCAATTATAATCTCTTTATTGGCAATTTTGCCAAAAACGTACTTGAAACCATAATCTGATAACAGACTTACATACTTGCTTACACTTTTTTTCTGAGGATACAGGATTTTTGGTTCTTCAACAAAATTCAAACAATCACTCTTCATAATACTAAGGCTTTGTGTGTGACTCTTTTAAAGTCTGCACACTAACCTTTGCATCCTCCTCAATCGTCCCACTGGTTAATTATTTTGTAACTGTTGCAAGATGCGAAAAATATCACAGATACCTGTCCAAAAAAAGAAAAAGTTTGTTAAGATTTTCTGTTTTTAGTGGGTAATGAAATAACCTCAGTCCACCTTGGCGAAGAAGTGCTCCCCGTTTGCCGGGAGTTGCCCAAGAGGATGAGAGAGTTGGATTAGCTAGGAAAGGCTTTGTGCGCCTTGTGGAGGGGTTAAGCATTCCTAACCTCTTGCCTGTGTGATGACTGGCGGAATCTATTTGAAACAAATTACTATATCATCATAATCTGCATCCACTCCCAGAACCGCTGCTTTTGTTTTTTCAGGGATTTGTGCTCCATGGAATATGATTGCCTGGTGTTGGGTGCCGTTGAATGAGAATATGCAGTTTTCCAGTGATTCCCTGTATTGCAGGGCTTTGAATCTTATTGTGTCTGATTGCAGGGCGGTCTTGTATTGTTTGCTGTATACGCACAACCGGTATTTTTCTGCATCTTTATAGGTGAATACAATGGCATCAGGGAATTCTGCAAATTCCGGTGTCCCCATAGCGTAACCGTTTGAAGCAGCCTCCATCATTATCTCCATTACATCGTGGTATTCTTTGCTGTAGAATTTGGCAGGGGCATTTTCCCCGTACAGGTTAAGGATGTATTTTGGAACAAGAGTATTGTGTTGTACGGTATATATTGTGTCGTTCATGGGTTCGTGGAACAGGAGTTCCTCTTCCATCCGGTAGAAGTTGTGCTGTCCCATAAAGTGGCGCCAGGTTATTTGGGCCTTGTCTATCGGGAAGAATGTTCTCTCCCTCTGGAGTGTTTTGGCGCTTAAGATATGGAATTTGTCTGCATCTGACTGGTATGCGGATGTGAGGAGAAGGTTCCCTTCCGGCAAAATTGTTATGGATGCGGGGTAGAAGTCCAGTTCTGTAGAGTTGAGGCATTCACCTTGCATATTGTAGGCCATAAGTTTCTTGTGGTTGTTGTACAGGTAAACTGTTCCGTCCTGTACGCAAAAGTCCGCTATGCTCATATATTCGCCGCTCCCCCTGCCGCTTTTGCTCAGTGAGGTGAGGTATTTGCCGTTGAGGTTGAAACTGTGTACAGATTTGTAGTCTGAAATGTATATGTAGCTGTCCTGGATTATTGCCTTCTGGATTCTCCCAATCAAAGGTACATTGGATGCTGTGTCAAGCGTGATATATTTCACTCCTTGACCCAGGAGCATTTCAACATCTATCCCCTCTGCGTGGTTCTCTTCTATGTTTATTGTCTGCGCCTCTTTGCGCTGCTGTGAGCAGGAAGCCAGAATCAGGATTCCTGCAAGTGCTGCCATCAGTCTTTTCATATGCTTAAAATGTTTTATTCTGTCTGGAACACAACCAGTACGTTATAGGATACTTTAATGGGGAAGCCGTCTTTCATTGCGGGGATCCAGCGGGGTGAGGCGGATACAACCCTTACGGCCTCGGCATCAAGGGTGGCGGCCAGGGCATTTTCTGTTGCACTCTTCAGTTTGCTGCCGGAACTGGCAGTGCTCCCTCCCATATAGGCGGCACCCGTAAGTACCCTTGCGTTTTCCACGTATCCTTCAGCCGAAACGTCAAATGCAACGGCAACCTTTCCGTTGAACCCTCTCTTTGCGGCCTCTTTGGGGTACTCAATATTTTCTGCAACCCAACTCATAAAATCTGTGTGCCCTTTGTGGCTGAATTTTGCGTGCACTATGGAAGTGTCATCCTCTTTCTTTGAAATGCCAAATACTACCGGGAATGTAAATCTTACATTGGCTTTCCGCCCCTTTACAGTTACAGGATCCCAGGCAGGGGAGGAGGAGACTACCCTCACAGCCTCGTTGTCCAACAGCGGATGTGCGCTCCGCACAACCTTTACATCAGATACAATGCCTGCCGTATCAATTATGAACTGCAGGGTAACCCGCCCGCTTATTTTGTGCAGGAGTGCCTCTTCAGGGTACTCTATCTGGTTAAAGCACCATTTTGTAAAATTAACTATAGATTCCCCCCTGAAAGTGAGAGGTTTGTCAAACATATTTTGCAACCCTATAGGAATGGTGTCGTATGCAGGAGCTTTCCTTTGCTCCTGTGCATTGGCGGCCAATCCAATCAGAAGAGCGCACAGCAGAACGGCATATTTTGTAACTCTTCCCATATCTATTTGGTATTTAGGATTTTCAATTTCTTGCTGTATTTCCCGTATAGAGGCATCTCTTTCAGTTTGCCCCTTATCTTGGTCTTTATGGCCCTTACCCCGTTGTCTGAAATTCCCAGGTGGAGGGCAATCTCCCTGGTGGAAAAACCTTCCTCCACCAGAATGAGGACAATCTTCTCCTGTACCCCCAGGTTTGGAAAATCCTTCAGGAACGGGTACTGCCGTGCAAAATCGGCATCATTCACAATCTCCACAAACCCCTCTTTGGAGTTTTTCTTCACATCATCAATGGCAGCCTGGAATTCTTCATATAATTTTCCCGACAACTTTATCCCTTTAGCACTCAGTTTGTTTACCCTGTCGGTGAAGATTGGCATTGCGGCAGCCTGCTGATGCAGCAGCCTGTTGGAGAGTTTTCCGCTGCGCATCTTCTCCCTGTAGCGCCTGAGGAAATATACTGCAGCCGCAGCACATACCACAACAGTGCCCAGCAGCACAATTGCCAGAATTGTGTTGCTCCTCTGGGCGCTCTCCAGTTTCACCACCACGGCATCCAGTTCATACCGGTATACCATAAGGGTGCCCAAAGAATCCATTGCATTGTTTACGGCCTGTTCCATCAGATAAAAATTCCACTGCATACAAATTTACCCAAATAAACGGCAAATTTATTAGGCCCCAGGGCGGTTGCCCCCAGTTGCGCCGGCAATATGAAGATAATCAGCAGAATAGAAGAGGACGGTTGCCCCGAAAAATGTCCCGGTTTCCGGCCTGTTGCAAGGACAATCTTACCTGCCCTGCATAAAAAAAGCGCACCGGAGCGGTGCGCTTCAAATTATATTACCTCTACCCCCTGGGCTTTGAGCATCTCCAGTCCAACATCCTTGAGTTTGAACTTCTGTATCTTGCCGCTGCCGGTGAGCGGGAAGCCTTCTACAAACAATACGTATTTAGGAATCTTGTAATGGGCTATCTTACCTTTGCAGAACTCCTTTATGTCGCTCTCGTGAAGGTCTGCATCCTCCTGAGGAATTATGAATGCACCAACTTCCTCGCCGTATTTCTTTGATGGGATACCTGCCACCTGCACATCCTTAATGCCGGGGAACTTATACAGGAACTCCTCTATCTCACGCGGATATATGTTCTCGCCTCCACGGATTATCATATCCTTTATACGTCCCGTAATCCTGTAGTTGCCGTTCTCATCCTTTATTCCCAAATCACCCGAATGCAACCAGCCGTTGGCATCAATTGTCTCTGCTGTAGCCTGCGGGTTCTTGTAGTATCCTTTCATTGTGTTGTAGCCGCGGTTGCACAACTCGCCCTGAACACCAACAGGACACTCTTCGCCAGTTTCAGGATCCAGTACAGCCACCTCTGTATGCTCAAATTCATATCCCACAGTGGTGCACCTCTCCTCAAAACTCTGCTCAACACGGGTATGGGTCATACCTGGAGAAGCCTCTGTAAGTCCGTACACACTGGTAACCTTCATATACATTTTCTCCTCCACCTGCCTCATAAGTTCAATAGGGCACAATGCACCTGCCATAATTCCAACCCTCAAAGAAGAGAGGTCGAACATATCAAACATAGGGTGGTTCAACTCTGCAATGAACATTGTAGGGACACCATAAACAGATGTGCACCTCTCCTTATGAATTGATGCCAGGGTTACAAGCGGATCAAACTTCTCTACCATAACCTCTGTGCAGCCGTGGGTGATCACATTCATTGTGGCCAGCACCACTCCAAAGCAGTGGAACAGTGGCACACATACGCAGAGTTTGTCATCAGCAGTGAACTTCATATGCTCACCGGTAAGGAACCCGTTGTTGGTAATGTTATGGTGTGAGAGCATAACACCTTTTGGGAACCCTGTAGTACCGCTTGTATACTGCATGTTCACTACATCGTGGCAACTCACACTCTTCTTTATCCCTACGTATTCCTCCTCCCTCAAACTGTTCTTTCCAAGGAGCAGCAGTTCGGGAATATTGTACATTCCCCTGTATTTCTCCTGACCTATGAACACAACATTCTTCATTACAGGGAACCTTTCACTCTTAAGGTGTCCCCTCTGGCAGGTCTTAAGTTCTGGGAGCATAGTGTATACCATCCCCACAAAATCACTTGTGCGGTCGCGGTCTATGATGCACAAGGTGTGCATATCCGAGTTCTGGCATACATACTCCAGTTCAGACTGCTTGTAGTTTGTATTTACGGTAACTGCTACCGCACCAAGTTTGGCGCAGGCATACAGAACTGTAAGCCAGTCCGGGACATTGGTTGCCCAGATTCCCACATTGGAACCCTTCTTTACACCAATCTCCATAAAACCTTTGGCCAGATTGTCAACCCTTTCGTTCAGTTGTGCATAAGTGAACCTCAGGTTCCTGTCGGAATATACTATGGCCTCTTTATCGGGAGTCTCAGCAGCCCATTTTTCAATCCACTCTCCAATGGTCCTTTCAAACAATGGTAAAGTCTCCATAACTGCACTTTAAACGGGTATATAAATCACTGCCAATGTCTTTGCCCCCTCAGTACTGCGAGGCAATACAAGGTGAGGTACTATTGAATCATAGTGGATTGTGTCACCAGGATATAGAATGTAGACCTCTTTCCCGTACCTTACTTCCACTTCACCTTCCAATACATACATGAACTCCTCACCCTCGTGCGATGAGAGTTCCTTATGTCCTTCTGTATAATGAAGGTCAACAATATATGTCTCCATATGTCTGTCCTGTTTCTTGCTCGACAGACTGAAATAACTCATCGGGCTGCAGGTCCCAACTTTTCCCCTCATAACAGGATTTTCCTCGCGCTCTTTTGCGCGTGATACTACAGGCCCTTCATTTGAGAAGTCATCCAGGATGGTACCAACCCTTACACCCAGTACACGCACAATTTTAATAAGTTCTCCAATTGACGGAACCTGCTGGTCCGCCTCAATTGCACCAAGGTATTGCTCATTCAGACCGCTCATTTTTGCCATATCCTCCAATGCAATGTTTTTCTGCTCTCTTATGCCTCTTATTTTGGAGCCGATGGCTGTTTTCTTCTCTTCCATTTTGTTATTTTTAGTAGTATTCAGTTATTTGTATGCCGGCGTAAAGTACCACAGCAAGGCAAATGTAAAAAAAAATAGTATAGGGTGTTATAATTTTTTTTGCCCCAACTGTCTGCATTTAAATACATTATTTGCGCAGATTTTGAAATTTTATTTAAATTTGAAACGCCATTTGGAATTAAAGTTAAAAAAAATGGCAAATGCAGTGGAAAATATTATAAAAACAATTTATGAAAATTATCTCCCTATGGAGGGAGCCGGCAAGGTGGCAGACTATATCCCGCCCCTTGCAAAGGTTTCTCCACATAAATATGCAATTTCAGTCTGTACTGTAGAGGGAGAGAAGTTTAATATTGGAGACTATACAGAGAAATTCTCCATTCAAAGCATATCAAAGGTTCTTACTTTTTCTTTGCTTGCACCATTGGTCGGGGAGGAATTGTGGCAGAGTGTAGGTAAAGAGCCGTCGGGAAGCCCTTTCAATTCTCTTGTTCAGCTTGAGTATGAAAAGGGGATTCCGCGCAATCCGTTCATTAATGCGGGTGCTCTGGTAATTACAGACAAATTGCTTGAAAAGGTGCCCAATCTTAATGAAAGGCTGTTGCTGTATGTAAGGGAACTTGCAGGTTCTGCAGACATAGATTTCAATAAGGAGGTTGCAGATAGTGAATATGCCACAGGGGAGAGGAACAAGGCTCTGGCACATCTTATGAAGAGTTTCGGAAACTTTAACGGAAAGGTGAGCCACGTGTTCAGAACCTATTGCAACCACTGCAGCATTGAGATGAATACAGCACAACTGGCCCAGTCTTTTCTCTTTCTTGCCAATGGCGGCATTAATCCGTTGAATGGAGAGAGGGTTGTAAGCACCAGAGATACCAAGCGTATAAATGCACTTATGCTCACTTGCGGACTGTATGATGAGAGCGGTGATTTTGCCTATAAGGTAGGAATGCCGGGAAAGAGCGGAGTGGGAGGGGGAATTGTAGCTGTAATTCCGGGCAGACTCTCCATTGCGGTATGGAGTCCGGAACTTAACAGATATGGCAATTCAACCAGGGGTATAGCAACTCTGGCAGATTTTACAACAGAGTTGGGAATAAGTGTTTTCTAAATAAATTATATATATGGATTTCAGACTAAGGGTCTTTCTTGCGGTTGCCGCCAACTTGAGTTTTACAAAGGCATCAAAAGAACTTCTTATATCCCAGCCTGCAATAACCAAACACGTACAGGAACTGGAAAACAATTATAAGGTGCAGCTTTTCAACAGACAAGGGGGGCGCATAGCACTTACTCCGGAGGGTATTCTTTTCAGGGAGTATGCAGAAAAGATAATTGAGCAGTATGAGATTCTCAAATGTGAGATGGATCTCTTCAAAACTGCGGTTTCAGGTGAACTTAAGATAGGTGCAGACGGCATTGCTGCAAAGAAGCTTTTTGATGCGGTGGTGCAGGAGTTTGCGGAGCGTTTTCCAAATGTAAAACTCTCTTTTGTAATGGCCGCAGCCCAGGATATTGGACAGGCTGTTGAAAACGGATGCCTCCATCTTGCCATTATGGATTCACCGGAAAGTGAATATGGACTTAAGATAATTCCGGAGAGCGGACTTGCTCCGCAGGCCGAGGCTTTCGTTGCTTTGAGCATGATAAAAATAAAGAAGTACAGGCTGCAATAACCTGTACTTCTTTTTTAACTGCTCACGCAGGGTGCGGCTCCCGGCCGGCCTTAAAAAATCAATATTTTATCTGGCTGTCCTTCATCTCCGCCTCTGTAATCATCTTCTTATCCATCTGCCTCCAGGCATAAACTATATATGCCAGCACAAATGGTATAAGCAAAGATACGCAAGACATCACAAGCAGGGTAAACTGGCTTGAAGAACTGTTTGCCAGAGTGAGTGAACTCTGCAGGTCTGCGTATGAAGGGTAATACGCGGTTCCATTGAATCCGGCAAGGAAGAATACGCTCATAACTACAAGCACAGTTCCCGCACCGCCGGCCCAGATTGCTTTGCGGCTTGAAGTGAAACCACCTGTCCAGATGCTTGCAAGCACCAGCACAACACCAACAAGCAGCATTCCCAGAACAACAGGCATCTGAAGCAGGTTATGCAGATATTTGAATTTCTCCATAGAAACTGTACCTGCTGCATCAACTGCAAAACCCTCCCTGCAAAGCAGGATTCCTGCCCACGCAAGGAAGCATACAAGGAACGGTACTGCGGCAATCTTTATTGTTTTGCGCATTTTATTCTCAAGGTCTGCATCCTCTATATTGTTGATCAGATATTGTGCTCCCAGAATGGTAGTGAGTCCAACCAATGTAAGTCCGAGGAGCACTGCGTGAGGCTGGGCAAGGGCTTCAAGTCCTCTCCAGCTGCTGCCCCAGGTGCTTATTACAGGGGCGGCCATATCCATAATGGCAGTCTTGTTAACTGTAAAATCAGACCCTGTAAAGAATGTGCCTACTGCTGTACCCACAATAAGGGGTGCCAGGAATCCGTTTGCCACAAGGGCTGTACGGAATCCCTTTACACCAAGCAGGTTCTCCTTCTTGTGCAGGAATTCGTATGAAACGGCCTGAAATACAAACGTTATAAGCAGAAGCATCCAAACCCAATACGCACCGCCGAAACTGGTACTGTAGAAAAGTGGGAACGATGCAAAGAATGCACCTCCAAAAGTAACCAGAGTGGTAAATGCAAGTTCCCATTTGCGTCCGGTAGAGTTCACCACCATACGTTTCTGCAAATCAGACAACGATCTGTTGACCAGGTGCAGGTTGGCACCCTGTACAAACATCAGGAATACCAGCAATCCGCCCAGAAGGGCTATAAGGCACCACCAATAATTCTGTAGAAATGTATATGACATAATAATGGTTTTTTAGGTTAAACATTCTTTATCTCATCAATCTCCGGCCCTTTCTTTATTGCACCAACCATAATCCTTATCTCAATTGCAAGGAACAGTGCAAAGACTGCAACAAATACAAAGAAAGTTGTTTTTACTGCAGCAACACTAACGTCTGAAATGGCAACTCCTACAGGCAGCAGCCCCTGTATTGTCCAAGGCTGGCGTCCAACCTCAGCCACAATCCATCCGGCCTGCCCGCACAGGTAAACCAATGGAATTGAAAGCAGTGCAGTCCACAGCAGCCACTCCATTTTTGGAAGTTTCTCCTTATATGCAAACCATACGGCAAGCAACATAACCAAAGCAAGGAAAGAACCCAGCCCTACCATAGCACGGAATGCCCAGTATACCAGGCCTACAGGAGGAACCACATCCTCAGGTTTCTCAAGGTAGCCGTATCCCATATACTGCATGTTCTCTTCAAGCACTGCAAGGGCCTGGGCAGCAGCCTGTGAATCTGTATCCTTTGTCTCCCTGTACTGTGCCAGAGCGGCCAGGGCAGTCTTGCCCATCTCCATTTTTTGTGCTACAGACGGAATCTCATTCCCCTCATTGTCTGTATAACCCTCAATAATGTCATTTATACCCGGAACAACCCCGTCAATATCGTGTGTTGCAAGGATTGAAAGCATCCCAGGAATCTCAATACCCGGTACAATGCTGAATGCAGCCTTCGGCCCTCCATTTTCAAGCCCCTCAGCGGCAGCCAGCTTCATAGGCTGGTATTTTGCAGCATGTATTCCCGACGAGTCTCCCGACAACATTACGGCACCAGTACCCAGCAGCCCCACAAGTCCGCCTACAAGGATACTTGCCAGGGCAAACTTCTGCTCCCTTTTCCTCAGCAGGTACCAGCAGCTTATTCCAACTACAAACACACCTCCTGTAACCCATCCGCTTGTAACCGAATGGAAGAATTTGCTTACTGCAACAGGGTTGGTGATAACCTCAAAGAAAGCATCAACAGAGGCCATCTCGTTGCGTACGGTGTCTGGATTGAAAGTGGTTCCAACCGGATGCTGCATCCAGGCATTTGCCACAAGTATCCAGTATGCAGAAATTGATGCACCTATTCCGGTAAGCCAGGTTGATATCAGGTGGAAGCGTTTGCTCACCTTCTCCCAACCGAAGAACATCACTGCAAAGAATGTTGCCTCCATAAAGAAGGCCAGAATGCCCTCAATGGCAAGAGGAGCGCCAAAGATGTCACCTACAAACCAGGAGTAGTTGCTCCAGTTGGTTCCGAACTCAAATTCCAGAATGATTCCTGTAGCAATTCCTACAGCAAAGTTGATTGCAAAGAGTTTCATCCAGAACTGGGCTGTCCTTTTCCAGAATTCATCTTTCTTTACTACATAGATTGTCTCCATAACTGCCATAATCATGGCAAGTCCCAATGTAAGCGGCACAAACAGCCAGTGATAGCCGGCTGTTACGGCAAACTGGAGCCTAGACCAAAATACTGCATCCATAGTGTTAAAGTTTATTTGATGTATAAAGTGTCTTTGCTGTTATTTCCAACAAGCCTGTTGCCTACTTGTTCGCTCTTTTCCTCATCGCTCATCCCTGCCATTGCAGGTTTGAAGAAGAATAGTCTCAGAACTGCAAACAGGATTATTACCTTAAGGATAATCAATCCCCACAACGGACGTCCCCAGGTCATCTTCCGGAATCCGTCCCTGTAAAAATGCCATACGGCAACAACGCTCCTCCAAATTTTTTTCATCTCTGTAAATATACGAAATTATTCAAAAAAAATGGCAGAGTGACTTTAAATCACTCTGCCATTTTTTTTATTTCCGGATTTTGTCAACCGCAGTGGAAGTATTTTTTCACAAGTTTGAGCATTTCACTGCTGTTGCCGTCAATTTCCTTGCGGAGGGTGGAGTCATTATAAGAACGCAGCCTGGCAATTATTCCGTCAATCATGGCCGGTGAGAAAACATTGTATTTCTCAAATATGGCACGTTGTTTTTCCAGACAATCTGCGGATGCACTACAACTGTCGGGAAGTTGTGCAAGCCCTTGTACTTTGTCTGCATGCTCTTTCTGGTGGATATTTACATTAACATATGTTTTTTCTGCCAGTTCCAATGCATTCTCCATCTCAAAACCGTGGCGGCAGGCAACTGCAAGTCCTGCAATCAGCTGGTACAGGTCTGCGGAACCATCAGGTGAGCGCATCTCTACGGTCTGTTTTTGAGTGGTGTCATAATGCGAAACCTTCTCAAGAGGGTTTACAATACTGCTCATATCGGATTTTGCAGTCCATCCAAGGGGAACACGAACAAGTACAGAACGGTTACGGTCTCCCCAGCATACATTTGTAGGGGCTTCCTGATGAGGTACAAGACGGAAATATGACATAGGATTGGTATTGCCGAATGCTGTGATTGAAGGTGCAAGTTCCATCATACCGGCAATTGCCTTGCGGGCAGTCTGGGAAAGTGTTCCATTCTCAAGCATTAGGTTCTTTCCATCTTTCACAATTTTCATATGTATATGCAGTCCGCTTCCAGCTTTGCCTGTAGTTATCTTAGGGGCAAAAGTTACATCATATCCATATTGGTATGCAAGATTGCGGATAATCCACTTGGCAACCATAAGTTGGTCTGCAGCATCTTCGGCTGCTACAGGAAGGAACTCTATTTCATTCTGTTCATAAACCATACCGTCTACGGTAAAATTGCCAACCTCTGAGTGCCCATATTTTATCTGACCGCCGGCCTGGGCGATATATGCCATACATTGGGTACGGAATGCTGCAAATTTGGAATATGGGGCAGACTCGTGATATCCTTTCTGGTCGGTTGCCGGGAACATCCCTTCATCAGGAGCAATTACATAATACTCAAGTTCCCCCATTGCATGGAATTCCATTCCTGTTACCTCTTTAAAGGCCTTGCAGGCCTTGTGCAGCGTGTATTCAGGAGAACTTTCAAGTTGTTCACCGTCCTTGTTGAAGAAAGAACACAGCATTGATATTGTTGGTATTTCTGCAAAAGGGTCTGCAAATGCCGTACGGAAACGGGGTACAACATAGAGGTCGCTGCTTCCGGCCTCAATGAAAGGGAACAGGCTTGAACCGTCTACACGTTCACCGCAGGTGAGGATGGTCTCCAGATACTCCAGATTGTTTATTGCAAAATTCAGAGTCTTCAGCCTGCCATCCGCTGCAGGATACATAAAATTCACTATACGGATGTCATTTTCGCACACATACCTTATAATATCCTCTTTTGTGAACATTGCAGCCGGTTTTCCAAGAGATGCAACCAGAAGATTGGGGTTGAGTTTTAAAGTTTTCTCCATAAGCGTAATTTTTCGGTTGGTCTATAATGGGTATTATCTGTACATTTCCTGAAGGTCTTCAAGCATATGCCAGATGTCGCTGTCTATGCTCTGGTTGTAACTGCGGGAGTTGCATAGGATAACACCGTTCACATTGTCATAACTTCTTGCCCAGATTGGACACACTCCGGCAAGTGTACCTCCGTGGAAAGCAGGCCAATCGGGATAGTTGCTGTAGTTGGTCCTCCATCCAAGGCAATACTGGTCAGCTTTGTCACCATCTTCATCAACCACATTTATAGGGGTGTACATACGGTCGAGAGTCTCTTTTTTGAAGATGTCAGGAACCTTTGTGCCATAATCGAGGAGTGCCATAAGTTTCATCAGTGCAGGTGCGGATGCAACTACGCCGCCTGCTGCAACTCCTGCCTCAACATTGTTGTCGTATGGGTTTACTGAGTTCTGGCTGTAGTGTCTTACCTCTCCTTTTATAGGGCCGTCATTGCTTCCTGCATCAATGCCGGTAATTCCGTTTGGAGTATAGATTTCATCCTTTAGGAATTTCATGAATTTTTTCCCCGATACAACCTCTATAACCTTGCCAAGAATTGCAAAGTTGCTGTTGTTGTACTCATATACTGCACCAGGAGCCCATTTCACTTCACCCTTTGAGAGGAGGGTGGCAATCCTTTCATCAAGGTTCTTGCCGCTGAATGCACTGCCGGCACCAAAGAATCCCTCTGTAAGGATACCGCTTGTATGTGAAAGGAGCTGTTCAATTGTGATTGCTTTCCAGTCGGAACCCATATTGTCGCCATATGCATTGTACAGTACACCCTCTTTTCCAAAAACTGTATCTGTAAGTTTCAGGTGTCCCTGCTCCACAAGTTTCATTATACCTATTGCAGTGTGCTGTTTTGACATGCTGGCCAATCTGAACATATGGTCTGATGTAACCCTCTCTTTGGTCTCCTTGTCTGCATAGCCGTATGCTGCGGTATATACAATCTCCTCATCTTTGCTCAGTGCAACCGATACGCCAGGGATATTGTGTTTAATCATAAAACTGTATATCTTGGCATCAACCTGCTGGTTTCCGTTCTTTGCAAGTACGGTGTATGATCTGCTTGAACCGTTTTCTGCAGTTACGGTAATTGTAACGGCTTTGGAGAAGTCAACAGTTGATGAACCGCTCTGTATTGCATTGGTTCCGGCCTTTACGGTCGCCTTTTCGTGTACATTGAATGAAGGTACAAGTGTGGCCAGCGAAACTCCGTCTGGAACGGTTATATAAATGAGGTCTCCGTTTACAGTACTGCTGCAGTTGGATTCCAGTGATGTGTTTTGGTCTTTCTTGAAAGAGAAGTTGGTAAGTGAGTTGTCTTTTGATACCTGTATAGGCTTGTTCTCCTCTTTTCCGTTTTCAGGTGTGGTGCTGTCTTTTGAACACCCTGCAAGCAATGCTCCAGCAACAAACAGGAGCAGGAGATGGATTCTGAATTTTGTCTTCATATATTGTTTGTAATGTTTTTCAACGGGGTACAAATGTAATAAACAAATAAAAAAAGAGCAACTGTAACAGTTGCTCTTTTTTGCGGTGCGGACGGGGCTCGAACCCGCGACCCCCGGCGTGACAGGCCGGTATTCTAACCAAACTGAACTACCGCACCAATCCTGTATGTCTTCCTTTCAAAGGCTGCAATGTTGAGGATTACAACTTGCATTTGAAATAGTTTACTGCGGTGCGGACGGGGCTCGAACCCGCGACCCCCGGCGTGACAGGCCGGTATTCTAACCAAACTGAACTACCGCACCAGTAGTTGTTTTCCCGTTTTGGGATTGCAAATATAGAAGTAATTTTTGTTTCTGCAAAATTATTTTGGCCTAAAGAAAGAAAAATGCACATTTCCATATTTTCTTTCCTTTACGAAGAAGGGGTGTTCCTCAAAATTGAATGTTCCCGGATGCTCCAGAATCAGATATCCGTGGGGGAGAACAAGCTCTTTTTCAAATATTTTGTCGGGAATGGTGTCAAGCCCTTCTATTGCATATGGGGGATCTGCAAAGATTATGTCAAATTTTTTGGTGCAGATGTTCAGGAAGTCGAATACATTGTGCCTTACCACCTGCATCCCTTTAACCTTGTAGGCTGTTGCCACCTGTTTGATGAATTTGGCGTGCAGCGGGTTCATCTCCACACTTATTATATCTTTGCATCCTCTTGAGGCGAACTCAAGGCTTATGCTGCCTGTCCCCGAGAAAAGGTCAAGCACTGTGAGGTCTTCAATGTCATATTCATTTATGAGTATGTTGAAAAGCCCCTCCTTTGCAAAGTCTGTTGTGGGCCTTGCCCCGTAGTTGGCAGGGGGAAGGATGTTCTTGCCCCTGAGATTTCCTCCTATTATCCTCATTTCTGTATTATATCTTCCAGATTGTCCTTTTCTATTCCGTTAAAGAATCTTGCAAATGTCTCTTCCTGTTGTTGCGTGGTTTCTGAACATACCCTTACAATGCATTGCCTTGGGTTCATCTGCAGTTGCTGAATTGAGAGGAAGAGAAAGTAGAGGGCACTTTCAAAGGAGTCTGCCTTAAATGAGTTGGCAAGTTTGAGCCCGTCTCCTGTTGCAATTACAATGTGTGAGATTTTCTTTGCAGTGCTGTAGTGGAACACCACTTTGTTGAAGTGCGGTATCTGTATTGCCTCTTCCAGCATCCGTACTACAAGCGGATATGGAATTTCTCCTTCTGTGCCATTCTTGTCTGCTTCTTCCTGCGGTACAGCATATGCCACTACAGCATTTGCCTTGGGAAAATCATATCTTCCATAGACATATTCCCCCTGTAGTGCAAACTGCTCCTGCAGTGCAGCCTTTCCCTGCTGCGGCGTGTAATGTTCCGCAGGTATGAGGGTAAACAGTTCAGACAAAATGTATTTCTTCTCCATATTGTTCCCTGTGGTTGTTTGGGAATTCCAAAGATACACAAAAAAACAGCATAAAAAAAGAACCGGCCATTGGACCGGTTCCTGTATTGTGTAATGGAGTGGAATTACTCCCAGTTACCTGCGTTGTTGTTAGGAGCGTCTACGCTACCAACTTTAAGACCTGGGTATCTGCCCATATCCTCAGCCTCACATTTTAGGTTGATGATGTACTGGCGGTCCAAACCTACAAGGTAGTCCTCGTAAGGCATGCAAGCCTCGAACAAAGGAACGTCTACACCTGATACCTGTTTTACAAGAGCATTCATGATGATAGGTTTGCCTGAGAAAGGAATGGTCTTGAGATCTTCAGGTTTGAAATCACCCCTCTTAAGCAAAGTGTCTTTCACAGGAATTGCAACCTCAATAGAAAGTACGAGGTTCATACCTTTCTCATAGTACTCCAACAACTGCTCGTTGGTAATTTTCCTGTTCTTTTTCTTCAAAGCCTCAGTGTTTGCAACTGCAGCAGAGTCATCCATTGAACCGATCTGTCTGATGATCTTGATGCTGTCATTGTGGTAGAAGTTGATCAAAGAATCAATGCTTGCAGTAAAGCGGCCGTTTGCACCTTTGAACGCATCCTGAAGTGTACGGATGTCTTTAAGACGCTGGATTGCAATTGTTTCTCTTGCTTTTGTGTCTTTCTGGAACTGTACAGGTTCCTGAACACTGTTCCAAATGGCGTAAACTAATGCTACAATTACCAATGGAAGTACGATGAATGTGAAAATCTTTTTCATTGTTATCTTATGTGTGTATTTTATTTACCTTTTATCGCACAAAAGTAAAAAATATATTTTTCCCTTGCAATATATTTTTAATTTTGCACCCATTAAATTGAGTTTTAGAGTGTATAAGATAGAGAATGTTGGGGCGTTGGCCCATATTTTGTCGGGAAGGAGAAATGTGGTTCTGGTGGGGCATGTGAATCCCGACGGTGATTCCATAGGTTCCCTTATGGGAATGATGCATTACCTTGCCGGACTGGGAAAGAGTGTTGTACCTGTTGTCCCGAACAGGTATCCTGAATTCCTTAATTTCCTTGATCCCGATGGGGTTGTGCTGTGCAATTCCGAGCAGCCCGAGGCGGTGGCCGGTGCGGTTTCAGGGGCAGACCTCATTATATGTATGGATTTCAACTCCCTCAAGAGGATTGATTCCCTTGGCGATGTGATTGCTTCAGCATCTGCACCAAAGGTGCTCATAGACCATCATCCGCAGCCCGATACAATTTTTGATCTGGTTTATTCTTATCCCCACCTTTCTTCAACCTGTGAACTCGCATATTGGACCATAAAGGGACTGCTTCCCATTTGTGGCGGCAATATGCCACTTGAAAGTGCAATTGCCTTGTATACAGGTATGATGACGGATACCAACAATTTTGCAAACTCGGTGCTCCCTTCAACATTTATGATGGCAGGGGAACTTATGGATCTTGGAGTAGACAAGGAGTGGGTGCAGAAGATGGTGTTCGGGGGGTATTCGGAAGATAGAATGAGGCTTATGGGGCATATGCTCAGTTCAAATATGAAGATGTATCCGCAGTATGGTGCCGCTGTGATGGTGCTTACCAAGGATACAAAGGAGAAGTTCAATTTCAAGGACGGGGATTCGGAGGGGTTTGTGAATCTTGCGCTCAACATAAGCAGTGTGAAGGTTTCCGCATTCTTTACTGAGGGGGACGAGTTTGTGAGGGTTTCCCTGAGGTCGAAGGATGATTTCTCCGTTAACAGGCTTGCCAGAGGGTATTTCAATGGGGGCGGTCACGAAAGGGCTGCCGGGGGAAGGCTCTTCATTCCTGTTGCAGAGGTGGAGGAGTACTTTGTAAAATCTCTGGCAGAATTCATTGAAAAGGAAAAATAGGCATATCTTTTGCTATATTGATTGCACGATGAAAAGGATACTATATATATTGTGTGTGTTTGTTTTGGCTGTGGCCTGTACAAAAGAGGACAGGAAGAACCAGCTGGTAACACAGGAAGAGTCTATAGACAAATACATTTCATCACTTAAGGATGTGAGGATTGCCAGGAACGGGGGCTCAAACAGGCTTGTCTTTATAGAGGGGACAGGGGCTGACTCCCTTGCTGCAGGCGATTCAGTGAAATTCTATTATGCAGGTTATCTGTTCTCAAGCGGCAAGGGCAAACTTTTTGCCACCAATGACACAACAGTTGCACTTGAAAACAATTTCCTTCTGGAAGAGGATATGAAGGAGTGTCTCCTCTCGCCAAAGGATATGGTAACGGGGCTTGCCAACGGGCTTGTAGGGGCCAGGGCCGGTGAAATGTGTGAGGTTGTATTCTCTGCAAAGTATGGTTATGACAATGATATAGTGTATAATGTCCCTAAAATGTCACCGCTTATTTTTGAAGTGTGGATAGAGGGGATTGTTAAAAATTAGTATATTTGCAGCCCTATGGTAAAATTGATGAATAAATATGTTTTGATGGCCGTTGCGGCCTTGGCCCTGTTCTCTTGTGCGGAAGAAGTGGAGGAGACTGACAGAGCAATACAGGAGAGGATCCTTAATGCGTGGGTTGATGTGAACCATCCACAGGCCCAGAGGTGGGACAGCGGCATTGTAATGCTTGAGAGCACAAAGGGGACAGGTGATACCCTCAACAAACTTGAGTCAGGCTTTTTTGAATATAGTCAAAAGACCCTGGGCGGTGTATATACAGAAACCACAAGTGCAGAACTGGCCAAAAGGCTGGGCTGGTATTCAAAATCCAACTATTACGGTCCCAAATATTTTGAGTTGGGAGTGGGTACCAATTTTGCAGGTATGGAAGAGGTGATGCACAAGATGCAGGTTGGCGGAAAGGCAACATTTGTACTTCCACCCTGGCTCACTTATTATGAAGGGCAGGAGGAGACAATGAACTCAAGTGTAAGCACAATCTATGAGATAGAACTGAAGGAAGTTGTGGAGAATATGCTTACCTGGCAGCAGGATACAATGAAGGCATATGCCAATACCCATTACCCTGGGCTTGATACATTGAAATCCAATTTCTATTTCAAGAAACTTCATGACGGCGGCAGGACAGACACCCTTACCAATGAGTCCATCAAGGTACGTTATGTGGGAAGGCTGCTTGACGGATGGGTATTTGATACAAACATTGCAGATACAGCCAAGAAATATGGCATCTATGACGTTACAAACGAGTATGCGGCACTTGATGTGATGTATGCGGAGGAACTTGACAGGATGGTTGAGGACAACTCGCTGGTGAAAGGTTTCTGTATGGCACTTATGGAGATGAACTACGGGGACAAGGCTTTTACAATGTTCTACTCTGAGTACGGATACAGTTCTTCCGGTTCAGACCAGATAGGCCCTTATCAGCCTCTTATATTCTGGCTGTATGTGGAGCCTGAGGAGGAATATTGACAATTACTGAAGGATAAAAATTAAGGGCGGACCAAAAGGGCCGCCCTTATTTGTTGCATATTGCGTTGTCTTATTTTACAACGAAGTGGAAGTGTGAACCGAATCTCTCGAATGCGGCTTTGTCCAACTCCTCACGAGCATCCGGATGAGCAATGCTGATCATAAGTTTTGCCCTCTCCTGAAGTGATTTTCCGTAAAGGTTTACAGCACCGTACTCAGTTACAAACCAGTGGATGTGGTTTCTTGTGGTAACTACACCTGCACCAGGGGTAAGGATAGGGGCAATCTTGCTTATGCCTTTGTTTGTTACAGCCGGCATTGCGATGATTGCTTTACCGCCCTCAGACATTGAAGCTCCGTAGATGAAGTCAATCTGTCCGCCTACACCTGAGTAGAATTTTGTACCAAGTGAGTCTGCACAAACCTGACCTGTAAGGTCTACCTGAAGGGCAGAGTTGATTGCGGTAACTTTAGGGTTCTTTGCAATTACAAACGGGTTGTTGGTGTATCCTACATCCATCATTGCAACCATTGGGTTGTCATCAATGAAGTCGTAGCAGGTTTGTGAACCCATAAGGAATGTAGAAACCATCTTGCCTTTGTCAATAGCCTTGTTGGCACCGTTTATAACACCTTTCTCTACCAAAGGAAGTACGCCGTCTGCGAACATCTCTGTGTGGATACCAAGGTTCTTGTGGTTGCCCAACTGTGCAAGTACTGCGTTAGGAATTGCGCCGATACCCATCTGAAGGGTTGCACCGTCTTCAATAAGGGCAGCACAGTGTTTACCTATTGCAGTCTCAATCTCTGATGGTGCAGCAAAGTGTGCAGGCTCAAGGATTGAATCGTGCTCTACAAAGTGGTCTATCATGCTGAGCGGAATCATTGCATCACCGAATGAACGTGGTACGTTCTTGTTCACTACTGCAATTACCACTCTTGCGCACTCAATTGCTGCAAGTGTAGCATCTACTGAAGTACCGAGTGAAACATAACCGTGTTTGTCAGGGGTTGAAACCTGGATCATTGCAACGTCACAAGGAAGGACACCGCTGCGGTAAAGTTTCTGGGTCTCGCTCAAGAAGATTGGAATGTAGTCTGCGTATCCTGCCTGAACGCTCTTTCTTACGTTACCTCCTACAAAGAATGCCTGGTGGAAGAAGATTCCCTCATATTTTGCATCTGTGTATGGAGCCTCACCCTCAGTATGGAGGTGGTGGATTCTTACATCCTTTAGCTCACCATTGTCACCTCTGCGGCAAAGTGCGTCTATAAGCACTTTAGGTGCACTTGCAACGCTGCTGAAATGGATATGGTCACCTGACTGAACATACTTTACAGCCTCGTCTGCGCTGATAAATTTAATGTTTGCGTGCATTTTAGTTATTTTGTTATGTTAAAGTTTCTGAAAAACATACAAAGATAAAAACTTTTGCTCTAAAAGTTCATAACTTTGCGCTGTTATGCCTATAGTTACAGTCACAAGCGATTGGAAAGACTCCTCATATTACCTTCCCGTACTCAAGGGGAGGCTCCTTTCGTTGTTTGCAGAAGGCAAGGCGGGAAATTATGCCCCTGGAGACCTCCACGTGGAGAATCTCTGCTCCTCTGTGGAACCCTTCAACATCCCGCAAGGGTGCTTCATCTTAAGGAATTCCTTCAGGAGTTTCCCAAAAGGGTCAATCCACCTTATGGCAGTGGACAGCGAGCCTGTGGAGGGTGTGGGGATGGTGGCTGTACAGTACGCAGGGCATTGGTTTGTAACCCCCAATGACGGAAGGTTTTCCCTTCTGGCATCCCCTGCAGCAATAGAGAAAGGGGAGGCAGTGGGGTATGAAATCCCTCTTCCCGACAAATTTTCCACATTTATGGCAAGTGAACTTTTTGCCCGTGCAGTATCTGCAATATGCAGGGGGACCTTTGCATCGGAACTGCAGGTGTGCGGCCTGAGGAGCGTTGCCGGAGGAATGCCCACAGTGCTGGAAGACCGCATAATAGGGAAGGTGGTTTATGTTGATTCATACGGCAATGCAATAACAAACATATCCAGGGAGACATTTGCCAGAGGGT
Source organism: Bacteroidales bacterium (assembly GCA_017625535.1). GTDB lineage: Bacteria > Bacteroidota > Bacteroidia > Bacteroidales > UBA932 > Egerieousia. The sequence goes on along the minus strand of JAGAKR010000008.1, from coordinate 108,578 downwards.
ATATGATGTGGCGCTCCAGGAATGAGGATGATCCGGAGTTTGAAATTTATGTGGGGGGGCCCCGTCTTGTGCTGGATATGATACATAACTGTTACACCGATGTGGAGAGCGGAATGGATATTGCCCTCTTCAATTGGGCGGGATTGCTGGAGTTTGCCATAAACCGCGGCAATTTTGCAAAGGTTGAGGGGGTTGAGACAAATGTTGAAGTAATGATAAAATTCTACAGATAATGAAAAAGGACAGGACCAGGGAACTTGAGGCATTTGCCAGAGTTCTTGATGTAATGGATGAACTGAGGGAAAAATGCCCTTGGGACCGCAAACAGACAATAGAGAGCATAAGGCCCCTCACAATAGAGGAGACATATGAACTCAGCGATGCAATTCTTGACAATGATATGCCCAATGTGTGCAAGGAGTTGGGTGACATTATGATGCATATAGTGTTCTACTCCCTTATTGCAAAGGAGCAGGGCAAGTTTGATGTTGTGGAGGTTATGGACAAGATGTGTGACAAACTCATCTACCGCCATCCGCACGTGTTCTCTACAGAGAAGGTGAAGGATGCGGAGCAGGTGCTCCAGAACTGGGAACAGTTGAAGACCAAGGAGAAGGACGGCAACAAGAGGATACTCAGCGGTGTACCTGAGAGCCTTCCGGCTGTTATTAAGGCATACAGGATGCAGGACAAGGCGCGTGCTGTGGGGTTCGACTGGGCCAACAAGGAGGATGTGTGGGAGAAGGTTAAGGAAGAGGTAGGGGAACTGGAGGTTGAACTGAAAAAACTGTCGGGAGAAAAGGATAACCTTGGGGAGGATAAATACAGGGATTTGGCTGAGAAGGAGTTGGGAGACCTTATGTTCTCAATAATAAATGCGGCAAGGCTTTATGACCTCAATCCGGATACTGCCCTTGAGGCCACCTGCAAGAAATTCCGCAGCAGGTTCACATATCTTGAGGAGCATACAATCCGTGAGGGGAGGAATTTGCGTGATATGACCCTGCAGGAGATGGATGCCATCTGGGATGAGGCAAAAAGATTGGAGAGGCAGTAATGGAGAGGTGGCAGGAGAGGACAGCAATTCTGTTGGGTGAACAGACCCTCAATGCCCTTGCAGGAAAGAGGGTTATGGTAGTTGGGCTTGGCGGTGTGGGTGCCTATGCTGCGGAGATGCTGTGCCGTGCAGGTGTGGGTAATCTGGTGCTGGTTGATTCGGATACCGTTGGGGAAAGCAACATAAACAGGCAGTTGATTGCCCTGAACAGTACTGTCGGGAAGATGAAGACCGATGTGCTGGCAGAGAGGCTCAGGGACATAAATCCCGCTGCAGACCTTGTTGTGGTTCCGGAGTATGTGGAGGAGGAAAATATGGAGCATATTTTCTCCCTGGCAGGGCAGTTGGACTATGTTGTGGATGCCATTGATACCCTTGCCCCAAAAATTTCACTCATAAAATATTGTGTGCAGCACGGCATCCCGCACGTTACGGCAATGGGTGCCGGAGCAAAACTGGATGCCACCAAAATAAGGATAGCAGACCTGAGCAAATCATACAATTGTCCCCTTGCATTCATCCTCCGCAAGAAATTGAGGAAAGAGGGGATAACCAAAGGGTTCAAGGTGGTTTTTTCTGAGGAGCTTCCCGACAGGGATGCCATTGTACCGATGGAGGAGAGGAACAAGAAAAGCCAGGTGGGGACAATATCATATTTGCCGGCGGTGTTCGGATGTGTGTGCGCACAGGCGGCAATTGAACATTTAATTGGATAAAAATGCTACATTTGTGGTTTAAAACAAGCACGATATGCAGGTTACAGTAAAAGAAGTAAGCAATAAGAAAGAGTTCAAGGCTTTCTACCAGTTCCAGAACAAACTTTATAAAGGGTGCCCACAGTATGTCCCTTCATTGGATGCAGACCAGAAAAGTACCCTTACCAGTGATCCTGCATTGGATTATTGTACCAGGAAGATGTGGCTTGCCTACAAGGGAAACCGCGTGGTGGGACGTATACAGGGTATAATAAATCCGCGCTACAATGAATTCTACAATCTTAAGAGGATACGTTTCGGATGGTTCGATTTTGAAGAGGATATTGAGATTGCCAAGGCCCTGCTTGATACCGCAATGGCGTGGGGCAGGGAGCAGGGTATGACAGAGGTGCACGGTCCGCTCTTCTACAATACTCTTGGAAAGCAGGGTATGCTTGTGGAGGGATTTGAGAACACTCCTCCGTACAACTGCCTGTATAATTACCCTTATTATGTGGAGTATATGGAGAAACTAGGGTTTGTAAAGGAGGCTGACTGGATCCAGTACAGGCTCAACGGTTCCCAGGGTGCTCCGGAAAAATTGAAGAGGATGGCGGATATCCTTATGAAGAGGTACAACCTGAGGATGCTTGACATAAGGACCATAAAGGGTGATCTGAAGAAGGAACTTGTTGCAAAATTCTTTGCCATATACAATGAGTGCTTCAAGGCGGTGCACAATTTCATTCCACTTACCCAGAAGGAGATAGAGAAGACAGGCAATGCCTATTTTTCATTGCTCAAGCCCGAGCTTACCTGTATGGTTGTGGATGAGAACAATGATATAGCGGCATTCGGACTCTGTTTCCCTTCTTTGTCAGAGGCATTGAAAAAGGCAGACGGAAGCCTGTTCCCGTTCGGATGGTACCATTTGCTCAAGGCCTACAGGAAATATGATACAATTGACCTTATGATGGTGGGTTCAAATCCTGTCTGGGCCCAGAGAGGGTTGTCTGCAATCTATCATAACAATCTTGCAACCAATTTTCAGGAACTTAAGTTGAAGTATTGCATCACAAATCCGCAGCTCGACACAAATACAGCAGCCATAAAGGTTTGGGAGAGTTATGACACCGAGCCTTTTATGCGCCGCAGGTGCTGGATTAAAGCGCTATAAGCTCTTCCCAGGAGGTGAACCTGTTGAACAAATAATGGCTGCCGGGAATTTCCACTACCCGGTGGCGGAATCTGCGTCTTGTGCCGGGTATGTATCCGTCTGAGATGTTGCTGTAGTTTTCCCAGAAAAGTTTTTGCCTCGGGGTCTTGAAGATTATGTCATTGTCTCCAATGATTGCGGTGTCCCAGGTGAGGGAGTTGCTGAGGAAGAGGTTTTCCTTTATTGTTAAAAGTTCTTCTTTTGCCTGTGAGGCATCCCTTTGCGGGGCGTTTGCCATATAGAAGTCATACTCTTTTTTGGTGTGGCACATATGGTGGAGGAACTTTTTCATTATAGTATTGTCGGGAAGACCTGCAACTGTCTTGTCATAACTCTGCGGGGTTATTCCCCAGGTCCTGCTTATTGGGATGAGGGTGCCGTTTATTGCAATGGCCCTCTTTATTTTTGCCCAGAATTTGAGTTCGTGGAAATGTCCCAGATGCCCCAGCCTTATGAGGTATTTGTCAAATGCGGCACTTGCGCACCATACACCGAATCCCCAACCGATTATGTATATCTCCCTGTATCTGCTGAATATCTGCTGCATTATGCACTCATCCATACATCCTTCTTCGCATATCCCCGAGACAGGGCAGTTGGAGAAGTGGAGGGTGGAGTAATCGTAGAACATTATGAAATCGTATCCGTTGTGAGAGAGATGCCTGAACGGATGCTGGTCCATTCCCCATCCGTTGAAGAAGAGGATGGCCTTTTTGTTGCCGTTTATTTCTGTGTAGGTTTGCATTTTATGCAGTTTGTGCGGGACGTTTTTTACAAATAACAAAGATACTTCCGTTTTGTTCAGCATGTTGTGAGTTTTTTTAAATAAAATGAGTATTTTTGCCGGCAAATTTTTGATAATAACACGTAATATATATGAGCGAGAACAGTTTATTGGCCAAGATTGAGGGTTTGTATGACAAGTTCAACAAGTTGCAGGAGCAGATTTCTGACCCTGAGCTTATGAATGACATGAAAAAGTATGTGCAATTGAACAAGGAGTACAAGGAACTTGATCCTATTGTTAAGGCAGGTGCAAAATTCAAGAAGATGGTGGAGGATTATGAGGCTGCCAAGGAGATTCTCCAGAATGAGAAGGATGAGGAGTTGAGGGAGATGGCCAAGGAGGAGGCTGCAATGTTGGAGGAGGTTCTTCCACAGATGGAGGAGGAGATAAAACTGCTTCTTATCCCTGCAGATCCTCAGGATGCAAAGAATGCCATCATTGAGATCCGTGGAGGTGCCGGCGGTGATGAGGCTTCAATCTTTGCGGGTGACCTGTTCAGGATGTATACCAAATATATTGAGCGCAGAGGCTGGAAGATGGAGGTTACAAGCCAGAGTGAGGGTACCAGCGGCGGCTTTAAGGAGGTTATTATGAAGGTGAGCGGCGAGGGCGTTTACGGAGTGTTGAAATATGAGTCGGGTGTCCACCGCGTGCAGCGTGTCCCTCAGACCGAGACCCAGGGCAGGGTACATACCTCAGCGGCTTCAGTGGCAGTGTTGCCGGAGGCTGATGAGTTTGACATTGAACTTAACGAGAAGGATATCAGAAAGGATACATTCTGTTCTTCAGGTCCTGGTGGACAGTCTGTGAATACAACTTATTCTGCAATCCGACTTACACATATCCCATCCGGTCTGGTTGTACAGTGCCAGGATGAGAAGAGCCAGTTGAAGAACTATGACAAGGCATTGGCCGAGTTGCGTACACGTCTGTATAACCTGGAGTATGAGAAGTATTTGAATGAGATTTCTGCAAAGAGGAAGACAATGGTTTCTACAGGTGACCGTTCTGCAAAGATCCGTACATACAACTATCCGCAGAGCCGTGTTACAGACCACCGTATAAACTGGACCATGTACAATCTTCCGGTGTTTATGGATGGTGCAATCCAGGAGGTCATTGACCAGCTGCAGATTGCCGAGAATGCGGAGAGGCTCAAAGAGAGTGAGACAGAGTAATTGTTGCTTCATAAATGAACAGGGTGGCCAAACGGTCACCCTGTATTTTTTTTCACTCCTTTCTCCCACAGCAACCGGTTAAAAAATGCCTTCGGTACGGCTGGCAATACATTTCAGGATGTGTTATTTTATCTCAGATAGTAATCCACGCTGGTTACAACACGTACATTCTTTATGTATGGGGTGTTGCTGTCGCGGTTGGTTACGGAGAACTGCCCCTGCGAGGCCCTCTTTATTTTGCCAAGGCGGCTTTTGGAGTCTTCTGCAAATTTCTGGGCTACCTGGCGAGCGTTGGCGGTGGCCTCTTCTATCATCTGCGGTTTTATATCATTGAGGCCGGTAAACTCATATATGGTATTGTACTGGTAGTCGCCGCTTACAAGGGTAACACCTTTGGCAATGAGTTCTCCCTGCTGGGAAGTGAGGGTGAGAATTTTTTCCACCTGTCGGGAGGCAACTGTTATTACACTGGTTACATTGTACCTGTATGTTCTCTCTTCTGAAGCGTATCTTTCTGCCTTGAGGTCCACCACATTAGGAGCTGATACTGAGATTTCTTCCTGTGGGATGCCTTTGGATTTGAGGTATTCCACCACAATGTTGTTCTTTTGGGTAATTTCACTGTAAATGGCCTCCATATCGTTGCCTACAACTTTATATACCAATGGCCAGATTACCTTGTCTGCCATCACCTCTTTTTCACAAAGGCCCTTAACTGATACACTTCTGTCATACGACTTGTATCTGTTGACTGCAATTACCATACATATTCCAATGAATATGAGTCCTATCATTCCAAATTTGTTGTTCATGGCTCTATACTTTATTGATGTTTCAAAGATACAACATAAATGATGCCGTTTTGATTTTTAGGACAACGAGGCTTTAAAATTCGTATATTTGAGAAATCTGGAAATGAATAACCATAAATAATCTGATAATATGAAAGCTAAGATTATGATTGTAGCAGCGTTGTTCCTTTCTGTTGTCGCTTTTGCACAACAGCCGCGCGCTGAGTATCCACGTCCGCAATTTGAGAGGGCAGACTGGATGAATTTGAATGGAGAATGGAGTTTTACCCTTGATTTGGCTGATACAGGCCACGAAAGGGATTTTGTCAACAGCAAAGGTTTTGATGGAAAGATCATTGTCCCTTTTGCTCCGGAGAGCAAATTGTCGGGAATAGAGCATAAAGAATTCATAAATGCAGTGTGGTACCAGCGTACAATTCAGATTCCTGCCCAGTGGAAGGGCAAGAATGTGAAGCTGAATTTTGGTGCAGTGTTCTATGAATCAGAAATTTTCATTGACGGCAAGTTTGTGGGACGCCATTATGGCGGTTCGGATTCGTTCTCATTTGATATTACAGAGTTTGTGGCAGACGGTAAAGAGCATAACCTTGTGGTTCATGCAGAGAGTGATTTGAGGTCTGAGGATTTGCCATCGGGAAAACAGTCACATAAACTATATTCTCATGGTTGTATGTATACCCGTACTACAGGTATCTGGCAGACTGTATGGATGGAGGCGGTGAATCCTTGCGGCCTTGAGAGGGTACAGGTATTTACAGATATTGACCAGAACCAGATTGTGGTTACCCCTACTTTCTACAATTTGGCCAATGGTAACCGATTTTGTATTAGTGTAAAGGATGGCGGTAAAGTGGTGGCCAAGGCAGATGTGGTTGCTTCGCAGGGTATCCCGGTGGTTGTTCCTTTAAAGAAACCAAAACTTTGGAGCCCTGAATCACCGTTCCTGTATGATGTGGTTTATGAGGTTAAGGATGCTGCTGGTAATGTGCTTGACAAAGTAGATGCATATGTGGGCATGCGCAAGATTCACATAGACGGTACTCAAATTTATCTCAACAACAAGCCATACTACCAGCGCCTTGTCCTTGACCAGGGTTTTTATCCCGACGGAGTATGGACAGCCCCTTCTGATGAGGCATTGAGGGGAGACATTGAAATGTCCATGGCAGCCGGATTCAACGGAGCACGCCTTCACCAGAAAGTGTTTGAGGAGCGTTTCTACTATTGGGCAGACAAATTGGGTTACCTTGTATGGGGAGAAATGGCCTCTTGGGGCAAGAATTCAAGTTCAGTGGCGGCAGCACGCAATTTTATCTCCGAGTGGACAAATGTAGTGGTGCGGGACCGCAACCATCCGGCACTTGTAACCTGGACACCGTTCAATGAGGAGTGGGAGGCAACAACCAACCAGATGGGACGTTTCCTTACAGATGTGTATGAACTTACCCGTAAGCTGGACCCTTCACGTCCTGTAAATACCGTGAGCGGTGGTTTGTATGTGATTTCTGATTTCTGTACAACTCACAGCTACCAGCAGGATGGGGAGAAATTGCACAAAATGTTGTTTGACGGGGAGAAATTCTATCAGCCACAGGCACCGGGTAAAATAAATGCAAACACTTTGGACCATCTGTATTATGATGGTAAAGTCCCTTATATAATTGATGAGTTTGGCGGTATCAAATGTGCGGAGGCAAACCCTTCAAAAGAGAATGCTTGGGGTTATGGTGATGCTGCAATTACTAAAGAGGATTTCTATAAACGCCTGGAGTCACAGGTTAAGGCAATTGTAAGCCACAGCGACAAGATTTGCGGATTCTGCTATACCCAGCTTACTGATGTTGAGCAGGAGCAGAACGGTATCTATTATTTCAACCGTAAAGCCAAATACGATATGGAGCGTGTGCGCAAGATATTCCAGATGGCATTGCCACAGACAAAATAATTTGGGAAACTATAAAATTTGACATTATGGACATTAAACTTATACGTGACAAATTTGCAGAGCATTTTGCAACTGAAGGTGAACTTTATACATCACCTGGCAGAATCAACCTTATTGGTGAGCATACAGATTATAATGGCGGTTTTGTATTTCCAGGTGCCATTGACAAGGCAATGGTAGCAGAGATAAAACCGAACGGTACTGAGAAGATACGTGCATATTCCGTAGACTTGCAGGATTATGCTGAGTTCGGGCTTAATGAAGAGGACAAGCCTGCTGCATCGTGGGCATGCTATATTTTTGGAGTGGCTCGTGAGATACTCAAACGTGGTGGCGTTGTAAAAGGTTTTGATACAGCATTTGCAGGTGATGTTCCCCTTGGAGCAGGCATGTCATCTTCTGCTGCATTGGAATCCACTTATGCATTTGCACTTAACCATATTTTCAATGAGGACAAGATAGACAAGTTTGAACTTGCCCGCATAGGACAGTCTACAGAGCATAATTACTGTGGCGTGAAATGTGGAATTATGGACCAGTTTGCATCAGTTTTTGGGAAAAAGGGAAATTTGATGCGTCTGGATTGTCTCTCTATGGATTTTGAGTACTTCCCGTTTGATCCGGAAAAATTCGGATACCGTCTTGTGTTGCTTGATTCTGTAGTAAAACATGAACTTGTTGGTTCTCCTTACAACAGACGCCGTGAGTCTTGTGAGAGGGTTGCTGCAATGTTGGGTCAGGAGACTTTGCGCGGTGCAACTATGGAGAAACTGGATGCCATAAAGGATAAAATTTCAGATGAGGATTATATGCGTGCCCGCTATGTGATTGGTGAGGAGAAACGTGTATTGGATGTTTGTGCCGCTTTGGAGGCAGGTGACCTTGAGACTGTAGGTGAGCGTATGTACCAGACCCATTGGGGTATGTCAAAAGATTATGAGGTGAGCTGTGAGGAGCTTGACCTTTTGGCCACTATAGCAAAAGAGTGCGGTGTTACCGGTTCCCGCATTATGGGAGGCGGATTTGGAGGCTGTACCATCAACCTTGTAAAGAGTGGCCTGTATGATGCATTCATTGCAACAGCCAAAGGGAAATTCTGCGCTGCGTACGGCCACGAACCTAAAGTTTACGATGTGGTAATCTCTGATGGAGCCCGTAAACTTGAAATCTGAGATAAAATAAATTTGGAGATGTTATGAAAAAATTGGCAATTATGGCTTTAGCTTGTACACTTATGGCATCGTGCGGAAAGAGTGATGCCCCTGTCCTTTTTCCACAGGAAAATTTCCAGACTACAGTAGACGGTAAGGAGGTATCAATATATACACTCAAAGCTGGTGACATTACAATGCAGGTAACCAACTTTGGAGCACGTGTAGTTTCATTGTGGACCCCCGACAGAGATGGTAAATTTGATGATATTGTATTGGGATACAATAATATAGATAATTATTTAAACAATCCTGGTGAGCGTTTTCTTGGAGCTGTTGTAGGTCCTTATGCAAACAGGATTGCGAACGGTACATACACCATAGGGGAAGAGGTGTACAATTTCCCTCAGAACAATAACGGTCAGACACTTCACGGAGGCCTTAAAGGTCTTGATATGGTGGTTTGGGATGTTAAGGAGGCAAAGGATGATTCAATTGTTTTGTTCTATATGCGTCCCGACGGGCAGGACGGTATGCCGGGAAACCTTTCAATTACAATGACCTATACTCTTACCCCTGAAAATGAGTTTAGAGTGGATTACCTTGCTACAACAGACAAGGCTACCTATGTGAACATTTCACACCACTCATTCTTCAATCTTAAAGGAGAGGGCAATGGAACAATTGAGGATCTTGAAATGGTGATCAATGCTTCTGCCACTACACCGGTAAATGAGGTGCTTATCCCTTCCGGAGAGATTGCAGACGTTACAGGAACACCGTTTGATTTCCGTCAGCCTCATATTATTGGTGAAAGGATAAATGCAGACAATGAGCAGATTAAGTTTGGTGCAGGTTATGACCACAACTGGGTACTGGATAAGAAAGGTGAGGGAGTGGAGTTTGCAGCATCTGTTTATGAGGCCAATTCAGGCAGGTTCATGTCTGTATATACAGACCAGCCGGGTATGCAGTTCTACAGCGGAAACTTCTTTGATGGAACCTCAAAAGGCAAGTATGGCAAAGAGCTCCGTTATAGGGAGTCGATAGCATTGGAGACACAGAAATTCCCGGATACACCTCATCACAGCAATTTCCCTTCTACATTGCTTAATCCTGGAGATACATATACACACACATGCGTATATAAATTTGAAGTTAAATAGTATTTGGAATATTGGTATGAACATATTTCGCTTTGCTATAGCGGCACTCCTGAGCCTGTGTGTATTTGCAGGTAGGGCTGCCAATGACGGAGACAGGAAGAGTATGCCTCATCTTACCGTTGAAACAGTTGAAATAGGAAAAGTCTCACCACGTACCCAGCTTGCAGGTGCACAGGGTGAGAGGTATCAGCCTGAGTTTGTAATGTCACTCAATGGAAAATGGGATTTCTGGTGGAGTGAGAGTGATGCTTCCTATAAAGAAGAGTTTGTTGCTCCGGGGTATAACAGCAGCAGTTGGGACAAGATTAACGTTCCGGCTAACTGGGAGTTGAACGGCTATGGTACAGCTATTTATACCAATCATGGATATGAATTTAAACCGTCAAATCCCCAGCCACCCATTTTGCCGGAAAAGAATGCAGTTGGTGTATACAGAAAAGTGATTGATATCCCTGCCAATTGGGATGGCAGGGAGGTATATCTGAACATTGGAGGTGCCAAGAGCGGATGTTATGTATATGTAAACGGTATTTTGGTGGGCTATAATGAGGATTCAAAAAATACAGCAGAATATAACCTTACCCCGTATTTGCATAAAGGGGAAAATCTTGTAGCACTTAAGATATACCGCTGGAGTACCGGAAGTTACCTTGAGTGCCAGGATTTCTGGAGATTGAGCGGTATTGAGAGGGATGTATACGTTTTTGCCCAGCCAAAAGTGCATCTTTTTGATTATAGGATTACCCCTATAGTGGAACATCTTGCTGAGGATGGCCTTATAGGAAGCGGTTATTTTGAACTGGATGCAGTTGTAAAGAACAATTCAAAATCCAATGCAACTGTGGAGCTGTCTCTTGGAGGAGTTTTGTCGGGAGTAGAAAAAAGGAGTGTTTCCATTGCTGCTGGAGAAGAGTCTTTGCAGAGTTTCAAAATTCCGTTTGAGGGATGGAATTTGTGGAGTGCTGAAACTCCTGTACTGTACGACGGATCTATTGCATTGTCCCAGGGAGGCAATGTGAGTGAAAAAGTGGCGTTCAAGTTCGCACCAAGGAAAGTGGAGATCATTGGCAATCAGCTGCTGGTAAATGGCAAGGCCATCAAGATAAAGGGTGTGAACATACATGAGCACAACCAGTATACCGGACATGTGATAAGCCGCGGGCAGATGGAGTCAGACATTAAACTTATGAAGGCACATAACTTTAATGCAATAAGATGCAGCCACTACCCACAGCCGGCATATTTCTATGAGCTTTGCGACGAGTACGGTATATATGTATGTGATGAGGCAAATATAGAATCGCATGGTATGTACTACAATCTCCGCAAGGGCGGTACTTTGGGCAATGACCTCAGGTTCTATAATGGACATATGGCAAGAGTGAAAAATATGTACTGGCGCAACAAGAATTATACAAGCATCATTTACTGGTCTATGGGTAACGAGGCCGGTAACGGTTACAACTTCTACCAGACATTCCTGTATTTGAAAGATCTTGACAAAGTGCGTCCGGTGCAGCATGAAAGGGCTATCCTGGAGTGGAATACCGAGATTTATTGCCCGCAGTATCCAAGCGCTTTCAAACTTGCAGAGTGGGCAGCCCAGGAGACCGACAGACCATATATCCTTAGCGAGTATGCCCACGCAATGGGTAACAGTACAGGAAACTTCAAGGATTTGTGGGATGTAATTTATGCTGCAGACAATCTTCAGGGAGGTTTCATATGGGACTGGGTAGACCAGGGTATACTTCAGAAAACCAAAGATGGAAAAGAGTTCTGGGCATATGGAGGTGACTTTGGCGTGAATGCCCCAAGTGACGGAAACTTCCTGTGCAACGGTGTTATAGGTCCCGACAGGGTTCCGCATCCAGCCATGAATGAGATAAAGCACATATATCAGAACCTTTGGATTGAGCCTGACGGCAACGGTGCCTACAGGGCCATCAACAGAAACTATTTTACCGGAGTGGACCATTACAATTATGAGATAGTATCTGTTCCTGAAAAATATTCGAAAGGTGCCAAGTCAAAGGTAATTCTACAGGGTAAAGTAAGTGTGGACATCCCTGCAGATGATACCATTACAATAAAGCTCCCTGAGTTCAAGATGCAGCAGGGATATGACTACTACGTGAATTTCTCAGGGGAGCAAAGCTGGAACCAGTATCCTCTGGGAGACAATGCAGTTCCTCAGGTTGCATCTGTTTCAAAAAAGGCAAAGGTGGAATTTGAGGTTGATGCTGAGAGTGGACTTATTGGAAAATATGCGGTGAATGGAGTTGATTATTTGTCGGGAGACTTTGGAATAAGACCAAATTACTGGAGGGCTCCTAATGACAATGATTATGGAAACGGTGCCCCTGCAAGATGGCAGGCCTGGAAGATTTATGGCAAGGAGAACAAACCTGCTGAGGTTACTGACAAGATGGTAGACGGCAACAGGGTTGTGAAGGTTGTATATAATCTGGAGGATTTGGGTTGCAGCAATGTGGTTACTTATACCCTCGAGCCAAGCGGAGCCCTTACCGTTGAGGCGCAGATGTCTGAGGCTTCATTGAAGGAGGCTCCAAGATATGGCTTAAGATGGAGGATGCCGCAGGAGTTCTCTAATGTAAGGTTCTACGGAAGGGGACCTTGGGAGAATTACTGTGACAGGAAGGATGGCGCCATGTTTGATATCTATTCATGCAATGTTGCTGACATGTATGTGCCGTATGTAAGGCCGCAGGAGAATGGACACAGGGTGGATGTGCGCTGGCTGGAGATAAAGAATGCAAAAGGCAAGGGGTTGGTAATATTTGCTATGGAGAATCCTTTTGAATTCAATGCCCTGAACAATTCAATAGAGGATTTTGATTGTGAGGAATCTGATGCACCATACCAATGGAACAATTTTGTGGAGAATGATCCGCATGATGTTGGACGTGCCCGCAATGTGATGAAGAAGCAGACACATGTTTCTGACATATCACCACGCAATTTTACAGAAATATGTATTGATTCCCGTATGACAGGTGTTGGAGGTGACAACTCCTGGGGAGCGGAGCCATATGAGAAATATAAAGTGCTTACAAGCCAGCCGCAGAGATTGTGCTTTAAGATTATTCCGTTTTAATTGAGTCCGGTTATTATGAAACGAAACATTTTTATGGCATTTGCCTTTTTGTCCGCTTTATTTGTTGCCTCATGTGACAATAAGGTAAAACCGGCAATTGAGCCTGATAGGGAGATTGAGGGAAAAATAGAGAAGATTCTCAGTAAGATGACATTGGAGGAGAAGGTGGGGCAGATGTCGCAGATTACCATTACAGTTTTCCAGAATGAGGATGAAAACGGTAATCCGCAGTGGATACCGGCCATGCTGGATTCTGTGATTGCCAAATATAAGGTTGGGTCAATTCTTAATGTTATAAGTGCCAGGGCCCAGACCAGGGAACTTACTGCAGGAATGATAAAGGAACTCCAGGAGAAATCCATGAAGGAGATTGGAATTCCTTGTCTTTACGGTCTTGATCAGATTCACGGTGCCTCATACATTGCAGATGCCACCCTGTTTCCGCAGGAGATAAATGTAGCTGCAACATTCAACAGGGAGCATGCCTTCAATATGGGTGAAGTTACCGCTTACGAGTCCAGAGCCGCTTTGAATCCATGGTCGTTCAGCCCTACACTTGATCTTGGACGGGATCCAAGATGGCCAAGATTGTGGGAGAGTTATGGTGAAAGCGAATATCTGCAGGCGGAGATGGGTGTAGCCCAGACATTGGGTATGCAGGGAACTGATCCAAACCATGTAGGTCCATACAATATGGCTGTATGTATCAAACATTACATGGCATATGGAGTACCTGTATCAGGCCGGGATAGGACCCCTTCATCCGTTACTGACGGGGATATGCGTGAACGCTATTTTGAGCCTTTCAAGGAGTGTGTGCAGGCAGGAGCGTTGTCTCTTATGGTAAACTCTTCGAGCAATGAAGGACTCCCTTTCCATGCCAATTATGAGTATCTTACAAAATGGTTGAAAGAGGATCTCAATTGGGACGGAATGATAGTTACAGACTGGGCAGACATTGATAATCTGTACACAAGGGAGCGTATTGCTACAAGTAGAAAAGATGCTGTGCGTCTTGCAATCAATGCCGGCATAGATATGGCAATGATTCCAAATGACTGGCAGTTTTGCAAGGACCTTGTAGAGCTGGTAAATGAAGGTGCTGTTCCGATGGAGCGTATTGATGATGCGGTGCGCCGTGTCCTCAGATTGAAGTTCCGTCTTGGGCTGTTTGATAACCCTGACTGGGATTTGGACAAATATGAATAATTCGGGTCTGAAGAGTTCCGGCAGATGTCTTACAGGGCTGCAGTGGAGTCTGAAGTGCTGCTGAAAAATGAGGGGGGAATCCTCCCTTTGCAGAAGGGTGCCAGAATTCTTGTTACAGGTCCTAATGCCAATGAAATGCGCTGCCTTAACGGTGGATGGTCATATACCTGGCAGGGAGACAAGGCTAATGAATATACAGAGCATTTCAATACAATTTTTGAGGCGCTGCAAAATGAGTATGGTGCTTCAAATGTGAGATATGAGCCTGGTGTAACTTATGTTCCGGGTTTTGGAAAATGGCAGCAGGAGAATTGTACGCAGGAGAGTATAAACAAGGCTGTACAGGCTGCAAGAGGGTGTGATATTATAGTTGCATGCATAGGTGAAAACAGCTATTGCGAGACCCCTGGAAATGTTGAGGATATAAACCTTTCCGCAAACCAGAAAAACTTGGTTAAAGCCCTTGCAAAGACTGGAAAGCCTGTTGTGCTGGTACTTAACGGTGGGCGTCCACGCATTATAAATGATATTGAGCCTCTTGCCCAGGCTGTGGTGGAGGTAATCCTTCCGGGCAATTATGGTGGAGATGCTTTGGCAGCATTACTGTCGGGAAGAGAAAACTTTAGCGGCAAACTGCCGTTTACATATCCAAAATATATAAATATGCTCTCCACTTATGATTATAAAGTGTCTGAGGTTTCTGCCACTATGGAGGGGGTATATAATTATGATGCCCGGATTGATGTGCTTTGGCCGTTTGGATATGGTTTGAGCTATACAACTTTCCAGTACAGCAATTTGGGTGCGGATAAAAAGGAGTTTGGTCCCGATGATGTGCTGGAGTTTGAGGTGACTGTTTCCAATACAGGCAATGTTGCCGGAAAAGAGGCGGTTCTCCTTTATTCAAGTGACCTGTTTGCAAGCCTTGTTCCTGATTCAAGAAGACTCAGGGCTTTTGAGAAGATAAGTCTGGAGCCTGGAGAGAGCAAAGTGGTAAGACTGGCAGTTCCGGCTACCGACCTTGCATTTGTGAATTATGACGGAAAATGGACCCTTGAGGAGGGAGATTTCCGCATTCAGGTTGGAGATCAGGTTACAATGGTTCATTGCAACACCACTAAAGTGTGGGATGAGCCAAATATAGATTGAGAGTGAAATTAAAAATTATAACAAGATGAAAAGAAGTTTCAGTTTTTTGGCTGCAGTTGCTATGGTGGCGGCAGCTTCGGTGAGCGCAAGTGCTTTTAACGTGGGGAATATTGTAGTAAAAAGGGGGATAGTTGATACAGTATACAAGGCTAAGCACCAGGTGGTGGGCCTTGCAGATCCGGGAGCGGAGTTTACCGTAAACGGCAATAAGGTAAAGGCCTACAAGACCGGTACCTGGGGAATAGAATTGCAGTTGCAGCCGGGGGACAACCTAATTGAAATAAAGGACAAGAGCGGCAGAGATTCTTTTAAAGTGTATTACAGCACTACCCCTAAAACTGTTACACCAGAGCAGCAGGAGGCTGCAAAGGCAAGGGCAGCAGCGGAGGCTGAAAAGGCAAAATTCTACCCTACAAGCCTTAATGTTGAGACAAAGAAATATGCCTATCTAAATTACGGAGCGGGTACAGACCGTCTTGGCGGTGCAAAGATAAACTATCTGCCAGAAGGGATACAGATGTATGCGGATGCAGAGAATGAGAACCTGTACAGGGTAAAACTTTCACAGAACAGATATGCATACATTCCAAAGAGCCAGGTGGAGATTAAGGGCAAGTATTCTCCCGATAGCGATTTTATGCAGGATAATGTTGTCCTCAGCGGAAGTTCTTCTGTATACAATGCAGGGGAGTATGACAGGGTGAGCATAGGTGTAGGTGGCAAGAAGCCTTACATTGTAAAAGAGTACACAGACCCCCACAAGATTGTGGTGGACCTTTACGGTGTGCAGTGCAACTCAAACTGGCTTACCCACAAGAGCGGCCTCAAGTCTGTAGACCACATTGATGTGGAGAGCATAGATTCAGATATTACAAGGTATACAATTTACCTGAAGACCAAATCGTCCTGGGGTTTCTCAATGGACTACAGCGGCAACAACTTGAACATTGACATCAAGCACGTTCCTGACCAGCTGTATCTGAAGAATCTTACAATAGGTATAGATGCGGGTCATGGCGGTCCGCAGAGCAATGGTGCTGTAGGTCTCAGCGGTTTGAAGGAGAAGGATATGACCCTGGATATGGCATATACCCTGAAATCAATTCTTGAGAAACAGGGTGCAAAGGTTGTCCTTTCAAGGGATTCTGATGTAGGGATGACAATCCGCGAAAGACAGGATAAATTCATTGAAAACAAATGTGATATAGTGCTTTCTATCCACTGCAACGCAGGCGGAAGCCCGCTTTCTATGTTGGGTACCAGCACATACTACAGATACGACCCTTATAAACCGCTTGCAGAGGATATCCTTGGTTATCTGCTTCAGATGAAGGATGTGAAGAACTTTGGTATGGTAGGAAACTTCAACTTCTCATTGAGCGCAATTACAGATTTCCCTTGCGTGCTTGTTGAGACACTCTTCATCTCAAG
Organism: Bacteroidales bacterium; assembly: GCA_017625535.1. Classification (GTDB taxonomy): domain Bacteria; phylum Bacteroidota; class Bacteroidia; order Bacteroidales; family UBA932; genus Egerieousia. The sequence goes on along the minus strand of JAGAKR010000008.1, from coordinate 91,664 downwards.
CCTCAGGGAGGAGGAGATGCTTGCAGATCCTGCAATCCGCCGCGCAATGATGGAGAATGTGGCCAAAGGCCTTACAGATTATATCTCTGAGTGCAGGGTAAAAGAGGGCCAGGCAAAGAAATGAATCAGGAATAATCTTCCCGACAGATAATTGTTCAAATGCAACATAAAAATGCTTCCCACATCAATAGGGAGGCCCCAGTTTTCCTGCAAAGAGGCATCTGTTCAAACAGACGGAAATCTTGCGGCACATCTCTGCTGCCTAAAAACAAATTACAGGAACTTATTTCTTTTGAAATAAGAAACTCTATTGAAAAGGACAGATAGATTACGTGCAGCACAGAAGGGTTACCCTTTTTTGTGAAATGTGAGGTTTGTATGGTTATTTTCCGTAAATTTACCGGGTTCAAATTGAACTGGATTTAAGGATGAATTTTAAGATAGAATCACCATATAAACCTACGGGGGACCAGCCGCAGGCGATAAGGGAGCTTACGCAGGCCATAAGGGAGGGGGTAGATGCGGTAACGCTGCTTGGCGTAACCGGATCGGGCAAGACCTTTACCATGGCCAATGTTATTGAGCAGCTGCAGAGGCCGGCCCTTATCCTGAGCCATAACAAGACTCTGGCGGCGCAGCTGTATGGTGAGTTCAAGTCTTTTTTCCCGAACAATGCGGTGGAGTATTTTGTGTCGTATTATGATTATTATCAGCCGGAGGCCTATATGCCGGTTACCGATACATACATTGAGAAGGATTTGAGCATCAATGATGAGATTGAGAAGTTGAGGCTGAGTTGTTCAAGCGCATTGCTATCGGGAAGAAAAGATGTGATTGTAGTTTCCAGTGTCTCCTGCCTGTATGGTATAGGCAATCCTGCCGATTTCCATTCAAATACAATTAGCCTTAAGGTGGGGCAGGTGCTCGCCCGTACGCAGTTCCTCTACAAACTGGTGGACAGCCTCTATTCCCGCAATGATGTGGAGTTCAAGAGGGGTACTTTCAGGGTTAAGGGGGACAGTGTGGACATCTATCTGGCTTATGGAGACAAGGGGTGCAGGGTGATTTTCTTTGGGGATGAGGTGGAGGAGATTGAGATGTTTGATCCTGTTACCGGTGCTACAATTGAGTTTGTGGATGAGATTTCCATTTTCCCTGCAAACATTTTCTCCACTACCAAGGAGAGGATAAAGAGTGCGGTGTGGAACATTCAGGAGGATCTGGTTAAACAGTGCGAGTTCCTCCACAGCATAGAGAAGCATGCGGAGGCCAAGAGGTTGAAACAGAGGGTGGAGTATGATCTTGAAATGATTAAGGAGATAGGTTATTGTTCAGGCATTGAGAATTATTCCCGATATTTTGATGGCCGTTCTGCAGGAACCAGACCATTCTGTCTGCTGGATTATTTTCCCAGCGATTTTGTGACCTTCATAGATGAGAGCCACGTTACCATACCCCAGATAAGGGCAATGTACGGAGGGGACCGTTCCCGTAAAGAGACCCTCATTGAGTATGGGTTCAGGCTGCCGGCTGCCGCGGACAACAGGCCGCTGAAGTTTGATGAGTTTGAATCCTTGAGCCGGCAGACAGTGTTTGTGAGTGCAACTCCTGCACCGTACGAACTGGACAAATCGCAGGGACTCATTGTGGAGCAGGTGGTGAGACCAACCGGTCTTCTGGAGCCCCCTATAGAGATAAGGCCTACTGAAGACCAGATTGATGACCTGCTGGAGGAGATTCAGATTAGGGTGGAGAAAGATGAGAGGGTCTTGGTTACAACCCTTACCAAGCGGATGGCGGAGGAACTGGACAAATACCTGCAGAAGATGGATGTCAGGTGCCGCTATATCCACTCCGATGTGGATACTATGGAGCGCATAGAGATTATTGAGGATTTCCAGGCCGGCCGTTTTGATGTCCTCATTGGTGTGAACCTGTTGAGGGAGGGGCTTGATTTGCCGCAGGTATCGCTGGTGGCAATCCTGGATGCCGACAAGGAGGGTTTCTTACGCAGCGAGACTGCCCTTACCCAGACTGCAGGACGTGCGGCAAGGAATATAAACGGACTTGTGATAATGTATGCCGATACCATTACAAAGAGTATGAGGCGTACCATAGATGAGACCAACCGCCGCAGGGAGAAGCAGATGGAGTACAACAGGGTGAACAACATTGTTCCTACCCAGGTGCTGAAGAAGGAGAGGAATGTGATGGACCGTGCGCAAAGCGGTATGGAATATGCAAAGGATGAAGCAAAAGTGAACATATTGGAAGATCCTGTAATAAGGCAGATGGGCAAGGAGCAGTTGCAGAAGGCAATGGCAAGTGCCAAGAGGGAGATGGAAAAGGCTGCAGCGGAACTGGATTTTGTGAGGGCTGCCAAGTTCAGGGATGAAATGAAATATTTGGGTGAATTGATTTCTAAAAAGTAGAGGCGTTATGATACCGGAGAGTCTGAAGAGAGTTATGGAGCGTTATGATGCTCCGCATAAGGAACTTGTGGAAAGGGCGTACAGATATGCCCTCAAGGAACTGGAAGGAGAGCATAGGGGCAACGGGAAACCGTTCATTGAGCACCCTCTGGGGGTGGCACTTATAGTTGCAAATGAGATAGGCCTCATGCATGAGGCTGTGGCTGCGGTATTCCTTCATGAGGCTACAAGGGGTAAGGATGACCTGTTGCAGGAGGTTGCCAAGGAGTACTCTGCAGAGATTGTCACTATGGTTGAGGGGTTGAACAAAATATCGGGAATAACCCCCAAAGACACCAAGTTGCAGGCGGAGAATTACAGGAAACTGATTGTCTCCTATTCAAAAGACCCGCGTGTTACCCTTATAAAACTGGCAGACAGGCTGGAGATTATGCGCAATCTGGATATATTCCCAAAGAGCAGCATAATGCGCAAGGTTACAGAGACAATTATGCTCTATATACCTCTGGCACACCAGTTGGGTATGTATAACCTCAAGAGTGAACTGGAAGACCTCTATTTCAAGCACTCGGATCCGGAGAACTACCGCGCCATAACCAACAAGCTGAAGGCTACGGAGAAGGACAGGGAGAAACTGGCCCAGGAGTTTGTAAAGCCGCTTGAGACCTCATTGAAGGAGAGCGGTATAAACTACAAGTTGAAGGTGCGTACAAAAACAGCCTACTCAATCTGGAAAAAGATGCAGAAGCAGAATGTACCGTTTGAAGGGGTTTATGATGTTTTTGCAATGAGGTTTATCCTGGATGTTCCGCTGGATAAGGAACACGACTATTGCTGGGAGGTTTATTCACGCGTTACCCAGGAGTACAAGCCCGATACCAAGCGCCTTAGGGACTGGATTACCAATCCAAAGCCAAATGGATACGAATCATTGCACACAACTGTGCAGAACAAGGAAGGGGCACACATAGAGGTGCAGATACGTACCGCCCGTATGGATGATATGGCGGAGAACGGACACGCATCGCACTGGAGTTATAAGGGTATAAAGAGTGTGCAGGGACTGGATGAGTGGCTGAAGAATGTGAAGAGCATGCTGGAGAGCCAGGAGGGGAATCCTTATACCAATGCAGTGCAGACAGAACTGGACGAGATATTTGTATTTACCCCGGCTGGAGACCTCAAGCAGTTGCCAAAAGGGGCGAGTGTGCTGGATTTTGCCTTCAATATACACTCCAATCTGGGTGTGAAGTGCAGCGGAGCAAGGGTAAACGGAAAAATTGCCTCCATAAAGGATGAACTCCACACAGGTGATGTAGTGGAGATAATGAGCAACAAGAACCAGAAGCCATCTGCAGACTGGCTGAAGATAGTTGTGTCCTCAAAGGCCCGCAACCGCATTAAGGCAAAACTCAAAGAAGAGGAGGGGAAACTCATAAAACTGGGCCGGGAACTACTGGAGCGGAGGATGAAGAACTGGAAGATGGAACTCAATGACGATGTGCTGGCAGATATTGCAAAACACTACAAGATGAAGGCATCGGCAGAGGTGTTCCTGGCAATCTATGAGGAGAAGATAGACCTGCTGCAGTTGAAGGATTTCCTTACAAATGGAGAGCAGGAGGCTGAGGATACTCCCGACAGCAAACCTGAAAGGAGTGCACCAAAGACCAAAAGCAAATCATCCGAGGGGGATTATCTGATCATTAGTGACAAACTCAACAACATAAGTTTCTCAATGGCCAAATGCTGCAACCCGATCTTTGGAGATGACGTGTTCGGGTTTGTTTCGGCCACAGGAGGCATAAAGATTCACAGGATATCCTGCCCCAATGCGGCAAGACTCATAGAAAAATACCCTTACAGGCTGCAGAAAGTGAAATGGAGACAAGTATCCAATACAACCCAGTTCCAGACTGCCCTTAAGGTGATTGGAGACGGCGATGCAGCCATTGCGGCCCAACTGATAGATTGCGTTACCAAACAGGATGCCTCAATGAGGTCTTTTACCATAAATGAGAGGCGCAAGCCGGGAAACCAGACCGAATTTGTGGCAGAAATAGGCATTTCGGTAGGCAACAACGCCCACCTGGACAGAGTCACCTCCGCCCTGAAGAAAATCCGGGAGGTGAAAACAGTGTTGAGGACCAGCAGGAAGTAATTTTTTGGAGAACAAAGGAATGGCAGAAAACAAGGAATATATATACATAAAAGGGGCAAGGGCAAATAACCTTAAGGGGATTGATCTTAAAATACCCCGCGGCAAGTTGGTTGTGGTGAGCGGATTGAGCGGCAGCGGAAAGTCTTCGCTGGCGTTTGATACCCTTTTTGCGGAGGGGCAGAGGAGGTTTGCAGAGAGCCTTTCTTCTTTTGCAAGGCAGTTCCTGGGGAGGATGCAGAAGCCTGCCGTTGACAAGATTGAGGGAATTCCCCCTGCCATAGCAATTGAGCAGAAGGTGAATACCCGCAATCCCCGTTCTACAGTGGGTACCACAACGGAGATTTATGATTACCTGAGGCTCCTGTTTGCCAAGATAGGGCGCACTTATTCACCTGTTACCGGTGAGGAGGTGAAGTGCCATACGGCAAATGATGTGGTGGAATTCATAGGGAATATTAAGAATGATACTCCCGACAGCATTACGGCTTATATCCTTTCGGAGATTGACTGGTTGGGGAATGAGAGTAAGGTGGAGAAACTCCTTTCTATAAAGGATGCCGGATATGCAAGGCTTTTTTCTGCAGAAAAGGGGATGGTGAGGCTGGATGCTGTGCTGCAGGATATGGAGGCTTTTGCAGGGGAGAGGCTGTATATTATGATAGACAGATATTTGTCGGGAGGAGGAAAACTTTCTGAGGAGGATGTTACAAGGCTGCTGGATTCTGTGCAGATTGCTTTCAATGAGGGGAAAGGGAGGCTTGTGGTGGCATTGCAGGCCGGGCGGGGAGGTTCTGTGCGGATGCAGGAGTTCTCAAATGTGTTTGAGGCGGACGGAATCCGTTTTGAGAAGCCTACTGAACTGATGTTCAGTTATAATAATCCTATTGGAGCGTGTCCGGTGTGCGGTGGCTACGGGAGCATGATTGGAATTGATGAGTCTTTGGTGGTGCCGAATGCTTCGCTCTCTGTGTATGAGGGGGCGATTGCCTGCTGGAGGGGCGAGGTTATGGGCAAGTTCCTTAAGGAGTTCATTATGTGTGCCCATAAGTTTGATTTCCCTATCCACAAGCCGTATGCGGAGCTTACAAAGGAGCAGAAGAAGTTGTTGTGGTGCGGGAACAGCCAGTTTATAGGCATTACACCGTTCTTCAAGATGGTGGAGGAGATGCGCTACAAGATTCAGTACAAGTACCTGCTGGCAAGATATTCGGGCAAGACAGTGTGCCCGGAGTGTGAGGGGAGCCGATTGAGGAAGGAGACCAATTATGTAAAAATAGGGGGGAAGACCATTGCGGAACTTATGGATATGAGCATTGCCTCGCTCCATACTTTCTTTAAGGAACTTGTGCTGGAACCATATGATGCGGCTGTAGCGGAGAGGGCCATTAAGGAGATTTGCAGCCGCCTCAATTATATAGAGAATGTGGGGTTGGGTTACCTTACTTTAAGCAGGCACGCAAATACTTTGAGCGGTGGTGAGAGCCAGAGGATAAACCTTGTGAGTTCCCTGGGGAGCAGCCTTGTGGGCTCTCTGTATATTCTGGATGAACCGAGCATTGGGCTGCACCAGAGGGATACCGGGCGTTTGATAAATGTGATAAAGGATTTGAGGAATCTGGGGAATACGGTACTTATTGTGGAGCACGATGAGGAGATTATCCGTTCTGCAGATGAACTTATTGATATAGGCCCTTACGCCGGGGTGAACGGCGGTGAGGTGGTTTACCAGGGTAGTGTTGAAGAGGGGATAAAGAATGCCATGAAAGGGAGGAAGAAGGGGGATACAACTTCCAGCGGGTCGCTTACAATTGATTATTTGTCGGGAATAAAGAAGATTGATTTCCCTTCCCGCAAAAGGGAATGGAAATATGCGGTGGAGATTTGCAGGGCAATGGAGCACAACCTCAAGAATGTATCTGTAAAGTTCCCTCTTGGGGTTATAACTGCGGTTACAGGGGTGAGCGGAAGCGGCAAATCAACCCTTATTGGGGATACATTGTATCCGGCTCTGGCAAGGCATTTCCAGCAGTTCGGGCTCAAGCCCGGGGCATTCAAGGAGTTGAGGGGAGATCTGGATAAATTGTCGGGAGTGGAATTTGTTGACCAGAACCCTATAGGGAAGAGTTCCCGTTCCAATCCTGTTACATACCTGAAGATTTATGATGATATAAGGAAACTTTACTCGGAGCAGCAGTTTGCCAAGGTTAACGGTTTCGGGCATTCGCACTTCTCTTTCAATATAGACGGCGGGCGATGTCCGCAATGCTTGGGAGAGGGTTTCATCACAATTCCAATGCAGTTTATGGCAGACATAAAGATGGTGTGCGAAGAGTGTGGCGGAAAGAGGTTCAAGCCGGCTGTGCTGGAGGTGAAATATCAGGGAAAGAGCATTAATGAGGTGCTGGATATGAGTGTGGAGGAGGCCATTGCATTCTTTGGGGGGCAGAAAGAGGCTGCGGCAAAGAAAATTGCGCAGAAACTGCAGATTCTGGAGGATGTGGGGCTTGGATATGTGAAACTTGGGCAGAGCAGCAGCAGTTTGAGCGGCGGTGAGAGCCAGAGGGTGAAACTGGCCCAGTTCCTGAGTAAGGAGAGCGGAGGCAAAGGGGGAGTTGCAGGCCCTACTTTGTTCATCTTTGATGAGCCTACCACAGGACTCCATTTTCACGATATTAAGAAACTCCTTGCGGCATTCAATGCCCTTGTGGACAAAGGACATACAATCATAGTTGTGGAACACAACCCTGATGTGATAAAGGCGGCGGACTGGGAGATTGAACTGGGTCCCGACGGTGGGGATGCCGGGGGGCATATCTGCTATGAGGGTAGGCCGAGGAATATATAAGTGATATTGCAGAGACAATCTGTAGGGAAAAAGAAGACTATTTATAACTTAATAAAGCAATGAAAAAGATTTTTATGGTACTTGGAGTGGCAGCAATGGCATTTGCTGCATGTACTCAGAGCAAGGATGCAGGCAAACCTGCAATTGACCTTGCAAACTTCGACAACACAGTTACCGCAAATGAAGATTTCTATCAGTATGCTTGCGGCGGCTGGATGGCAAACAATCCGCTAACCCCTGAGTATGCACGTTACGGCATCTTTGACCAGTTGGACAAAGAGAACCAGGAGAGACTCAAATCCCTTATTGAGGAACTTAATGCAACAACACAGGAGCCAGGTAGCGTAGGTGAGAAGATACAGATTATGTATGCACAGGGTTTGGATACAGCAAAACGCAATGCAGATGGTGCAGCCCCTGTTATGGAGCAGATTGAGGCAATCAAAGGTGTTGCAGACAAAGATGCACTTTCTGCAATGATTGCAAAACTTCAGAAAACCGGTGTAAGGTCATACTTTGGAATGTACATTGGTGCAGATGAGAAAAACAGTATGATGAACCTGTTGCAGTTCTCACAGGGCGGCCTTTCAATGGGTGACCGCGACTACTATTTGCAGAATGATGAGAACTCTGTAAGAATCCGTAATGCATACAAAGTGTATATGAACAAACTCTTTACCCTTGCCGGCTACTCAGAGGAGGCTGCAGCAAAGGCTACAGATGCAGTTATGGCTCTTGAAACCAAAATTGCAGAGGTTTCTGTAGACCGTGCAACCCTGAGGGATGTACACAAGAACTATAACAAGATGTCTGTAAAGGATTTTGTGAAGAAATACCCTTTCATCAACTGGGACATCTACTTTAAAGAGGTAGGCATCAAGAACTCAACAGAACTTAACGCAAGCCAGGTATCTTTCTTTGCAGGCCTTACCAAAGTGCTCAAGAACACTTCATTGGATGACCAGAAGGAGTATCTTACTTTCAAGTTGTTGAATGCAGCTTCAAACTACCTGAGCGATGACTTTGTAAATGCAAACTTTGAGTTCTCAGGAAAGGCTGTACAGGGCCGTGAGGTGTTGCAGCCTGTATGGAAACGCTCGCTTTCTGTTGTAAACCGCACTTTGTCTGAGGCTTTGGGCCAGAAATATGTAGAGAAATACTTCCCTGCTTCTTCTAAAGAGAAGATGGTGGAGATGGTTGCAAATCTTCAGGTTGCTTTGGGAGAGAGAATCAATGCACTTGACTGGATGAGCGACGAGACAAAAGCCAAGGCTCAGGAGAAACTTGGAACCTTCATTGTTAAGGTAGGTTATCCTGATACCTGGAAAGACTACTCGGGTCTTGAGATAAAGAATGACTCTTACTGGGCAAATATGTGCCGCGCAAGTGAGTTCCGCCACAAAGAGATGATGGAGGATGAGGGTCAGCCTGTAGACCGTACAGAGTGGGGAATGAGCCCTCAGACTGTAAACGCATATTACAACCCTACAACCAACGAGATCTGCTTCCCTGCAGCAATCCTTCAGCCGCCTTTCTTCAATCCAAATGCTGATGACGCTGTAAACTATGGCGGTATTGGTGTTGTAATAGGACACGAGATGACCCACGGCTTTGATGATCAGGGCCGCAATTACGACAAAGACGGCAACATCAGCGCATGGTGGACAGAAGAGGATGCTGCCAAGTTCAACGAGCGTGCACAGGTTCTTGTTGAGCAGTACAACAAGATTATTGTAATTGATACAGTTCACGCAGACGGTGCATATACCCTTGGTGAGAACATTGCGGACCAGGGCGGATTGCTTATCTCACACCAGGCATACCTGAACACATTGAAGGGCAAAGAGACACCTGCAGATATTGACGGTTTCAACCACAACCAGAGGTTCTTCCTTGGTTATGCAAACCTTTGGGCACAGAATGTACGTCCACAGGAGATTCTCCGCAGAACCAAAACCGATGTGCACTCATTGGGCAAATGGCGTGTTAACGGTGCATTGAGAAACATCCAGGCGTGGTATGACGCATTTGACATCAAAGAGGGTGATGCAATGTGGATGGCACCAGAGGAGAGAATCAATATTTGGTAAATAATGACGTCGTCATTATTTCTAGGCAGTCCGGCAAAAGCGCCGGGCTGCTTTTTTTATTCCAGCCACTCGGGGCGGGGGATGAGTTTCATCATACGCTGGATGTCGCCGGCCCGTTTGGCCAAATAAGGGGTGGGCTTGGCGGCGTTGCGCTGCAGGGGATTGGGGAGGCAGGCGGCTATGAGGGCAGACTGCCGGGAAGAGAGTTTGCTTGCCCGGGTGTTGAAGAGCCTCTCGGCGGCTGCTTCGGCACCAAAGATGCCCCGGCCCATTTCTGCCACATTGAGGTACACTTCCAGGATGCGTTCTTTTCCCCATATCACCTCAATAAGGAATGTAAAATATGCCTCAAACCCTTTCCTCACCCAACTGCGGCCGGGGAAGAGGAACACATTTTTGGCGGTCTGCTGCGAAATGGTGCTGGCTCCGCGCAACTTTTTCCCTTTGCGGTGGGCATCCACAGCATTTCCAATCTCCACCCAGTCGAACCCCTTGTGGGTGAGGAACCGGGTGTCTTCGCTGGCCATAACCGCCATAGCCAGGTTGGGGGAAATCTTCTCCATAGGCCTCCACCTCTTGTAGGTACGGTAGGTTGAATCGTTCCAGTTCTCATAGGTGCGTACAGCCATAAGTGGGGTATAGTACACAGGAACCCACTTGAGCAGTGCAACCCAAGAAACGGTAAGCCCCACAAACCACAGAGGAATGTAGAGCAGCAGCCATCTGAGCAAATTGAAACGCCTTTTCTTTTTCATATTTTTTTGGAGGAACCCGCAACCGCGATTATTTTTGCAAAGTTAATTTTTCTTCCCGATGAGTGTACGCAATTTCTTTGCCACAACGGTAATCCTGATACTCCTGGCAGCGGCATCAGCCAGACTGCAGGGACAGGTGCATTCATCATCTTCCTATATGTATCTTTTGGGAGAGAAGAATACCCTGGAGCATCTGGAGTTCCTTACATCACCCCAGATTGCAGGGCGCGGGGCAGGAACTGCGCAGGCAAAGGAAGTGGCGGATTATATAGCGGAGGCATTCGCCTCATATGGCCTTCTTCCCCTGAACAGCATAAATTTCTACCAGCCTTTTGAACTTCCACCACCAAGACCTTCGGGCAAGAGGAGCGGAGGTATGGATGCTCCGCAAGGTGTCAGGAAAGGGCAGCAGGGGTTCAATGTTATAGGTTATGCCCCTTCAAGGAACAAGGATGCACAATATATAGTTGTGGGGGCACATTTCGACCATATAGGCATCCACGGGGAGAAGTATTATCCGGGGGCTGATGACAATGCCTCGGGGGTGGCCGGTATGCTGGAGATTGCAAAGGCTTTCGGGAAGAGGTTTGTGGAGAGGAATGACCTCAATCATCATATTGTGTTTGTGGCGTTTGACGGGAATAACTACAATTTGTCGGGAAGCAGGGCATTTCTGCAGAAGAAGGGGATTCCTCCACATAAAATTGCCTGTATGCTCAATCTCGACCAGATGGGGAGCACCCTTACCCCTGTAGGGGAGTATACCGAGTACCTGCAGGTATTGGGAGCGGACAAACTCCCCCCTTGGCAGAAGGAGCAGCTGGATTTTGCAAATGACTATTTTGGGCTGGGGCTCCTGATAGATTACACTTATTACGGCAGCCGGCAGTTTTATGATATTTTCTACAGGCTCTCGGACCAGCAGAGCTTTACTGCGGCAGGTGTGCCTGCACTCCTTTTTACATCCGGCATTACCAGACATACCAACAAGGAGAGCGATACTGTGGCGACACTTTCCCTTGATGTGCTGCAAAGGCGTATAGAATTGATATACCGCTTCTTGTGGCTTATAGACTAGCCATTCCACGTTATTCCATACAATTGAACAATCCAAATTTTCAAGTGTTCTGTAGATAAAGAAAAACTTGGTGATTATGGATATTTCAAATATAGCGGCAAGGGAGATTCTGGATTCCAGAGGCACCCCTACAGTAGAAGTTGATGTGATACTCAATGACGGGTCCTGGGGCAGGGCAAGTGTCCCCAGCGGAGCATCTACAGGTTCAAATGAAGCACTGGAACTGAGGGATACCTCAAATCCGCGCTACGGCGGAAAGGGGGTACTGGATGCAGTGAAGAACATTACTGATATAATTGCGCCGGAACTTATAGGGTGTGATGCACTTGGCCAGCGCGACATTGACAATCTGCTCATTGATCTTGACGGAACCCCCAACAAGCAGCGCCTTGGGGCAAATGCAATTCTGGCCGTATCCATTGCAGTGGCCAAAGCTGCGGCGGACCATCTTAAGATACCTCTTTACAGATACCTTGGCGGTGTGGATGCACACGTTCTGCCTGTACCTATGATGAACATTGTAAATGGAGGGGCACATTCAAATGCACCTGTGGCGTTCCAGGAGTTTATGATCCGTCCGGTGGGGGCAACATCACTCAAAGAGGCACTTATGATGGGCTCAAATATCTTCTACAGCCTTAAAAGGATACTAAGGAGTTCGGGCCTGAGCACCAGTGTGGGTGATGAGGGGGGATTTGCACCAAACTTCACTTGTGCCGAAGAGGCGCTCAGTTACATAATGTGCGCCATCCAGAATGCAGGATATATCCCTTCCAAGGATGTTACAATTGCACTCGACTGTGCCGCCACCGAATTTTATGTAAAGGGGCATTACAACTCATACGGAGAGTATGTGCCGGGGTATTACAACTATGCAAAATTTGAGCAGGAGAGGGGTGAGAAGAGGAGCTCAAAGCAGCAGGTTGAATACATTAAAGGCCTCGTGTCAAAATATCCTATAGATTCAATAGAAGACCCTCTTGCAGAAGATGACTGGGTTGGATGGAAAAACATTACGGCGGAACTTGGCGGCAAGTGCCAGCTGGTGGGGGACGACCTCTTTGTTACAAATGCTGAATATCTGGAGCATGGGATAATGGAAAAGTGCGCCAATGCAGTACTGGTTAAGGTGAACCAGATAGGCACCTTGACTGAAACCTTAAAAACTATTGCATTGGCCCAGCGGAACAAATATGCCTGCATCATATCCCACCGCAGCGGAGAGACTGAAGACTCCTTCATAGCCGACCTTGCCGTAGCCGTAAATGCCGGACAGATAAAGACCGGCTCAATGAGCCGCTCCGAACGTATGGCAAAATACAACCAGCTGCTACGCATAGAAGAACAACTGGGCAGACACGCAAGGTATGGATTGTAAGTCTAAGCATTGTACACATACTGGCGCGCTATTTGAATAGTGCGCCTTTTTATGTACTTTTGCGTGATTATATGAAGACACTCAAGAAACTGTTTTTAGTGCTTGTTTTGCTGTTTGCGGGAGTGGCGGCAAATGCACAATACGATATAGACCAGTTCTTTGCCCGTGGCAGACAGATGCTCATAGACGGCAAATACTCTATGGCCATAGAAAACTTCAATATCCTGGCCAGGCTTGACAGCACCCTGTATGATGCATACTTCTTCAGGGGCATAGCAAAATACAATCTTGGTGATTTTATAGGTGCAGAGAAGGACTTCAATACCACATTGAGGCTCAACCCTATATATACACCGGCATACCATTACAGGGCAATTACCCTGAGCCGTACCGGAAAATATGACAAGGCACTGGAGGATCTGGCGGAGGCTGTGGACCTGAGGCCAAGTTATACGGGCCTCTATTTCAGCCGCGGTGTAACCTATTTCCTATCACAGCAGTTCGATAAGGCAGTAAAGGACTTCAACCGCTTCATTAAGGCTGAACCGCGTGAGGCAGATGCATATCTTAACCGTGGAGCCTGTTACCTCTACCTTGGAGATACCACCAAGGCACTTACAGACTACAACAAGGCAATAAGGATAAACACCTTTGACCCGGAGGGTTATGTAAGGCGCTCCAGGATATACGCAATGCAGGAGAAATTTGATGATGCCCTTTCAGATCTTGACAAGGCGATTGAGCTGGATACAACAAATACTTTTGCCTTCTTCAACAGGGCGCTCATAAGGCACGACAAACATCAGATAAAAGGGGCACTTGAAGATTTGGACAAGGTGCTTGAGCACGAGCCGGGCAATGCCCTCACCCTGTACAACAGGGCAATAATAAGGGCACAGATAGGTGATTACAACAACGCCCTGGATGATTATGACCGTGTGATTGCCGTAAACCCCAACAACGTGCTGGCCTATTTCAACAGGGCAGGAGTATTTATGGATATGGGGCGCTACAGGGATGCAATGGATGATTACTCAAAGGCAATAAACCTTTATCCCGATTTTGCAAAAGCCTATATGAACCGCTCATATGCAAAGAACCAGTTGGGACAGTTCAATTCTGCCAGAAAGGATGCCGAGATTGCCCAGGCAAAGATCCGAGAGTACCAGCAGCGTACTGGAGACAGCCTTGGGAGAGCGGCTTTTGCAGATACCACCAAGAAATATGACAAACTGCTTGCATTGGATGCGGATTTTGCCAAGCAGGATTTTGACAACGAACTTTTGCAGCACAGGGATGTGGACATACGTCTGAAACCTCTTTTCAAGTTCAATGTAACTGAGCCTGATAAAGTGAGGATGGCACTTGAACGCAGATATGAGAACGATGAGGTGGAGAAATTTGTGGCATCAATGGAACTTCCGGTGGAACTGAACTCCAGCAAGGAGGGAGTGGCGCTCAATACAACAATGTATGAATCCAGGATTGCAAAAGCACTGTCTGAACTGAGGGAGAGGCAGATGGCAAAAGAGAAGACAGATACCGTAGAACTGGCACATCTCTATTTTGCACAGGCAATAATTGACGGCGAGGACAACCGCTACAATGCCGCACTGGCCCATTATGATGCCGCCATAAAGAATGAACCGTACCAGACATTCTATTATATAAACAGGGGTGCACTCCAGGCGGAGATGATAGACTTCATCTCATCTATGGAGAACAATGTGCAGATACTCACATTGGACAACACCGGTGCCGCAAGGGCAAGGGTGAAGGAGAAGAATGCAATGAGTTACGACTATACTCCGGCAATACACGATATGACAAAAGCATCCAAACTGATGCCTGACCTTCCGTTCACATATTATAATCTGGGCAACCTTTATTGCCTTTCAAGCGATCTTCCTGAGGCCATAAACCAGTACACAAAGGCACTGGAGATATATCCGGCACTTAAGGAGGCCTATTTCAACAGGGGGCTGGTGCTCATTTTCCTGAAGGATAAGGAGAAGGGTTGTATAGATTTGAGCAAGGCGGGTGAACTTGGCGTGGAGGATGCGTACAGTGTAATCAAAAAGTATTGCGTAGAAGAGGAACAGTAGGATTTTAAAATTAAAAGATATGATTCAAAGAATTCAGAGTTTGTATTTGCTTGCTTCGTCGGGATTATTGTTCTCGATGTTTTTCAGGCCAATGATGAGGGATCTTGACGGCAATGTGCTGCTTAAGTTCAGCCAGTACTGGCCGTTCCTCATCTTTACAATTGTTACATTCATTTTGTCGTTCTTCTGTATTTTCCTTTACAGGAGAAGGATTTCACAGATGCGTCTGTGCATCTACAATATGATTGTGCTTGTGGCTTACCAGGCATGGATTGCATATATGTTCTTTACAAGGGTAGACGGCAGCGTGTTTACAGTTTCTGCAGTGTTCCCTATTGTAGCGGGCATTTTTGTTTTTATGGCATTCAGGAAAATCACCCAGGATGAGGCTCTTGTACAGTCTATGAATTCACTGAGGGATATGACCAAAAATAGGAAAAAATGGAAAAAATAGGTGCTTCTGAGCTCATTATAAACAATGACGGATCTGTATTCCACCTTCATCTGAGGCCGGAGGAACTTGCAGATACCGTAATCCTTGTGGGTGATCCGGGAAGGGTGGAGATGGTCTCCTCTTTCTTTGATTCGGTGGAACTGCGCAGGGCTTCCAGGGAGTTTGTATCTGCAACCGGAACATATAAGGGATGCAGGATGACAGTCCTTTCCACAGGAATAGGATGTGACAACCTGGACATTGTAATGACAGAACTGGATGCACTTGCAAACATAGATTTTTCTTCCCGACAGGTAAAGGAACACCTCAGGAGCCTTAGGATTCTCCGTATAGGGACTTCTGGGGCCATTCAGCCCGATATTCCAGTGGGAAGTTATGTATTTTCCCATATCTCCGTAGGAGCCGACGGCCTGCTGAACTGGTATGCCGGAAGGGATGAGGTTTCATACCTTCAGATGGAAAAGGCCTTTGTGGAGCATACAGGATGGGACAGCCATCTCCCTGCACCATATTTTGCAAAGGCTTCGCAAGAACTGGTGGATCTGTTTGCAGATTGCACTGTAAAAGGTGTCACAATTTCAGCATCGGGTTTCTACGGGCCGCAGGGAAGGGTGCTCAGGCTCCCTCTTGCAATGCCGGATATGATGGAGAAATTCGAGACCTTCAGGTTCGGTGATTACAAAATCACCAATTTTGAGATGGAGGGTTCGGCTCTGGCCGGTCTGGCTGCCAAATTGGGGCACAGGGCAGGTACAGTGTGCTGCATAATTGCAAACAGATACCACAAAGGTGCAGAGCCTGATTACAAGAAGCTGGTTGAGAGGCTGGTAGTACTGGCTTTGGACAAATTGTCGGGAAGATGAAAAAATACTTAAAACACTATACAATGAAAAGACTGTTGCTCTCAATTTTTGCCGTTGCACTGGCATTTGGTGCGGCTGCACAGAATGATTCACTCACTTTTGTGAATGCAAAGTGGAATGTGAAGCAGATTGCCAAAGGAATTACACTTAAGCAGTTCCATTTTACAGGGGATTCCAGGATATTTGATTCAAACCAGTACATTTCAATAATTGAGATTGATTCCAAAAAGGCCAAAGGACATTTTGCTCTTGCCAGCAACCTTGGATACATTACCCCAACCAGCAAGTTTGCAAAAGACAGCGGCGCAGTTGTGGCAATGAACGGGTCGTTCTACAATATGAGCAAACCTTATAACAGTGTCTGCTATTTCAAGAAACACGGTATTGAGGAGTTTGTCTTCAATGAGAAGATGGCTCAGAGAGACAACGGCGC
Source organism: Bacteroidales bacterium (assembly GCA_017625535.1). Taxonomy (GTDB): domain Bacteria; phylum Bacteroidota; class Bacteroidia; order Bacteroidales; family UBA932; genus Egerieousia. The sequence continues at coordinate 75,070 of JAGAKR010000008.1, read as the reverse complement.
TGTGGCAATCTCTGCAAAAGGAAAACTGTCAATCCATCCTGCAGATGAGGCTGAGCCCGGCAACATTGCTCCTGCACAGACCTGGCCAAACAGACTTGATGCAGTTTCTGTGGTTTCAAGCGGTCCTATCCTCATTGTAGATGGCAAGGATGCACGCCTTGAAGAGGGCTCATTCAACCGCAACCGCCATCCGCGCAGTGCTGTTGGTACCGCCGGCAAGAAGGTGTATCTTGTTACAGTTGACGGCCGCAATGCAGAGAACGCACAGGGTGTGAGCCTTTGGGAGTTCACCAAAATCATGCGCTGGATTGGCGCAGAAGATGCCTTGAATATGGACGGCGGCGGTTCAACTACCCTTTATGCAGAGGGGGAGAACGGCAACGGCATTGTGAACCACCCGTCTGACAACAAGAAATTTGACCGTGAGGGTGAGAGGCATATTGTAAATGCCCTGCTTTTTATCAAATGACAATGAAAGATCTGGAATATTATAACAGTTTTGAGGAGCGCCTGCAGCTGGAGCTCCTCAAACTTTGCAATTCGGCAGGGATGCTGGATACTGTACTTGCAGAGAGTGAGGATATCACAGACAAATGGAATGATTATGCAACCCCTTATATGGCGGATGCCATAGAGCAGGTGAATGATTATCCCAATGCCTCAATTGCCTGGCCTGCCTTTATGGGTATGGCAGTGGCCAAATGGTGGGATACAGACTGGATTGCAAACCTGAACAACCCATACGAAAATCTCTACGGAGCAGAGAAATGGGATGATATGGATGACCATATAATGGTGGATATTCTGGGTTATCCCCTTGGTTCGCAGGAGGAGAGGGAGATTAGGGATATAACCATAACCTGTGCGGAAAAGGCCATCTCAATGATAATGAAAGAGGATTTTGAACCGGGTTCTGAAAAGGCATTCTATATGCTTGCCCGTACAATGAAGGTGATGTACAAGATAGGGGCGGGGCTCCAGCTCAAAAGGATGGGATACAAGTTCCAGAAATACAATTGATAAAAAAGGTGACCCAAAAGGCCACCTTTTTCAATTATACATATTCCACAACAGATGAGGGCTGGTCATCTGCAAACTCAAGCAGTGCCCCAGTCTTGTAGAGTTTCCCGTTTTCCCCAATTTCATACACCTGTATGCACTTGTCATTCTTGCAGGCAACAAACAGGAACCTGCCACATCCGCTTATCATAAAGTTGCGCGGGTGATTGCCGGTATTCACATAGCCTTCCCGTACAAGTTTCCCGTTCTTCTTCACTTTAAAGATGGCAATCCCGTCATTTATCAGACGGTGTGAGGTATACAGCCATTTTCCCGACGGATGGATGTGGATGTCACCGCTCCCCCCTGAATGGGCCTCATCTGCCAGAGTGGAGCATTTGAATTCAAAAGAAGGAATGCCCCCTTGTGCAGATATTTCATAAGTGAGTATTTCCCCTGAAAGTTCAGCTATGCAGAAGAGGAATCTGCCGTCCAGGCTGAACTCCATATGCCTTGGACCGCTTCCTGCAGGGCACTCTATATCCTTTACAGGCTCCAGGAGGTTTGCAGAACTGCCCTGGTTAACCTTTACCAGATGTATCCTGTCTGCACCCAAATCTGTTGCAAGAATCCACTCCCCGGGAATGCCTGCAGATGGTGGCAGATACTTCACCTGATGTATATGCGGTGATGCCTGCCTCCGGGTAACAGGTCCGGAGCCCTGGAACTTCAATTGCTGTGTGCGTTCCCCAACCACATTGCCTGAAAGGGGATAAACACTTATGGAACCGCCGGAATAATCGGCTGCAACAATATGGCTGCCGTTTGAGCACAGGGCAAGAAAACAGGGATTCCCGCCAGGAGCAGGGCTGAATGCAGTCTGTTCCAATGCCCCGTCAACGTGTTCCATAAAGGAATACATCCCCGACATCTCCCCCTCTTCCCTTACCGCATAAATTCCTCTTCTCTTTATTCCAATGGTATAAGAAGCATTATTTGCGGCAACTTTCCCCAATGGGGAGAACTCACCGTCAACGGTATTGAAGCTGTACACATAAACGTGTCCTCCGTATGTCCCTATTACAAGATTGATATTTTCCATCCTACAAATACTCCTTTATCCGTCCGCTTATCTGCATAAGGGAGATTTCGCACAATTTGGTGTTGTATCTGGCGGTGAGGAGCCTCTCTTCTGCATCAAGAAGGCTCTTCTGTGCCTCGCGCATCTCTATGCCGGAGAGGTCTCCAAGCATATATCGCTCCATTGCAATCTCGTGGTTGAGCTTGGCGGTAACCAGATTCTCCTTTTCAAGTTCAAGGATTTCAAGGTTGTTCTCGTAAGCGTGCCATATGTTGTAGAGGTCTGCCTTTACAGCCTGTTCTGTATTTGTCTGTTCCAGTCTGGCGTTCTCTATGTTCAGCTGTGCATTGCGGCGTTCCCTGCGGGCATTGTTGCCGTCAAAGATGTTTATACCCAGAGTAAGGCCAAAATCAGCTCCAAGGCTTCCCCTGTGATAGTTGGCCCCCTTGTTGTATTTGTTCAGGGTATAGCCGTATCCGGCATTGAGCTTCAGGTAAGGATAAGTATGGGATGCTGTAATCCTGTAGTCCAGTTCTGCAATATGGCTCTCCCTTCTTGCGTGGAGCAAAGTGGCGTTGTCTGCCTCCATCGCATCCATAAGCTGGGCAAAAGTGAGGGTCTTGTCAACTTCTATTGAGGTGTCTGCAACCGCTATCCTGCGGTTCAGGTTCTCCCTTGCCATAAGTTCGTTCAGGGCAATTGCCGAACTCTGTACAGTCTCCTGCTGCCTCATGAAGGCCGAACTGTCTGAATTGAAGTCAACCCTTGCCTGCTGGTAGTCCAAACCTGAAAAGTTACCTATCCTGTAGCGCTGTTCCACAATGCGGAGCCTCTCTTTTGAGAGTGCCACTGCATAACGGAAGTTTTTCAGACGTATGCGCTGCTGGATGTAGTTGTAGTACTCTGCTGTAATGCTGGCAATGAGATTCTCCAATGCTATGCGGGTTTCAAGCTCTCCCTGAGCCTGCAGTTCCTTCAGTTTGCTGTATGTGGATGTTACATTGAATCCCTCAAAAATGGTCCAGTTGAGGTTGAGCCCTGCATCAATGGTCTGGTTGAATATTCCGTTCTCCTCTACAATTTCACGGGTATCCCTCAGTTTTGTCTCATTGTCCTGGGCACTTCCCGAATATCTGGCAGATGCATCCAGTGACGGAAGGAACCCGGCATTGCCAAGAGTGGCGTTGTTGCTTGAAACAATCTCCCTGTTGCGCTGTATCTTAAGTGAGTAGTTGTTCTCGATGCCCTCCTGCAGACACTCCTGCAGAGTGTATATTTTACGTTGCTCCTGTCCCAGACATACGGTGGCAGCAAGCATAAACAATATTGTAAATATCCTTTTCATTCCAATCATTTGTTTTTGGCAGCAAGAGCCGCATTCTTCTTTGTCCTGTCTGTAGAAATATAGCTGTAGATTGCAGGTACAATGTACATTGTAAGTACTGTTGACACCAGCATGCCGCCCACTACGGTAACTCCCATTGCAATTCGCTGGTTTGCACCCTCTCCTCCTGCAAAAGCAAGTGGAAGAAGTCCCAGAATTGTTGATGTGCTGGTCATAAGGATAGGGCGCAGACGCTGCATTGCAGCCTCCCTTATAGCCTGTTCCTTATGGATTCCGGCCTCCTGTTTCTGGTTGGCAAACTCCACAATGAGGATACCGTTCTTGGCCACAAGACCAATGAGCATAATGATACCAATCTGGCTGAAGATATTCATTGTAACCCCGCTGAAATCCATAAACACCAGGGCACCTGCAATGGCCAGAGGCACTGTAAGCATTATTATGAGAGGGTCCTTGAAACTCTCAAACTGGGCGGAGAGAATGAGGAAAATCAGTACAATTGCCAGTACAAATGCAAACATAAGGGAAGAGGAGCTCTCCCTGTATTCTTTTGATTCTCCCGACAAAGCTGTCCTGAATGAGTCATCCAGCACCTCTTTGGCAATCTTGTCCATCTCATCAAGTCCCTGTCCGATGGTTTTTCCTTTGGCAAGTCCGGCAGAAATTGTTGCAGATACAAAACGGTTGTATCTGTAGAGTTTTGGAGGGGCAATGCCGCCCACAAGATCTACGAGGTTGTCCAACTGCACCATCTCGCCATTCTGGGTCCTTATGTATATGGATTTGAGGTTGGCCGGAGTGTTCCTCTGCTGACGGTTTATCTCTCCCAGAATTTCATACTGTTTGCCGTTCATATAGAAATAACCCATACGCTGTCCGCTCAAACCATACTGCAGCACCTGGGCAATGTTACGGGTACTTACACCCATAATGTTGGCCTTCTCCCTGTTTATCTCAATCCTCACCTCAGGCTTGCTGAACTTCAGGTTCACATCTGCCATCTGGAATGTAGGGTTGTCATATACCTTTGCAAGGAATGCAGGGAGCACCTCCTGCAGTTTCTCAATGCTGGTGGTCTGAAGAACATACTGCACTGGCATACCGCCCCTGCGGCCTCCAAATGATGAGGTCTGCTGTACAAAAGACCTTGCCTTTGTCTTGCTCCTTACAGCCTGTGTAAGCTTTTCAGCCACATCCATCTGGGTATAATCCCTCTCCCTTATATCCTTGAGCATCACCTGGATATTTCCGCTTCCGCTGGATACACGTGCTGTTATTGCCTCTGCATCCGGTACAAGAGAATCTACAAGACGGTTGATCTCTTCGGTATAGTCTCTCATAAACTCGTATGTCACACCTTCGGCGCCGCTTGTATTTATGTTTATGCGTGAACGGTCTTCAAGAGGTGCGGTTTCGGCTGGGATAGTGTTCCACAGATATATGATGAGCCCCAGCATTACAACGGTGAAAGGTATTGCAACCCATTTCACTTTAAGCAAAGCATCAAGTGAATGGCGGTACCATTTGTTCAGCCCTTCAAAGAAAGGTTCTGTCATCAGATAGAATTTGTTTTTTTTCTCCTTCTTTACCAGCAGTTTGGTTGCAAGCATAGGGGTAAATGTAAGGGCTGTAAAAGAGGAGATTATCACAGAGCCGGAAACTACAATGCTGAATTCTCTGAACAATCTTCCGGTCTGTCCCTCCATAAAGACTATCGGGAAGAATACTGCAACAAGTGTAATTGTTGTTGAGATTACGGCAAAGAAGATCTCCTTTGCTCCCTCAATGCCGGCCTCTTTTGGAGCCATACCCCTCTCAATCCTCACATATATGTTCTCTGTCATTACAATGGCATCATCCACCACAAGACCTACTGCCAGCACCACCGCCAGCATTGAGAGTACATTTATGGAGAATCCTGCAAGATACATTATAAAGAAAGCACCTATAAGGGATACAGGAATTACGATGCACGGAACCAGCGTAACCCTCCAGTCCCTCAGGAACAGGAAGATAATGATGATTACCAGAATAAATGCAATGTATACGGTCTCCTTAACCTCATTTATGGAGGCACGGATGAATCTGGTATTGTCAAAGCCATATGAATATGTAACGTCTTCAGGGAGGTCTTTTTTCATCCTCTCCATCCTCTCATATACGGCATCTGCAATGTCAATGTGGTTTGCACCCGGTTGTGGGGTTACAACCACGCCAATCATAGGTATGCCGTTCATCTTCATATAGCTCTTTATGTCTGCAGGTCCCAATTCTGCGCGTCCGACATCGCTGAACCTTACAATCTTGCCGTCAACTTCCTTTATTATGAGGTCGTTGAACTGTTGTGCAGTATGCATAAGTCCCAATGTGCGTATTGTGAGCTCTGTTGCATTACCCTCTATACTTCCAGATGGGAGTTCAACGTTCTCCGCATCTACAGCACTTTTTATGTCCATAGGGGTAATTCCGTAGCCGGACATCTTAATGGGATCCAGCCACATCCTCATGGAATATTTCTTTTCACCCCAGATGCTTACACCACTTACATCAGGAATGGTCTGCAGCTGCTCCTTTACTGTAAGGTCAGCAATTTCACTCAGCTCAAGCAATGAACGCTTGTCGCTCTGCAGGGCAACCATCAGTATAGGGGTTGCATCTGCATCTGCCTTGGATACAATTGGAGGGTCGCAGTCTCGGGGCAGGAAACGTTGGGCACGCGACACTTTGTCGCGTACATCGTTGGCTGCAGTCTCCAAATCTACAGAGAGCTCAAACTCTACGGTAATCCTGCTGGAACCCTGCTGGCTCACGCTGGAGAGGGAGCGGATTCCTGGAATACCGTTGATGTTCTGCTCCAGCGGTTCTGTAATCTGGTTTTCAATAACATCAGCATTTGCTCCAGGGTATGAGCACTGGACTGAAATAATAGGGTTGTCTACTGACGGATACTCCCTTACGCCAAGGTAGGTGTAGCCTATGAATCCGAACAGCAGTATTATTATTGTGAGCACCGTAGCCAATACCGGGCGGCGGATGCTCAATTCAGATATGTTCATAGGGCAGCTACTCTACATTGTCCAACACTACAGGGAGACCCATACGCAACTGAAGGGTACCCGAAACAATTACTGTATCCCCAGGATTTATGCCTGATGTTATCTGCACATCCTTGTCGGTCCTTATGCCAACCTGAACTGTTGCAGGCATGGCCTTGCCACCTTTGTACAGATATAGTTTGTCTACACCCATCTCTGGTACAATTGATTCAGAAGGTACGGTTATGGCATTCTCTATCCTCTGTTTCTCAAGGTTTACAGATGCATACCTTCCGGCAAGAGCGGCCCCTTTGCTGTTGTCATAAAGAGCCCTTACGGTAAGGGTATGTGTTGTAGGGTCAATCATAGACTCTTTGGCATATACCTTTGCGTGGAATTTGCCCAGTTCACCAGGGAGGGTGAATTCCACATTGTAGCCTATCTGCACATCATCGGCATAATGCTCTGGTACGGCAAATTCAACTTTTATAGGGGAAATCTTTGTGAGTTTGGCAACCACTACGGAAGGTGAGGCGTATGTACCCACACTCACACCCCTCAAACCTATGACACCGTCGAAAGGAGCCCTAAGTTCTGTGAGTGCAATGTTTGCCTCCACCATTTCAATTTCTGCCTTAAGGGTTGCCAGGTCTGTCTTCACCTGTTCGTATGCCTCCTGGCTCACGGCATCCCTCTTCAAAAGGGTGCTCTGTCGGTAAACCCTGTCCTCTGCCAGTTTTACCTGTGAGGTGAGCCTATGCAACTGTGCCTGCAGTGTTCTGTCATTGACTTTTGCCAGCAGGTCACCCTTCTTTACAAAGGTTCCCTCCTTGAAATTAATCTCTGTAATCTTTCCGGATGTTTCAAAAGAAAGGTTCACTTCCTCGTCGGGAAGAAGGCTTCCATTAATGTAAATTTCATCCGAAAGAGTCTGAGGTTTAACAACAATTGCATTCACGTTAAGAATGTTCTTGTTAGTCTTTCCCTTTGAAATCTGGTCTGCGGCGGCAAGTTCTTTGTTTTCTTTAGGGAGCTGCGAATAAATGCCCCACGCCACTAATGAAAAGAGGATCAGTGCTACCAACCCCCACTTTACTTTTTTATTCATCTTAAATTAAGGTTAAATAGGAACGCAGTTCTACTGCAAAAATTGTACCTTAATCCTGTTTTTTTGGTTTCTTTGGAAACCACCCTTTCCTTACCCTCTCTCTCTGTTCAAACACCTCCAGGATGCTCCAGAAAGAGGAAAATGCAGTCACTCCAAGGAGAATGGAGATGGTGGAATTTCCAACCATAATGGAGAGTGCTGTGCAGGCCAGCCCCAGCAGGAGGAAAGCCCACCAGCATTTTACCCCAAAATGATATTCCCCCTTTATTACAAGGGGGTGGAAAAGTCCAATTATAAGGAATGTACAGAGCCCTACCAGCAGCCCTTCAAAGTTTGAAATATCCATTTTCTTCCCGATAGATTAAAATTGTAAAGTTACCGTAGCACCCCATTCTGCAGGCCTTCCCTGCGAGAAGAAGGTGTTTCCCATTGAAACAAAATGGAAGGCATTATAGTTTGTATCTGTGAGGTTCTTTCCCCACAATTCAAGTGAGAATTTTCCTTTTTCCGCATAAATTGATGCACTCAGCAGTGAGTAGAAATCCTGCACTGATGTATTCTCCTCATTCCACCAGATTTTTCCTGTACCGTTGTATCCGGCCCTCAACTGCAGTTTGTCCAGAACATTGCCCAAAGACCAGAAGGTGTATGAGGCATTTGCCGAGAAGGTGTTCTGCGGAACGTACGGCACCTTGTTCCCTTTATAATTGTGGATGCCGTCATCATATTTTACAAACTCTGCCGAGGTGTGCCCGTATGCAATTCCAAGGTCCAATGCAGGGGTAACCTGTGCTGTTGCAGAGAGTTCTGCTCCAAGGCTTTTTGTCTTTCCGGCATTTGTCATCATACGGCCGGTTGTCTGTCCGTCGGGAAAAACGGTAAGCTGCTGGTCTGTGCAGTCTATGTAGAAAAGGGCTGCATCGGCAATGAGTTTCCCTCCAAGGAAATTAAGGTGTGCCCCAACTTCCCAGTTCCAGCTGTACTCCGGCTTGTAGGCAATTATCTCATCCGGTGAATATGCTGCGTCGGGTTTGAGCCCTATCATATCCATAACTTTGTCGGGAATACCCATTCCAAGTATCATATCTCTCTTCAGCTGGTTCTGCAGGATATCAGAGAACATCTGTGTGTTGTATCCTCCTGCCTTGAACCCCCTGGTAACACTGGCATATATGTTGCCGTTCCTGCCCAGTGTGTATTGGATGCCGAATTTGGGCAGTACCTCAAAGTATTCATCCTCCAGCTCCCCAGCCATTTTGCTCTCCACAAGTTTGTACTCCCTTACAAAAGGTGGCAGAATATAGTTTATGGCGGTGTTTGAGTTGTAGTCTATGTTGGTTTTCTCATAATCCAGCCTCAATCCTGCGGTAAAGGTGAATTTACCGGCTGTGAACTGGCTCTGGTGGTATGCTGCCGCCCCAAATACAGGGAGCTGGAAATTGCTGTTGAGGTCAAACTCCTTCTCCTTGAAGGATAGTGTTGCCTGCGGCATAAATTTGTGTATCTTCTCATTTATGTTCTCCAGAATGAGGGAGTTGATTCCATCTTCCTTGAACCTTACCGGGGCATCCATCTCCATATCCTTGTAGAACAGGGTTATTCCACTCAGCCATTGCCATTTTTTCTCTGCCTGAGCCCTTTTTATCACAAAATCCTGTGTAATTGTGTTCTCGTGCTGGGCCTGCTGCAATGTGAAGATGTCTGCGGGGGAGAAATCCTGGTCCAGGGTCATGCGGTCATCCAGGTACTGCCAGGTAGTGGTGCTTGAGAAGATCACTTTATTGCCTGTATAATTGATTGAGAGGCCGTTGAGCAGGGTAGTCCTCTCATATCCGCTTTTGTCATTGTAGTTTACCGGTGCAACTTCCCCGGTCTGGGCATTATATGGCCTGTAGGCATATCCACCCTGGTCCACTTTTCCAAAAATGAATGAGTTGTCTATTTTCAGCCTGCTGTTTGGGGTATAGATGAACCTGAATCTTCCGCTGCCGGCCTCTTCCCAGTCTGCCTTCTCTCCGGTATATTCATTTTCAAAAAAACCGCCGCTGTTGAGGTAATTTCCTCCAATGCTCAAGGCTATTTTGTTGCTTGGCTTAAAGTAAGCAGAGCCTTTTATGTTGTATGTCTCCCCGCTGCTGTACCCTGCAGAGATTCTGGCCCCCTGGTAAACATCAGGAGAGAGGGTGTACATATTTATGATGCCTCCAACGGTATTCCTGCCGTAAAGGGTACTCTGTGGCCCCCGGAGCACCTCCATACGCATTATGTCCCAAAGGGCTGCATCAAAACCGTTCTTGTTCATAAGGGGGATATTGTCTACATACATTCCAACCGCAGGGTGGTCTATCCTGCTTCCCAAGCCCCTTACATAGATTGAAGAGGTCATTCTGGAGCCGTATTGCGGAATATGCAGATTGGGTACCTGTGAAGAAGCATCCTGCAGTGATACAATCTGTTTCCTCTCAATATCCCCAAGCTTTATAGTGGTGGAAGAGAGTGATTCCTGGCGCAGATCATTCTTCTGCTTCATTTTGGCTACAACTGCCACCTCTGAAAGTACGGTTACGGTGTCTTTGCCGGTTTTGTTCTCTGTTTTGGCAATATTGTATGCAGTTGCTCCCTGAGGGAGGGCACAAGCCATTGCGAGTGCGAATATGAAATTTTTCAAGTACATTTTTATTCTGTTGTTACAGGATGCAAAAGTACTTGTATACTCTTTTCTCTGTTATAACTTAAAAGGGGAGTTTTAGGATAAATCAATCATTTTTATCCTTTATAGTTGTGCCCTTCTGCTGCTGCCGGTATTCGGAAGGGGTAATCCCCTCGTGCTGCTTGAACTTTCTGGCAAAATAAGACTGGTCCATTATCCCCACCTTGGCAGCAATCTCGCTCAAATGCAGATTGGTGCACTTGAGAAGCATCTTTGCCTTTAGGATTATGGCCTCCTCAATCCAGGTTGACGGGGATTTTCCGGTACTCCCCTTCACCACCTTGTTCAGATGGTTTGGGGATATGCTCAGTTTCGCCGCATAATCATTCACGGTAAGTCTCAGGCTCTCATCACTCCCGTTGAAAAGTTCGTCCAGAAACCTGTTGCAGATGCTGTTGTTCTGCACCTGCACCTTGCTTATGGTTCTTCTGTAAATGGCATCAGCTTCCGTAAGGATTGCATTCAGGTACGCCTTTATGATCTCCATATCCGGGCTTGTGGAGGCAGACTCCTCATAAATGCGGTTGAAGAGGGGAATCTGTCGGGAATACTCCTCCGAGGAAAGCTCAATCTTTGGCGAGCCCCATATCCTCAGAAAATCATACCTGGAAATGGGGTTCTCAGTGGTATGCTGCCCCAGAATGAACTGGTTTGTGAACCCTCCCATATAACCCTGTGCATTCTCAAAATACTTTATGGAAAACAGTTGTCCCGACGGAATCACCACCAGACTATGCTCCTTCACAAGATATGTCTTCTCCCCAGTCTCCACCAGCACAGTGCCGCTGAGGAGGAAAAAGAAATGATGCATAGGAGAGCGTGCCGGCCCGTGGGGTGCCCTTTGGGGATGCTGAAGAGGCATCTGCGGCTCTTGTCCCGGATGAGGTCCCCCCGGATGCCCGTGCGGACTCACCACTCCCTCCATCTGGTGCGGATGGGCAGAATGGCTCTTCCCTGTAAGTTTCCTTATGATGAACTCTTCCATAACTTCTGGTGTTTATACAAAATTAGGAAAAATCACTCATTGGGAAGAGAAAATCTTTGAATAGAGGCAAAAAGTTTCTACATTTGCAACGCTTTTGCGGAAATAGCTCAGTTGGTAGAGCATCAGCTTCCCAAGCTGAGGGCCGCGGGTTCGAATCCCGTTTTCCGCTCAAAAGAACACCAGCAATGAGGGCATCGCAACAGCGATGCCTTTTTTTATGCGTTGCCCCTCCCGGAAGCTTGCTTCCAGGGAGGAAAACGCATAAAAAAAAGCAGGAGCAGCAAAGCTGCCCTGCCCTCATTCTGCCTATTCTTTTGAAAGCGCCCCCGCGGCGAGTGGGAAGGGAATGCGCAGCCCGCAGGGCGAGCACAATCCCGCCGGAACGGAGGGAATGGTGGAGCCACAATCCCGCGGATGCGTGGAATGCGCAGCCCGCAGGGCGAGCACAATCCCGCCGGGTCGGAGGGAATGCCGGAGGCCAAATCCTATCTCTCCCATCACCTTACCCAAAATTGTGCAGCAAATGGCCTTGAATTGCACAAACTTGCATTTGCAGATGAACTTTGTGCAATAGGTGACACTTTTCTGCACAAAGTTGTTCCGCCGGAAAAATTTTGTACGAATTCTGGCATTTTTTTATACAAAGTAGCATTTGAATAGGATCTCTATAATCTTCCCGACGACCTTCTTGCGCATTCTAAACCAAAATTAATTCACATATTTGTGAATTAAGAAAAGTATCCTTACTTTTGTGTTATAGTAGGGAGGATTTTATGGTAGTTATATTTGACAAGGAATACCTTAGGGAGCTTTATGAATTCGGGAAAACAAGCGATAAGAAACACCGCTTCCAGCCCGATATAGTGAAGCGTTACATAAAGTGTGTGAAATTCTTGATTGCATCGGATTCTGTGGAGATATTGAAACAAATCAATTCGTTGAACTATGAAGTTCTGAAAGGAGATAAGGAGGGAATATCTTCAATTCGAGTGAACAATAAGTACAGGTTGGAGTTTCTTGTCAGAGAATACCGTGAAGAATCCATTATAACTATTTGTAATATTCTGGAATTATCAAACCATTATCAATAAAACTATATGATTACGATAGAAGGAATTGATTCAAAGATGATAGCAAATAACCTGATGTCTGCCGAACCGGTTCATCCGGGAGAAATGATAAAGGATGAAATAGAGTTCCGTGGTCTTACACAGAAACAATTGGCAGTTGAGATGGGAATGTCGCCAAGTCTTCTGAATGAGATATTGAATGGTAGAAGAAGGGTCTCTACAGAGTATGCACTTCTTTTTGAAGCTGTACTTGGTATAGATGCAAATGTGTGGATACGTATGCAGGCAGATTATGATATGCAGGTGGCTAAATCAGACAAATCGTTTATGGAACGCCTGGCAAATATCAGGAAAGTAGCTGCAGTGTTGTAGTCTAGAATTTATCTTTGTACCCATGAACCTGAATCTTTTTCTGGCAAATAAAATAGGGAGCAAGGCCGATTCCACAGGCAGGCTCAGCCGTACGGGAACAGTGATATCTGTTGTTTCCGTGGCGTTGAGCATTGCCGTAATCATTGTGGCGGTGGCGGTCTCAAACGGGTTCAGGAGCGAGATTGGCAACAAGGCGCGCGGGTTTGCGGGGGATGTGGTGCTGGCGGAGCCGGGGCTGGAGATAACATCTGAGAGCGGGCCGGTACCGGCAGACCTTTCGTACAGGAACAAGCTGGAGGAACTCCCGTTTGTGGAGAGGGTGAGTCCTGTGGCATACAAGCAGGGGATCCTCAAAACAGACAATGAGATAGGGGGCCTCCTTCTGAAAGGGGTGGATTCCACATACAATATGGAGTTCTACGGAGAGTTCCTCAGGGAGGGGCGGTTGCTAAACCTTGGAGGCAAAAGCATCTCAAATGAGATAATTCTGTCGGGAAGAGTGGCGGATATGCTCCATTACAAGGTGGGGGACCGGGTGGTTGCATACTTTGTGGGGGAGCAGGTGAGGGTGCGCAGTTTTACCCTGGTGGGGATTTTTGATGCTCAGTTGGAGCAGTTGGACAAATTCCTTGCAATAGGGGATATAAGGCACATAAGCCGCCTTAACGGGTGGGGTAACGGAGTTTCCGGCTTTGAACTTTTCCTGGAAAAAGAGGCTGGGGAAAAGGAGATGGCTGCCATAGAGGGTGTAATCTTTGGGAACCAGAAAGAGACAGATACCCCTCTTGTTCCAACATCACTGCAGGATAAATACTATGTCCTTTACGACTGGCTACATCTGTTGGATCTGAATGTCTTTATAATACTGGCCCTTATGATTGCAGTGGCCGGCTTCAATATGGTTTCCGGGCTCCTTATAATGCTGTTTGAGAGGATTTCCCAGATAGGGCTCCTCAAATCTATGGGAATGACCAACAGGGCGGTTGCAGGAATTTTCCTCACCAAATCGGCAATGGTGGTGCTAAGGGGAATGTTGTGGGGAAATGCAATTGCAGTGCTCCTTTGCCTTGTACAGAAACATTTTGGGGTGATTTCCCTTAATCCCGACAACTACTTTGTGTCATCCGTACCAATAGAATTCTCCCTTGCCTGGATACTGGCAATGAACCTCATTGCATTTGCAGCAATTATGCTCATAATGCTCCTCCCTTGCCACTTCATTTCAAGGATAGACCCTGCATCCACAATGAGGGTGAAATAGGCTATTTTTCCACAGACTGGCAGTACTGCCCGTACCTCTCCAGAATGAGTTCCACAAATTTGAGGGTTTCACCTCCGTTGAAACGGCCAAGTTTTACAACATCGCTCTTGTAGTGCTCCTCCTCTTTCATAAGCGGTATCACCTCTGCAAGATTTTCCCATACAAGAGGGTCGAGCCCCTTCTCTTTGGCCAGAGCCATACAGTCTGCAAGGCGTCCCTCCCCGCAGTTGTATGAAGCAAGTGTGAGTTTTATGAGATTATCCGGATCTGCCCCCGCCTTCCTGTATATTTTCTGCAGACGTGCAAGATGGCATATTCCTGCCTTTATGTTCTGCTCCGGGTCATAGATGTCATTTATGCCGTAAGTCTTGGCCACCGCCTCCTTTATCTGCATAAGTCCTATGGCGCCGCGGCTGGAACTGACACCCATCTTGAACTTGGACTCCTGATATATGAGGGAGCATATGAGCCTCCAGTCCCAACCCAGGATATCTGCATATTTCTTTACATAGATATCATAAGGGGAGATTGTGGTTCTTGAAATGGGGGCCCCGTTGCGGTCCTGTATCCTGTAGCTCTTGTGGTAGCGCTGTGTATTGGAATAATCCTGTGTTTGTTTGAAATATGGGAACCAGTAGTTGAGTGTCTGAACTATGTTATACTTGTCTTTCCTCACCACACACACGTCATTGCTGCGGTCCAGAATGGAACTGGATACAACCTCATCTTCAAAAATGGTGGGTACGGTATCCTTTTCTGAATTGAGGATGAGCATATCGGTTTTGCCTGTAATGAGCTGCACCCACTGGGCCATGGCATTCTGCTCAACTATGTTCAGGTTTATCTTGCACCTCTGGTGCTCCTCAAACTTCTGGAACAGTTCATACAGGTATCCTATGCTGTACCCTTTTGCCCCAAGGGTCTTGTCAAGCATTATGGAGCACTTTAAAGTGTCTCCGGCAAAGAGCAAAGGAGAGGGGACATCTGTCTTTTCGGCCTCCCAATCGGGGAGGGAGATGAAACAGAATGCAAGTATGAATGCCAGTGAGTACTGAAAAAATCTATTTCTCCATAATTTGCCCATAACGGGTGTGTGCAATGCTTATTTTACGTAGAACGGCCAATGTATTCCAAACTTCAGGGCCTTCTGAGACCTTATATACCTGAATGTACTGAAATAGTCATTGTCGGGCCATCCCAATGCTGCATTAACATATTTGACAAAAATTGATGCACGTTTCCACTGCAGGTTCACAAAGAGGTCTACATATGGTGTCTCGCCAATCTTTTCAACTTTCTGGTTATAGAATACTCCAAGGGCAGGTGAATACCCGGGAGCATAGTATTCTGTAGTAAATGTGGCATTTGCACCAAGTTGCGCGGTAAGGACATTCTTTACAAGTTCAAACTGGAAATAATACCTCAGGTCAAGTGCCACTTCAGGGAGCGGAACCACATCCTCATCAGATGACACCTGGAACAGTATCTTGTTGTCCATATGGAATTTCCACAACTTGAAGTCCTTTCTCAGATATGCGGTAAGGATGCTCATTGCCTCCGGGTTCTGCCTTACAACGGAGAGCGAATCAAAGTAGGTGTTGTTCTTCAGCATTGCATAACCGAAGAATGCCTCCATCTTCCAGTCCGGGATATCCAGTTTTGCCTCAATTCTGGTCTGTGTGGTTTTGGCAAAGTCATTTTCCCATACATAATGGTTGGTATATGCGTTGTTGTAGAACCAATTGGGCCTCTGCTGGGATATGTGCAGTTTTCCGGTAAGGTGTATTCCCCGCTTCATAGTTTTAGGATATGAAGAGAATGTAACTTTTCCGTCTACAGAGAAGTCGTTCTGATAATATCCGGCAAAGTTGTATACACCCAGCCCTTCCCAAGAGAAATATTTCTTCAGTTTTCCACCTGCACCAAAATACATATACATATTGTTCTGGGTGGTGTTGGAGTTCCCTTCCAGGAAATAATCCTGTTTGAACCCGTACAGGCTCAGATACTGGTGTCCAATACCTGCACTCACATTGGAAACCAGAGCCTCCTTGGCCCACGGCTGCATATTTATGAAGAACCTGTTCTCCAGTTTGAACACCCTCATAGAGTCTGCACTCTCTGTAGGGTTTATGTAGAATTTGTTGTGGTACAGTGCCCGGCCAAGAGAATCGTCCAGCCCAATGGCATCCGTATACTTCTTGCTATAGAAGGAGGCATCTATGCTGTGCCCAATATATGCCATAGTTCCCTCTCCAAAAATAAGTGAATCAGGTTTCACTCCTGTAGTGGCAACCATCTTTCCGGCATCCCCGCTTGCTGCAAGCGAATCGGCTGCTAGGGCAAGAGAATCCGGCAGCATTCCACCCTTCTTCTGCAGGAACTTGAACGGAATTCCATATGAGTGAGTGAGGAAGAGTGTGTTCCTCTTTAGCGTGTTGTTTGCATTCTTCAGGGTTATTGGGATAACCTTTGCATCCAGCAGGGTGTCAAGGACCATTGTAGGATCTGATATTCCTCCGTTCTCATCCCTCTTTATCCTGTTGAAAATATATCCTCCCTGGGCCATATATCTCTTTCCAAGGTAGTTTCCTGTAAGGGCCAGGGTTCTGTTGTCGGTCTTTTCGTGCTCAAGCATACCGGCTGCACCAAACCTCTGGTATAGGAAGTTGATGTTGAATGAAGGGGTGAAGTTCTGCGTGTGCAGGAACCTTATGTTTGTCTCCTCCATCTTCTTGTTTGCAAAGAGTGTTCCCCAGTATCCCAACTCTGTGTATGGTGTCTTTGTATTGTAGAAAGGGAGTGTCTCCGGGGTGTAGGAATATGGGAGATATACATCAAAGAACGGGAATATCTGCTGCTGTGGCCTCAGGAACCAGTTGTTGTATTGCATTGCAGAACCCGATACTCCAAGTGAGGCTGCCCCAACATCATTTTTCCTGTCGGGAGTCTCAATGAACCAGTCGTTGAATGTTGTGTCGGGATCTATGCTTACAGGCTTGTTGAAATATGTATCCGCATTCCACAGGAACATCCTCTGGTTTCTTGTGGAGTCATCAAATACATAGGTGAGGAGTATCCTCGGCGTGTTCCTTATTACACTGTCGCGGTAGGCACGTACACTGTCCCTCTGGAGCCTTTTTATCTCTTTTGGGGTGAGGATTACAATTGCGGCACTGTCTTGTGCGGCCGCAAGCGAATCAGATGCCGCAACAAGGGAATCTGCCGCAACCGCAAGTGTGTCTGCAATAACGGCCTTGAGGGTATCCGCCACCGGAAGATTCTTCTTGAGAGAATCAGGATTCTGGGCAAAAGCGCCGCTCCCTGCCAGAAGCAGCATTGCTGCAAGCAGGACAAAAACATTTGATATATATGATACTTTTCTCATTTGCTTAATAAAAACTTCTCGGCCTCATCCAGAGAATCCAGTTTCCCCACATCAACCATCTTAAGGTCATTCTTCACATAACCCTTTATAATATATTTGTCTGCCATCTGAAGATAGAAATCTACAATGGGGAATTTCTCAGGCCATTTTTCCATAATCCTGAACACTTCAGGGGAGAGAATGTGCGTTCCGGCAAATGCATATTTCTTCAAAGAGTGCATTTTAAGGAACTCTTCCCAGTTGAAATTTTCAGAAGCCCCCCTTGCAAGTTCCCTGTAAGGTGATTTCACTTCTCCCGACAATTTGTTCATCCACCCCACAAGGTTGTTCTCCGCATCAAACAGGAAATACCTGGCAGTCTCCCTTTCACTTACCAGAAGGGTTGCTAGAGGGGTGTCCACAGAGATTGATGCTGCCATATGGGCTTCATAAAAATCTTCAAGATCCAGATTGGAGAGGATGTCAACATTGTGCACAAGGAATGGTTCACCGTCATTCAGAAGTTGTGCGGCGTGCCTTATGCCGCCACCTGTCTCCCTCAGGAGGTCAGTTTCGTCGGAGAAGTAGACATTTATCCCAAAATTGCCGTTCTGTGCAACATATTCCCTTATCTTCTCTGCAAAATGGTGCACATTTATTACAACATCGGTATAACCTGCATCCTTCAGTTTGTCTATAAGGTGTTTGAGCAATGGTTGTGAGCATACAGGAACCAATGCCTTTGGAATGGTGTCCGTTATGGGCTTGAGCCTTGTACCAAGCCCCGCTGCAAAAATCATTGCCCTCATAACTCCTAAAACTCTTGACTTATATCCTGTTCCCTGTGATATACTTTAACTGTAATGTTGTATTTCTTTGCCAGATATTCTGCCAGATGCTGTGCACAATATACAGAACGGTGCTGTCCTCCGGTACAGCCGAAACAGAACATAAGGTTGGTGAACTTGCGCTCCATATAGCGTGTAACGTGTGCATCGGCAAGGTCATAGACGTGAGAGAGGAATTTTGTAACCTCACCGTCAGTCTCAAGGAATTCAATTACCTCTTTGTCAAGTCCGGTAAAATGTTTGAAATGGTCATATTTCCCCGGATTGTTTATGGCGCGGCAGTCAAAAACATATCCTCCGCCGTTTCCGCTGGTATCTACAGGAATTCCCTTTTTGTATGAGAAACTGAATATCCTCACCTCAAGTTTGCGCTCTGCCCTAAGGTCCGAGAACTGGCGCATATTAGTAAGTTCAACAAGCAACTGCTGTATGTACGGGTACTCATAAAACGGCTCTTCCTGTATAAGTTTGCGCAGATTGTCTATTGCAAACGGAACGCTCTGCAGGAAGTGGGGCTTCTTCTCAAAATACCCCCTGAAGCCGTATGCCCCAAGCACCTGCATTGTGCGGAACAGTACAAACAGACGGAGTTTCTTGTAGAATGTCTCCCTTGGGATATCCACATATTTCTTCAGCGCTTCCCGATAGGTCTCAATAAGTTCCTCCTTAAGTGAAGTGGGGTAGTTGGCCTTTGCCTGCCATACGAAAGATGCAAGATCGTAGTAAAGAGGACCTTTTCTTCCTCCCTGGAAATCTATGAAATATGGGTTGCCGTCTACCAGCATAACATTCCTGGCCTGGAAATCGCGGTACATGAAAGTCTCTTCATTCCCCCCTTCCAGCAGGTCTGCCGCCATTTTGGTAAGGTCATCGTGGAGTTTTATCTCGCTGAACTCTATTCCGGTGGTCTTCAGGAAACAGTATTTGAAGTAGTTGCAGTCGAACCATACGTTCCTCTCGTCAAATTCCGGCTGAGGGAAACATACATTGTAATCCAACCCCTTGCCACCTTCAAACTGGAGTTTGGGGAGGGTTGCAATGGTCTTTTTCAGCAGCGCAATTTCATCGGGAGAAAAATGGCTTGTCTCCCTTCCCTGCTGGATTGTATTGAAAAGGGTTATGTCACCCAAATCCTCCTGCAGGTAGAACATCTTGTCTTCGCTTGCACACAATACCTGAGGTACAGGGAGCCCTTTGAGCCTGAAATGCTTTGCAATCTCCATAAAGGCTATGTTCTCATCAACATCCAGACCCTTGGCGCCTATGAGCGACATTCCGCTTCCGGTTATACGGAAATATCTGCGGTTGCTGCCGCTTGAGGGCAATTCATATATGTTTTCAGGCTTCTGCCTGGTATATTCTTCAAATAATTTCTCTAACTCCTTCATTCCTTGCTTTTCCGTTTATTTTGAAAGTGCCTTGAAAAGTTTCCTCACATCATCCACGTGATTGAGGTTGATGTCATTCTCCTCAATATATTTGTCAATTGCCTCCTTCTTGTCCGGGAAACATTTCTGGAGGGTCTTTTTGGTCACTGTCTGGAACATCCCTTTCCTGCACAGGTAAGGGATTTTCTTGTATGTGTAAGGACTGTTCTTCTGTTTCTCAAAATCTACCATATAGCCGCCGCTTGTCTGTACGGAGTTCACGGTCTGGATAGCAGTTGTCTGTGATTTTGAACCGAAAGCACCTGTTTTTGATTCTGAGATGAAGCCGACTTTCCTCAACTCTCCCATAAATGTGTCGCCTGCAGTCTCATACACCTCTATGTAGCCGTATCTGCTGTTTATGAACGAGCGTCCCTTTATGAACACTCTGCTCACCTGCTCATTGTTTGAGAGTACAAGAATCTTTCCGTTGGGGTCTATGAAGTGCACCTTCTGGTCTATGGTGTTTATGTTTACCGCACCGTTCGACTGCTCTCCATTTTCAAAAATCACCATTCCTGCAGAAAATTCCGGCAGGATATATTTTACGCTGTCGAGCATCTTCTGGCTCTCGGCATTGGGACTTGTAAATGCAACTGTCTGTGAGTAAGCGTATGAGCCCATAAAAGCCATAAGGGCAACAATAAGTATCTTTTTCATCATTCTCTGTTTTTATAACTTGCAAAAATAAGATATTCCGCCGGATGTACCAACTAATTCACCCATCCAAAAAGGATGCCGTAGGCAAGCAGCACGGTCTTGCGCAATTTTATCCAGTGGATTTTGTCGGGAGTATCTGTGGGTTTGTGGTAATCTTCGTGCATCTCATCCTCCATCCACGCCACAAACGGGATGTTGCGGGCAGAGAAAGGTGCATAGTCCGAACCTCCCTTGCCGTCTCCGAAGCGCTGGTCGTACAGGATTCTGAAAGGCCCGGGAATCTTCTCCGCCACTTTGGTGCACTGCTCCTTCAGGTAAGGATAATTGTCATTCCAGGCAAATGTAACTGCAGGATGCTCAGGTGTAGCGGTGCGGCCCACCATATCAAAATTCATATAATAGCATATTGAATCAGATGCCGCACGGGTAACGAACCATTTCTCTACAAAATATTTTGATCCAAGAAGCCCCTTCTCCTCACCGTCCCAGGCACAGAAGAGAATGGTGTATTCTGGTGTTATTCCCGATGATTTCATCATCTTTGCCAATGAGAGCAGAGCCACAATGCCCGATGCGTTGTCATCCGCGCCGGGATGTATCCCCAACCCCTTCTTTTTGCCAAGATGGTCATAATGGGCACCCACAATCACATATTTGTTGTGCTGTTTTCCCTTTATGCGGGCAATCACATTGCCCATATTTTCAGGATATGTTTTTCCAGGTTTAGGCTCACCTATTGTTTCGGCAAGGGATTCTGCTGTAATCTCCTGCACCTGCACATCAAGGCCGGCAGCAGTGAATTCACCTTTTATGAACTCCATAATCTTGAAGTTCTCCTTTGTACCCGCTTCCCTTCCCTTGAATTTCTTGTGTGTCATGAAATCCACTACCTCCTGGGCATATTTGTTGCTGTACACTTCAAACTGTTTTTTAAAATCACCCTCCTGCACACTCTGTGCAAATGTAATTGTAGCCATACACAGTAAAACGGCTGTAAATAGTCTTTTCATAAAAAATGAGTCATATTTCCAACAAATTTAAGGATTGTTGGCAACATTATGAATTTTAATTGGTGGAGGAGTGCTCTATTTTGTTATTTTTGTGATTGATAAAAGGAGTGTTATGAAAAAGATTATTATGATTTCCCTTATGCTGTCCCTGGCATTTTCTGCAAGCGCACAGATACTTACATTTGTTGAACCGGACGAGCAGAGCATTGGACTTTTTGACAGTGTAAAATTTGTGAACCCGAATTATGCGAACGGAATAGTGGTGTTCAAGGACAGCAAGCAGTCTACAGGTACAATGAACATCTGTACAATAGACCAGAAGGTATATTTCATAACCTCCGGCAAGGATACCCTTGTGCTCAAGGACAATGACAATGTGAACAGGGTGTTCATAAAGGGAAAAACCTATCTGAATACCGCAAACGGATATGTTGAGGTGCTGGACCTGTATGAAGATGTTCTGCTTGGACAATTGCAGAGGATTGATTTCCTTGAGAACGTGCAGACTGGGGCATATGGACAGAAGAGGCAGAACGCCACTGTGCAGAGGGTGAACTACATTGATGCCAGCGGATACAGGATAGACCTGAATTCAAAAAACGTAAAGCCTTTCTCCTATACAAAGGCTCCTTATATCCAGAAAGGGAATGGCCAGATGCTCCCTGTAACAAAAAAGAACCTCATGAAATGCTTCCCAAAGAAGAAGGATTTCATAGAGGCCTATATTGATGAGCACAAGCCGAATCTCAATGCCATAGAACCTGTACAGGAATTTTTCAAGGCATTGGCAAAGTAAAAAGTAATCACTTTTTGTGCTTTTTCTCGTACATATACATCTGCCAGCTGTTGAACAGGTTCTGCCAGATGGAATAGAGTGCAATTGAAACCGATGCCAGCGGGAACAGGTAGATGTTTGCCATCCATATTCCCAGTGCCGAGTTCTTCTGCCCAAGCATCTGTCCTCCGGCAACGGTGTCGCCGTATTTGTGCCCTATAAGTTTTCCCACTCCAAACTGTACTGCACAGATGAGTACAGACACAATGCCAAGTATAATTATGCTCTGGCGGTTCTCACCTCCGTGTACAAATATGAAGTTTATGGTCTGGCCAAGGGTAATTGCCAGTGCCAGTGCCCAGATGTAAAGGGAGTATCCCTTGAACCTGTTTATGAATGCGTTGGCAGCAGGTATCCACATCTGGAGCCCCAGAGCCAGGAAGAAAGGGAACGCTATTATTGGACTTACCCTTTTGAGGATAAGCCAGAAAGATTCCAGGAACGGCATCTGCTGCTGCACCCCTATGAATGAGAAGAAGATAGGGGCCACTATTGCAACCATAAGGTTTCCCAGAATGACGTGTGCTGTAACAGTCTCCCTGTTTGCCCCCAGATAACACGAAATTACAACAGAAGAGGCTGCCACAGGACATATTATGGCAATGAGGATTCCCTGTGCAATAATTTCATCTCCGCCAAGAACCTTTGTAAGGAGGTATCCCCCAAGGCTCACTACAATCTGAAACAACAGCAGGGCTATGTTCATCCCTGTCATATGGAGCAGCCGCAGTTTCCGGATTTCAACTGCCGTAAAATTGAGCAGCAGAATAGTAAATATGAGGTATGGTACAAAAACAACAAGAGTTGTACACCACTGGTGGCACAGAAAGCCGAACAATACGGCCAACGGCAATATAAGGCTACGGTTCATTCTTATGTCGTCCTTTTGTCTAATTAATTGATAATAAATATATTATATTCTAGGGCGTGCGTTCGTGTCACAGTTACCCTTGCCCCTGGGATTTTACGTCAATTGGGGCATCCCAACTGTTCCAGCCGTTGGCATTAAGCCTGCGGGCAAAGAGTTTGCCTCCGCTGCGGGCATAAAGGGTGTCGCCAAGGAATGCAATGGCTTCAACGCTGCGGCAAGGGCCGGGAAGTGGAAGGATTCCCCTCACGCGGCCGTTCTGGTCACAAATCTGTATCCCTATAGGGGTTGCAACATAGAGGTTCCCCTGTTTGTCAAATGTAAAGTTCCCGTATGGGGTATGGTTGTGGTTGTCTGTGTTGTGCAGCCAGTAGAACTGCTGTCCTGAATGCAGAGTGCCGTCGGGAGCAATGAGGTAACTGATTAGCCAGTTGGAATTCTTCTCAGAGGCCACAAGTATTTTACCGTTGGGATAGAGTGCAATTTCTCTTCCCGATGATTCAAGAGCCTCAAGTTTCATCACCTTTTTGGACCCTTTCTCAAGGAGGAAAATATCCCCCTCTGTATTTGTGATGTATTTGTTCCCGTTGTGCATAGGGAGCACCCTGTAGGGATTTGCCACATATTTTGAGACATCAGTGCCATTGTGCTTTATAAGTTTGTTGGCTCCAGATTTTGCAGAGAGTTTGTGCAGCCCTGCAGGATCTGTCATAAGTACGGCAAATTCTTCAGTAAATCCTGTTGCATTGAGTGGGTTAACCTCTTCCCAGCCGCTGCCGTCTTCAGGAAGCAGTTCCTGAAGTGTGCCGTTCATACTCTTGCCGGCCTTTACAGGGGCAGGCCACCCCCTCCATAGCCAGCGCATTGCATCTGGGTAGGCTCGGGTGCCGTAGGTGATGCTGTGGGTTCCGCGGTCCCATTTATAATCAAATTCATATCCGGCATAGTTGAGTGCGGAGGCCATAAGCTGGTTCTGCTCCCACCAGTCGCCGAAAATGTAGTTCCAGGTATCGTTTACACCGTCCTGCAGATAGATCCGCAATGGTTGCGGTTCGGTTTTCCTTATTATTGCAGGGTATTCGTTACCTCCTCTCATTGCCACAAAGGTCCCTACAGAACTATATACTCTGGAGAATAGGTCGGGCCTCTCCCAGGCAACTGTGAATGCGGCAATGCCGCTGCTGCTGGCACCTGTAATTGCACGGTCATTAGGATTGGTGGAGATTAGTATTTTCCTGCTGTCGGGAAGAAGGAGCCCTTCCACAAATGGGATGACTTCTGTCTCTATGAATGTTGCAAGGCGGCTGTCTGTGCGGTCAAACTCGTTGCTGCGGTTGTAGCGGAGAACTTCCCCATCCTGGCTGCAGCTAGTGCCGGGCTGCAGCAATATGGCAATTGTTACAGGCATCTCCCCGCTCCTTATCAGATTGGGAATTACCGTTGCCGCACCAAAGAGGTTGCCGTCCAATCCAAGGGTGAGACATGCCGGTGTTTTGCCGTCATACTCCTTGGGAACCACCACTTGTATCCCCCTTTTTGTGCCGGGGTATATTTTTGAACTAGTGAGTACAGTGTCAATGACAAGAGGCCTGTCATTTTCTGCAAGGGCTGCCCTTGCCGGGTCATCTGGGGTTCTGGCATTATGTTTCTGCTGGGCGGATGCCGTTATGCAGAGTGCTGCAAGGCATATTGTTATGAGAGTCCTTATCATCTTTATGGTTCTATATGCAAAGTGAGAAAATGTAGAGTGCAACAATGGATGTTATACCCATTACAAGCGTTGCAAGTGTATGTGTCCTGTATCCGTCCTGTGGGGTAAGGCCGCCAAAGTTGGTGACTACCCAGAAGTAACTGTCATTTGCGTGCGATACTGTCATTGCTCCGGCACCTATTGCCATAACGGCAAGGGCTGCATCAAGCGGGGTTGTCATTCCCAGGGCTGCCATAAGTGAGGCATCCGAGAAATAGAGTCCCATTATTCCGGCAGTGGTGGTCATTGCCACTGTTGAGGAACCTTGGGCTGTCTTTATTATTGCCGCCACCACAAACGGGAAGAAAAGCCCTATGCCAGTGAGCGATGCCGCATTCTGCTGTATGTACTGTACGAATCCGGCCTCTACAATTATCTGCCCCAGTACACTTCCCGATGCGGTTATGAAGATGATTGGTCCGGATGTTTTGAGTGCATCCTGAGTGAGGTTGTAAAGTTCCTTGCCCATTTTGCTGCGCCACAGCAGCGGCAGGGATGATACGAGTCCTGCGGCCAGGGCAATTACAGGTTTCCCAAGGAAAATGAGAAGTTCTGCCGCCTGTCCCTCCATTTTTGCAAATGTGGCAATGGAGCCTCCGGCCATAAGGATTATCGGGAGGAGGATAGGGATTATGCTGGCTGCTGTGCTTGGCAGGTCATGCTCATTATAGGATTTTGAGATACTTTCCACATCCAGGTCTTCTGTTGATTTTACCTTTTTCCCCATATATGTGGCAAAGAAAAATGCTGCAATGAGGGGGAAAATGGAGATTCCCGTTCCCACTGCAATTACCAGCAGCAGATTGCTTTCAAGTCCTATGAGGCCTGCGGTTGCAATTGGACCGGGGGTAGGGGGTACAAATACGTGTGAAACATACAGGCCGGCCGCCAGGGCAACTGTAAGGGTTGCAGATGAGAACCCTGTCTTGCGGCTGAGCCATTTGCGGATAGGGTTTACAATTACAAATCCGCTGTCGCAGAATACGGGAACCGATATGAGCCACCCTATGAGCATTATGGCCAGTTGGGGGTGCTTTTCACCTATGATGCGGATTATTGCATCTGCAAGGCGTATTGCAGCTCCGGTCTTCTCCAGTATTATTCCTATGAGTGTTCCAAATATGATTACAATTCCAATGCTGGCAAAGATTGATGAAAACCCTTTCCCTATTGTTGCAGGGATTGTCTCCAGCGGCAGCCCTATGCTTATGGCCAGCACAAGGGAAATCCCCATAATGGCCAGGAACGGGTGCACACCCCATTTTGAAATTGAAACTATAAGGAGCACTATTGCCAGTGCAAAAACAATTATAAGTGTTGTTCCGGTAAGCATTGTTCCTGGTTTTTGTTTGCCGCATACAAAGGTATGCTTTTTTTTGTGACGTTGACATTGTGGAAATAATGTCAACGTCATTATGGAAAATGTTTACATTTGTATTGTTATGGCAAGATATATTTTCAATCCGGAGCACGATTTGTGCCTTGCGTCGGGGGAGGTGGATTATATTCCACCGGCTTCTGCGGTGGAGTTTGCGCATCAGTGCCGTTGGATTGAAAGATATATGGCGGATGGGGCGAGTGCCGGAGGGGAGATTGTGCCGTGGGGGTGGAACAGTGCCCTGAGGAAAAGGCTGTTGCAGGAGGGGTGCCCGGCGGATTCTCTTCCCGATGACAAATTCCTTGGTTTCATTCGCAGCAATTCCCGTAGGGAGGGGGCTGTGGAGCTGCTGGGGCAACTATGGAATGACGGCGGAGATTCCTGGAAAAGTGGGATAGTTTCACCGGAGTACAGGATTGTGGCGCGGAACATTCAGGAAGTGGAGGAGTTCCTGGGGAGGATGGGGAGAGTGGTGCTGAAGTCACCTTTGTCGGGAAGCGGAAAGGGGATAAGGTTTGTTGCGGGGGAACTTATGGAGACTGACCGTGGGTGGTGCAGGAGAACTTTGGAGAGGCAGGGGGGTGTTGTGGTGGAACAGAGACTGGATGTGGAGCAGGAGTTTGCAATGCTTTTCGGGTATGGTCCGGATGCAGAGGTGAGATTTGTAGGGTATTCTCTTTTCTATGCTGCCAACGGGGCATATAAGTGGAATCTGCTGGCTTCCAATGGGCATATTGAGGGGCTGCTTGGGAAATGGGTTGCTCCGGATGTTCTGGAAAAGGTGCGTTGTGGGGTGGAGAGGTTTTTGCAGGAGAGGCTGGATGAAGCTGTAGGGCAGGGGTGCAGGATACTGCGGGGATATGTGGGGGTGGACCAGTTCATCTGCAGGAGGGGCCAGGGAGAGGTGCCGCTGTACAATCCGTCAGTGGAGATAAATTTAAGGATGACAATGGGGCACGTTGCCCGCAATATATTTGATCTCCACGCGGAGGAATTGGGGCTGGGAGAGGGGACACATTGTTTTGAACCGCTGCAGGGGGTGATTCCTGCAGTCATATAATATGATGGGAAAATGAAAGGGAAGGAAGAATTCAATGAAAACCTACCTGTGATAATTGAGAAATCACAGGTACAGTACTCTGAGCAGGGCCTCAGGGAGAAACTTGGAAAAGTGGCACGCAGGGCAGGCCTGAAGGTGGTGTATGCGGTGCTGCTCCTTTATTATGCCCTTAACAGCCCGTCAATTTCCACCAAAGACAAAAGCATCATCTACGGGGCCTTGGGATACTTCATCCTCCCGTTCGATTTTATCCATGACCTGCTCCCATTTGCCGGCTTCACCGATGACTTTGCGGCCCTTGCCTGGGCCATCTCCAAGGTAATGCACAATATCACCCCAGGCGTGAAGCAGCAGGCCAGGGAGCGTGTTGCAGCCTGGTTCCCTTCATCTGCCGCGGACAATTCCCTGTTCGAGAGTGTGGAGAAGGGTAAGTGAGCCTCCCGGTCAGGGTGCAGGAAGCACCCTATTATCCGGCAATCTGGTATTTCTGCACAAAAACGTCGCTCCCTGTTAGTTCTTCAAGTTGCTCGGCAAGGCGGGAAGTTGAAGATTCGTCGGGAGAATGGAAATCTGCCAGCAGGATGGTTGCTGTATGGAAGTTGCAGTCTGAACTGTGTATTATTCCCGGCATCTCCTTTATTGAGGTGTTGTAGGCCTCGTGCCTTTTGAGCAGGTTCTCCACAATGTAGTGTGCTGTGGAGGTTGATATATTTCCTGCCATTCCACCGTCTCCCTTAAGGGCAATTGTGATTCTGAAACCTGTGTTCTTAATTCTCTTCATACTGCGCAAATTTTGAATTTCTGCAAAAATGCCCCGCAGTTTTGACAGGTTATGACACAAATGCAGATTTGTGTCCTGAATTCAAAAATTTATTGCCCAAGCCGGGAAAAATGTACCTTTGCAGCAAATTCTTTAAAAATGCAGAAGGTAAATTCATTCATCATTGACCACAAGAAACTGGTGCCGGGCATTTATGAGTGTGCTGTGAACGGCATCTTCACTTATGACATAAGATTTGTACGTCCGCAGGATGCAGCCCATAAGGGGCTGTTTATGGATCCGAAGGTTGCCCATACTCTGGAGCACTTCATGGCCCATTACCTCAGGACAATGACAACAGAAGAGTTCTCCTCTACAGTGCTGTATGTGGGCCCTATGGGATGCCTTACAGGATTCTATCTCCTCACTTCAAAACCATATGATCCGGAATTCTTGCGCAAACTGATGCTGGAGTGTATGGAGTATATCCTTGGAGAGGAGGTTATACCGGGAGCATCGGAACTCACCTGCGGCAACTGGGAATATTTTAACCTGCAGGAGGCAAAAAACTTCATTAAAGGGGTAATTGTCCCTAATTTTACATCAGAGGAGTTCTGCAGCCAATACCCTTATTGCCAGGAATAGTTTCTTCCCGACAAATTATCCTTTTATGAAAGAGAACGGAAAATTGGCAGGGCATCTGGCCTGCTTTGGGGCTTATGCCATCTTCGGGTTCAACAT
Organism: Bacteroidales bacterium; assembly: GCA_017625535.1. Classification (GTDB taxonomy): domain Bacteria; phylum Bacteroidota; class Bacteroidia; order Bacteroidales; family UBA932; genus Egerieousia. Next base: position 46,400 of record JAGAKR010000008.1, on the reverse strand, counting down.
CATAGTATGTAAGGACCTTATGGGGGGACATCTGGTCTCGCCACTTGCCATATTCACACTCCGCTCATTGGGAGCCGGATTGCTGTTTTGGATTCTCTCCCTTTTTATGCCGCGGGAGAAGGTGGATTTGCGCGACCTGCCAAAAATCTTCCTGGCCTCTTTCCTTGGATTTTTCCTTACCCAGCTTACATTTCTGGAGGCTATCCCTGACATCACCCCTATGCACTGCTCCATAATAAGTGCCCTTACTCCGGTATATACAATGTTCATTGCGGCGGTGGTGCTCAAGGAGCCCCTCACCCTCAAGAAGGGTGGCGGTGTGCTGCTGAGTCTGTGCGGAGTGGTATTCCTCATTTTGAACAATGCTTCTGGCGGAGGGGTGGCAGAGAGCAAGTTGTCGGGAATATTATTGATGATCCTCAATGGTCTCAGTTTTGCCCTTTATCTGGGTGTGTTCCGTCCGGTGATTGTAAAATACTCGGTGGTTACATTCATGAAGTGGATTTTCCTCTTCTCAATCCTTATGTCCCTGCCGTTCTCTTATGGTGAGGTGTTTTCTTTTGCGTGGACCCGCATCCCTGCGGTGCAGTTATGGGAACTGGTTTTCCTTGTGCTGCTGGCAACATTTGTAAGTTATTTCCTTATCCCCATCGGGCAGAAGAGGATCCGCCCCACACTGGTGAGTATGTACAGCTATGTACAGCCTGTCATTGCCACCGTACTGGGCATCTGTATGGGTATGGACTCTGTAACCTGGCAGAAAATTCTTGCCGCCCTAATGGTTTTTGCCGGCGTGTTTATTGTTAACAAGAGCCGTGCAGCGGAGTAATTCTTTTGCGCAAAAAAACCGGAGAACAGAATTGCTTCCATTCTCCGGCTAGTGCTAAAAACTTATAAATAAGTGTGTTTTTTGTTATTTTGATGTGGGTTGCCTAAGGCTGTGCCTTATTTTACCTCCTCAAAATCCACGTCAGTTACCTCGCCGTCTTTGCCGCCGTTCTGGGCACCTGCACCTGGGTTAGGACCCTGTGCGCCACCCTGAGGGCCTGCAGCCTGAGCAGCTTTTGCCATATCCTCGCTTGCTGCATGCCATGCTGTATTCAAAGCCTCGGTAAGTTTGTCCAACTCTGCAATGTTGCCTGCCTTGTGAGCCTCTTTGAGTTTGTTGGTAGCATCCTCAATTGCAGATTTCTTCTCTGCAGGAATCTTGTCGCCGTACTCTTTAAGGTTCTTCTCACTCTGGAACACCATTGCGTCTGCGTTGTTCAGTTTGTCAATCCTCTCGCGCTCCTCTTTATCTTTAGCCTCGTTTGCCTTTGCCTCATCGCGCATTCTCTTGATCTCCTCCTCAGACAATCCTGATGATGCCTCAATTCTGATCTGCTGCTCTTTTCCTGTAGCCTTGTCTTTTGCAGATACATTAAGGATACCGTTTGCGTCAATGTCAAAAGTCACCTCAATCTGTGGCACACCTCTTGGGGCAGGAGTGATGCCGTCCAAGTGGAAACGTCCTATGGTCTTGTCATCTTTTGCCATTGGCCTCTCACCCTGAAGCACGTGGATCTCAACTGAAGGCTGGTTGTCTGCAGCTGTAGAGAATACCTGTGACTTTCTTGTAGGGATGGTGGTATTGCTCTCAATAAGTTTTGTGAACACGCCGCCGAATGTCTCAATACCCAAAGAAAGTGGGGTAACGTCCAAAAGAAGCACATCTTTTACATCACCTGTAAGCACACCTCCCTGGATTGCAGCACCAATTGCAACTACCTCATCAGGGTTTACGCTCTTGTTAGGCTCTTTGCCAAAGAACTTCTTCACAATCTCCTGGATTGCAGGGATACGGGTTGAACCTCCAACCAAAAGTACCTCGTTGATGTCAGATGCAGAAAGTCCTGCGTCTGAAAGGGCTTTGCGGCAAGGCTCAATTGTCCTCTGGATCAATGAATCAGCCAACTGCTCAAATTTTGCTCTTGTAAGGGTTTTTACCAAGTGCTTTGGAATACCGTTTACAGGCATGATGTAAGGGAGGTTGATCTCAGTTGAAGTCTGGCTCGAAAGTTCAATCTTAGCTTTCTCAGCAGCCTCTTTCAATCTCTGTAGGGCCATTGGGTCTTTTGAAAGGTCAATGCCGTCATTCTCGCTCTTGAACTCGCTTACAAGCCACTCAATGATTACGTGGTCGAAGTCATCACCGCCAAGGTGTGTGTCACCGTTGGTTGATTTCACCTCAAATACACCGTCACCCAACTCAAGGATAGAGATATCAAAAGTACCGCCACCAAGGTCAAATACAGCAACTTTAGACTCCTGGTCCTTCTTGTCAAGACCGTATGCAAGAGCAGCGGCTGTAGGCTCGTTGATGATACGTCTTACTTTAAGGCCTGCAATCTCACCTGCCTCTTTGGTAGCCTGTCTCTGGGCATCGTTGAAGTATGCAGGAACTGTAATTACAGCCTCGTTCACCTCCTGGCCAAGGTAATCCTCTGCAGTTTTCTTCATTTTCTGAAGAACCATTGCAGAAATCTCCTGTGGAGAGTACATTCTGCCGTTGATGTCAATTCTTGGTGTATTGTTGTCACCCTTTACAACTTTGTAAGGGACTCTCTCAATCTCATTCTTTATGTGGTCATATGTCTCACCCATAAATCTCTTTATAGAGAAAATGGTGTTTGTAGGGTTGGTAATAGCCTGTCTCTTTGCAGGGTCACCAACTTTTCTCTCTCCACCCTCTGTAAATGCAACTACAGATGGGGTAGTTCTCTTGCCCTCGCTGTTAATGATAACTGCAGGCTCATTTCCCTCCATAACTGCTACGCAGCTGTTGGTAGTACCAAGGTCAATTCCAATAATTTTTCCCATAATTCTTTCTCCTTAAATTTTATATTTTTTCGTTTTCTATGTTTTCAAGTTCTTCCCGACAGATTTACACCCTGCCGCGGACACTTCTCTTTAAAGCCAACTTTGTGCCAAACGGAAATCTCTGCCACTTTGTCACTACAATCGTGTCACGGGTGACATTGCAGTCGTGTCACGACTGTAACTGTAGTCGTGTCACGACTTTTTGCTTTTATTGTTTTTTTTCAGTTGCTTTGCAGATTGATTTAACTCTAAAAAATAACATTATGTCAGTAGAGGGAAAACAGAGGGTGATCACTACCCATAAACTCTTGGAAATGAAAGTAAGAGGTGAGAAGATTGCAATGCTCACCGCATACGATTATACTTTTGCCGGAATAGTTGACCAGGCGGGAATTGACATTATTCTTGTGGGAGATTCAGCTGCAAACGTAATGGCAGGACACGAGACAACACTGCCTATTACCATAGACCAGATGATTTACCACGCACAGAGTGTGATGCGTGCAGTAAAGAACCCGCTGGTAGTTTGTGACATGCCGTTCGGTACATACCAGGGAAACCCTAAAGAGGCTGTAAGGAGCGCCATCAGAATTATGAAGGAGTCTGAGGTTGATGCAGTGAAACTTGAAGGCGGAAGCGAGATTATGGAGAGTGTTGAGCGTATCCTCTCTACAGGAATTCCGGTAATGGGACACCTGGGACTTACACCGCAGTCAATCCACAAGTTCGGAACTTACGCCGTAAGGGCAAAAGAGGAGGCAGAGGCCAACAAACTCATAGAGGATGCAATAGCACTTGAAAAGGCCGGCTGTTTTGCCATAGTATTGGAGAAGATTCCTGCGGCATTGGCAAAGAAAGTCTCTGAGGCAGTGAAGATTCCTACAATAGGAATTGGTGCCGGCCCTCATAGCGACGGCCAGGTTCTGGTGATGCACGATATGCTTGGATTGAACAATTCCTTCTCTCCGCGGTTTTTACGTAGGTATGCAAACCTTCACGAAGAGTCGCTCAATGCTATCCGCAACTATGTGGCAGATGTAAAGAACTGCGACTTCCCTAATGAGAGGGAGGCATATTAAACGCAGAATTTTCCTCCCGACAATTTATCGGGAAGAAGAAAACCAATACTGATAATATGGCAGTGCAGGAAATGGGTCAGACTTCACCTGTGTACCGTACAATGGGACAACAGGAATTCAATGATATAGCAGGCAGGATCCTCTATGAGGATAACCACCTGCTTGTTTTCAATAAACGCTCCGGAGAGATTGTGCAGGCAGACAAAACCGAGGACGAGTGCCTGAGCACAACCCTAAAGGCTTTTGTGGCCCAGAGGGACCACAAGCCCGGTGCCGTATTTATGGGTGTGGTGCACCGTCTCGACCGCCCTGTAAGCGGAGCCGTAATCTTTGCCAAGACCTCCAAAGCCCTTGGACGCCTGAACGAAGCATTCCGCACAGGCCAGATGCACAAGACATACTGGGCAGTTGTATGCAACCGCCCCAAAGAGGATGAAAAACTCCTCACACACTATCTAACCAGAAACGAAAAACAGAACAAGACCTACACCAGCCTCACCCCAAAACAGGGGGCAAAAGAGGCCCGCTTGCGCTATAAATTCCTTACCGCCACAGAACGGTACTTCCTCCTGGAAGTTGAACTCTTCACCGGCCGCCACCACCAGATAAGGGCCCAGCTCTCTGCAATAGGGTGCGTAATAAAAGGTGACCTCAAATACGGCGCCCCACGCTCCAACCCCGACGGCAGCATCTCCCTCCACTCCCGCCACGTAAGGTTCATCCACCCTGTCCGCAAAGAAGAGATGGAAATTGTTGCCCCGCCATTCTGTCCGGTGATGAAGAGTTGCTTGTAGTTGACGGAATATTTACTTCCCAAATTTCTCCCCAAGCCACTTCCTTACCGGGGTTTCCCAGAATTTCATTGAGCACCAGGCCAGAAGAAGGCTTGTGGCAATTACCCCCAGCACAATTGGCCAGCAGCTGCCAAGGGTGTATGACTCGTTTTTAATGAGCCATTGGTAGAAGAGGTACATTATCGGGTAGTGGACAACGTAGAGAGGGTAGGAGATTTCTCCAAGGAATTTGCATATGCCGGTGGAGATTTTGTCGGTTGTGGCGCCTGAGGCTCCAAGCCAGATGATAATAGGGAAGAAGACTATTATACAGAACATCTCATATACTCCGTTCATGCAGATATTCCCGCAGGCCGGAACGTAAGGTACAGAGAAGAGGGCAAAGAGCAGGGCAATTGCAATCCAGAAGATTCCCCTTACTTTCAGGGGTTTGAACTCGCGGCGCAGAACCATTCCCATTGTGAACGGGAACATCATCCTTATAAATCCACCCAAAAAGTTTACTGTATCCAGGGTCCACCCAACCCCAATCATCCCGTAACCCGATACATCAGTAACTGCAAATGAAACCATTGCACCGCACAGCAGGATTTCCATAATTGCCAGTCCTCTTCCCGACAGTCTTCTAAGGAACAGGGCATACATTATATTACCTATGTATTCAAAAAAGAGCGACCAGGTTGGGCCGTTGAGTGAGTACATTTCCCCGTTGCCCCTTACATCATATCCGGCACCCGGCCAGGCAGGGAGCAGGAGCATCCCCATTAGCATTGCAACCATAACCCATCCGAGGGATGTCTCTGCCCCGTCCCATCTGAGGCTTCCCCCAATGAGGAAAGAGATTGTCCCTATAACGGCACCCAGCACCACCATAGGGTGGAGGCGGATGAGCCTTCTCTTGAAGAAGTCCCAGGTGCTGAGCCCTTTGCCCCAGCGGTCATCGTAAGCATAACTTATTACAAATCCCGACAGCATAAAGAAGAAGTCAACCCCCAGGTATCCGTGGTTGAATGTGGTTATGGCAGAGCCTTCTGCAAAGGCGAATCCTTCAAATACGTGGTACCATACTACCATAAGGGCAGCCGCTCCTCGGAGCCCGTCAAGAATGTTGAAATGCGGTTTTGAATTCATTGTCAGTATCTCAAGTGTGAAACATCCTCACCCTGCTGCTGCAAGTTGCGGATTTGGGTTGATGAGACATCCACCTGTGGGGCATCAATGTATATTGCCCCCTTTTCCTTGCACAGGGCCGGGGTATCCACCCCCTCACGGGGATATACAAGTACGGGGTATTTTGCCATTATCTCTTCCCCCCTGTACCATCTGTGCAGGATGTTTATATTGTCCCCGCCCATAAGGAGGGCAAAGTTTCTGTCGGGAAAATCATTTGAAAGCCTCTCCAGGGTATTGTATGTATACAGAGGCGGCTCCAGGTGGAACTCAATGTCACAGGCTGAGAATTTTGTTTTCTTCCCGATAATTTTTGTGGCTGGCGTGACCCCGACAGGATTCAAACCTGTGTCCTTTTGATCCTCAGTAATTTGGCATTCCCTGTTGAGCCTCGCAACCACTCTCTGCAGGTCATCCCATCTGAGGTTTGCATCCTGCAGGGTGTTGCTCTCCTTTACGGGGTTCTTGGGGCTGAGTACAAACCACAGTTCCTCCACCCAAGGGAGGGCGGCCACGTGTTTTGCCACTGAGGCGTGTCCTATATGGAACGGATTGAAACTGCCGAAGTACAATACTGTGAGCCTCTTTATATCTATGCGGTAAAATTCCAGAAACCTCTCCTTTATTTCATCCCTTATGCGGCGGAATTCGCCCAAAATGAACTCCGGTGAGCCGGTTGCCTCTGAAGGGTCTTCAAATCCTATGTGCAGCCTGTGCTTCACTTTGCCTATAAATGCCGGGCAACTCTCATTTGCCCCTCCGCAGACGGTAATCACATAATCCCACTCCTGTCCAAGATATTCCTCCACGTTGTGCGGCTTGTGGCTGGAAATGTCAATACCTGCCTCCAGCATTACCTTTACAGCGGTGGGGTTCACCTGGGCGGCAGGTCTGGTTCCGGCGGAGTAAACTTTCAGCGCAGGGCTGAATGACTGCAGGAAGCCGTGGGCCATCTGGCTGCGGCAACTGTTGCCGGTACAAAGGATAAGGATTCTCATATTTTACCTTGCTGCAAACTCCCCAACAATCTTTTCTGCGGTGGCAAGTGCCTCCTCCAACTGGTCATTTATGAGTACCACATCAAACTTGTCTGCGTATGTGAGTTCCTCTTCGGCCTTGGCAACACGCCTCTCAATAGCCTCAGGAGCATCTGTGCCGCGTCCTACGAGCCTGTTGCGCAACTCCTCCACTGAAGGCGGCTGGATGAATACGGCAAGGGCATTCTTGCCGTAAAGGCGCTTAAGATTCACTCCGCCTTTCACATCAATATCAAAAATGATGATGTTCCCTTTCTCCCAGATGCGCTGCACTTCGGAAACAAGTGTGCCGTAATATGAGCCTTTGTATACCTCCTCATACTCAACAAAATCACCTTTGCGGATCTTGTTCTCAAACTCCTCGGTGCTGAAAAAGTAATAATCCTTTCCATCAACCTCCTGCCCCCTCGGAGCCCTTGAAGTTGCCGAAACGGAGAACTCCAGGCAGTTGAATTTGGTAAGCAGATGTCTTACAATTGTACTTTTTCCTGCTCCCGACGGTGCAGAGAATATAATTACTTTTTTATCCATATCAGTTAAATTTCTTGTCATTATCAATTCCGTCCGGGTTTTTTAGTGGTTTCCCGAACCAACTTCCCGCCTCAGCGCTTTCCGTTCGGGAAAATGGGTGGTTTCCCGGACCAAAATGTTTTCTGCAGGGTGGGAGGTGTGCAAAGATAATAAAGTCCCTTTTGAATTTCTATAGATATTTCCTATTTTTGCGCCCGTAAAAAAGATATTCATTAACAAAAAACATAGAAATAAAATGGTTTCTTACAAAGAGTTGGGCTTGGTAAATACAAGAGAGATGTTTGCCAAAGCAATTAAGGGCGGTTATGCCATTCCTGCTTTCAACTTCAACAATATGGAGCAGATGCAGGCTATCATCAAGGCTGCCGTTGAGACAAAATCACCAGTTATCCTTCAGGTTTCAAAAGGTGCACGCCAGTATGCAAATGCTACACTTTTGCGCTATATGGCTCAGGGTGCAGTTGAGTATGCAAAAGAGTTGGGTTGCGAGAAACCTGAGATTGTACTTCACTTGGACCATGGTGACACTTTTGAGACTTGCAAGAGCTGTATAGATTCAGGTTTTTCTTCAGTTATGATTGACGGTTCACACCTTCCATATGAGGAGAACGTTGCACTTACAAAGAAAGTTGTTGATTACGCACACCAGTTTGATGTAACTGTAGAGGGCGAACTTGGCGTTCTTGCAGGTGTAGAGGATGAGGTTTCTTCAGACCACCACACATACACCAACCCTGAGGAGGTTGTTGATTTTGCTACCCGTACAGGTTGTGATTCATTGGCTATCTCAATTGGTACTTCTCACGGTGCATACAAATTCACCCCTGAGCAGTGTACAATTGATCCTCAGACCGGCAAGATGGTTCCACCTCCATTGGCATTCGACGTTCTTAAGGCTGTTGAGGAGAAACTTCCTGGTTTCCCTATCGTACTTCACGGTTCTTCTTCAGTTCCAGAGGAGGAGGTTGAGACAATCAACAAATACGGCGGTGCTTTGAAGGCTGCAATCGGTATTCCTGAGCCTTGGTTGAGGGAGTCTGCAAAATCTGCAGTTTGCAAGATCAACATTGATTCAGACTCACGTCTTGCTATGACTGCTGCAATCCGCAAAACATTTGTGGAGAAACCTGCAGAGTTCGACCCTCGTAAATACCTTGGTCCTGCAAGAGACAATATGGAGAAGATGTACAAGCACAAAATCATCAACGTGCTTGGTTCAGACGGCAAACTTGAGTGCTAGTCTGCTTCCCGACAGATATTTGGAGCCCCTTGTGCTTTTTGCACAGGGGCTTTTTTTTGCATCACCGGCACCACAAGGGACTCTGCTGGGTGGAAGGGGGTGCCGTATATCGGTGTTTTGGGCATAGCAGAAGCCGGATGGATTGCATAGTTTGTGCAGAAACAGAGTGATTATTGCACAAAATAGTAAGGCAAGTGGAATTTTGTGCAGGGAATAGGCATTATCTGCACAAAGCAGGAGAGAAGCAGGCGAGGCGGGGAAAGGCGAGGAGTATGGGAGGAGCCGGAGAGGAGAGGAATATGGGAGGAGCAGGAGATGATTGGGATGATTGTTCAGTCTTGGGGCATTTATTCAGGTTTTTAGTATCTTTGCGGCCGTTTGTAAAATTGAAAATTTATCGGGAAGATGAAGGATAAGATTAAGGCGGTATTTTTTGATATTGACGGTACATTGGTGAGTTTCAAGACACATCAGGTGCCGCAGGAGACAAAGGATGCCATAAAGAGGCTCCGGGAACAGGGGGTAAAGGTGTTTGTGGCTACAGGGAGGATGCTGAAGATGGTGGAGGTGCTCAATGACATTGAGTTTGACGGGTATATTACATATAATGGTTCACTGTGTGTGGATTCCACAAAGGAGAATGTGATTTTCAAGAATACTGTGCCGCAGGATGAACTGGAGGCTCTGGTGGAGAGGCTCAAGTGGGATGATTTTCCGGTGTCGTTCATGTGCAAGGATGAGATGTATGTGAATTATCTGGCGGAGATTGTTGCACGTGTGGCAAAGGTGGTTGAGGTTGAGCCACCCATTGAGAGGCCTGTGGAGGAGATCATTAAGGAGGATGTTTATCAGTTGTGCATTTATGTGGATGAGCCGCATCTGCAGAGGATTATTGAGGAGACCCTTCCGGGTTGTGTGGGGATGCGTTGGATAGAGTATTTTGCAGATGTGAATGTTAAGGGGATGAACAAGCAGTTGGGTATAGACAAGATGCTGGAGCATTTTGGCATTCCGCTGGAGTGTGCAATGGCGTTCGGGGATGGCGGCAATGATATACCAATGCTGCAGCACGTCCCTTACGGAATTGCAATGGGGAACTCCAACGATGCGGTAAAGGCATCTGCTGCTTATGTTACAGCAGATGTTGATGATGCAGGTGTTGTAAAGGCACTGCAACATTTTGGGTTACTATGACATTTTGTCGCAGAGAGGTTTTGGCAGATTATTTGCCTTTAGTGAGGCATACAGATAAATTGAAGAATAAAGAAAAACAATATAGATATGTTCAAGTCTAAAAAGCAAGAGGATATAAACAAGGAGGAAGTGGTTAAGGATGCTGCTCAAGAGACTGGCAGCCAGGAGAATGTAACTAAGGAAGAGGCAGCCTCAGAGCAGGATGCGGCAGAGGAAAACAAAGGGGAAGCAGAAGGGGAGGAGCCTGCACAGGAGCAGCCGCAGCCTACAGCTGAGGAGCAGCTTACAGCAAAATTGGCAGAGGCCAATGACAAGTATATAAGGTTGGCAGCGGAGTTTGACAATTACCGCCGCAGGGTGGCAAAGGAGAAACTGGATCTCATCTCAACAGCAGGTGAGGATGTGATAAAAGGTCTCCTCCCTGTACTTGATGACTGCGAGAGGGCTCTTCAGGTGCTCAATTCATCTACCGATACAGAGGCCGCAAAGGCTGCAAAAGAGGGTACAGAACTCATTTACAACAAACTTATGGGCTATCTGAAATCAAAAGGGCTTGCACCTATTGAGGCAGTTGGAAAGGAACTGGATACAGATTTCCACGAGGCAGTTGCACAGTTCCCTGTACAGGAGCCTGAGAAGAAGAACAAGGTTTTTGATGTTACCCAGCAGGGCTACACCCTTAACGGCAAGGTTATAAGGTTTGCCAAGGTGGTTGTAGGAATTTAAGGCATACCGGTGCCGGGGAGGAAGTTGCAGCGGAGGAATCAGGCCCGGCGGATATTTTAGGAAATTAGTTTTCCCTGCAGAGAAAATTTGTAGGGAAGAGGAGAAAAATATATGGCAAAGAGAGATTATTACGAGGTCCTTGGGGTAAGCAAGGATGCCTCTGCAGATGAAATAAAGAAGGCCTACAGGAAAAAGGCCATCCAGTATCATCCCGACAAAAATCCTGGTGACAAGGAGGCCGAGGAGAAGTTCAAGGAGGCGGCTGAAGCATATGATGTGTTGAGCAATGCCGACAAGAAGCAGCGCTACGACCGTTTCGGACACGCAGGAGTTGACGGCGCAGCCGGAGCCGGCGGATTTGGCGGAGGCGGATTCTCTATGGAGGACATCTTCAGCCAGTTCGGAGACATCTTTGGAGGCCACTTTGGAGGCGGATTCGGAGGCTTTGGCGGATTTGGTGGTGGCGGACGCGCCCACAGGGTCCCAAGGGGCAGCGATATAAGGATTCGTGTGAAACTCTCCCTTAAGGAGGTTATGCACGGGGTTGAAAAGAAGGTTAAGATAAACAAGAGTGTCCTGTGTCCCGATTGCCACGGTAAAGGTGCAGTTTCTGAAGCCGATATAAAGACTTGTGAGCATTGCCACGGCACAGGTGTGGTTACCCAGGTGGTGAACACAATGTTCGGACAGATGCAGAGCCAGGGTGCGTGTCCGGTTTGTAAGGGTGAAGGCAAGGTGATTGCAAAGGCCTGCGGCAAGTGCCACGGAAGCGGACTGGTAAAGGATTCGGAGGAGATTTCATTCAAGATACCTGCAGGTGTTGCGCAAGGAATGCAGCTTACAGTGCAGGGCAAAGGAAATGCGGCCAAGGCCGGCGGCATAAACGGAGACCTGCTTGTGGTAATTGAAGAGGAGCCGGACAAGGAACTGCAGAGAGACGGCAACGACCTCATCTACTCGCTCTTTATAAGTGTTCCGGATGCAATTATGGGAACCCAGGCAGAGATACCGTCTGTAGATGGCAAACTCCGCATAAAGATTGAACCGGGAACCCAGAGCGGCAAAGTGTTGAGACTCCGTGGAAAAGGTGTTCCGGATGTGAACGGATACGGTGCAGGAGACCTGCTGGTTTACATACAGGTTTGGATTCCTAAGAACATCACAAGCGAAGAGAAGGGTATGATGGAGAAACTCAAGAACTCAAGTTCATTCTCCCCAAAACCTTCAAGTGAAGAGAAGAATTTCTTTGACAGGATAAAGAGGATGTTTTCTTAAATATTTTCATAAATAGTGGTATATTCGCAAAATAATAAAGCGGTATCCCTATATGAAATTCAAACATATTTTAAAGAGGGTAATGATGCTTTCCGGTATTGTTGCCCTCTCTTTTTTTGGTGAAGTCGAGACACGACTGCACGCACAATCGAGACACGACTACAAGTACAATCAAGACACGACTGTATCGTTCCGCTACCCTCTGGCGGTACCTATGAGCCTTTCGGGAAATTACGGAGAGTTGCGCAGCAACCATTTCCATTCAGGGATAGATTTTAGGGTAGGGGGAGTTGTGGGTGCTCCAATTTATGCGGCGGCGCAGGGGTATGTCTCAAGGATTACAGTAGGCCCGTCGGGATACGGAAATGCCCTTTACATAACACATCCCAACGGGTATATGACCGTTTATGGGCATATGCACTGTTTTGCAGATGAGATAGCGGAGTTTGTAAGGGAAAGACAGTATGAGCAGGAGAGTTTCAGGCAGGACATTGCCCTTTCACCCGAGCAGTTCCCTGTGGAAAAGGGGCAGTATATAGGCAAGGCGGGCAACACAGGTTCGTCGGGAGGACCACACCTCCATTTTGAAATAAGGGATGGGGAGAATCTCTGCACAAATGCCTTTGCAAGGGGGTATCTTGATATTCCCGACAAAACCCCTCCAATTTTCAACAATATACTTTTCTATGGGCTGGAGCACAGCAAGGGGATTCCTGAAAGTTACTATATAGGTATGCCCAAGAACGGGGCAATAAACCTTCCGGAACACTCTTACATATGTATAGATGCAGTGGACAAGCAGGAGGGGACAAATGCAAAACTTGCTGTAAATGAGTACAAGGTGTATCTGGATGATGACCTTATCTACCATTTCACTTTGGGCGAGGTGCCGTCGGCCTGGGGCAGGGACATTAATTCCCTCATTGAGTTCAAACAGAAGGTGGTACGCGGCAGAACATATGTAAAGAGTTATGTGGAGCCGGGAAACCTGCTGCAGGACAGGATACAGCACAAGAATTACGGAGTAATAACACTGCAGGACACCTTGAAGCACAAGGTTAAGGTGGAGGTTAAGGATATAGAGCACAACCGTGCGGTAAGGAGTTATACCGTAAAGAGGGTGGACTCGCTGTATATTGGCAAGATCCAGGACACCCTTAAGGAGAATGCGGCAATCTGGTTCCTTCCTAACCTGTACAGCAGGAAAGGGTTCAAGTTGGGGATGCCTTTGGGTGTTTTATACAACAATATTTTTATGCACATAGATACCCTGGAGCAGAGGGTTACCCCGTTTGCACCGGTATGGAATGCAGGGAGCAGCAGGGTTGCCCTCCGTAGCGCAGTGTCGGTTGGGGTAGAGTGCAATCTTCCCGACAGTCTTGTTTCAAAGGCCTTCCTGGCATACGTGTATGCTGGGGGAAAACTTGGGTATGCAGGGGGAAAATATGACCCACAGAGCAGGATGATGAGTGCAGATGTCCTCTCATTGGGAAGTTTCACTGTGGCTGTGGATATGGTCCCTCCGCAGATAACCTCCACTCTGGCAAACAATGCTGCCGTAAAGGGGAATTCATTGGTATTCAGGATAAGGGATAATTTGTCGGGAGTAAAAGGATACAGGGTGGAAATTGACGGCCACTGGGTTCTGGCAGAGCACGATGCAAAGACAAGGAGGGTTATTGTGCCGCTGCAGCATGCCCGGATAAAGAAGGGTACAAAGCATTCTCTTGTGTTCGAACTGGAGGACAATTGCGGGAATGTGGCAAGGGTGAAACGCAATTTTGTGTGGTAATTTCTGGAAACACTTAAAAACATTACATATATGGCAACAACATCTACAGGTCTGCATTACAGCGCAGAAGAGGGAATAAGGGTAATAGGGCTCATGTCCGGCACATCATTGGACGGCCTGGACATCTGCTATGTGGAGTTCAAGAAAGTTGGGGGAAAATGGGAGTACAATATCCTTATTGCAGAGGATGAAGGGTATTCTGATGAACTGAAGCACAAATTGGCAACTGCCCAGAATATGAGTGCTCTGGATTATGCACTTCTCAATTCAGATTACGGCATTTACCTGGGTGAGAGGGTGAAGGCATTCATAGACCGCCACGGCATACAGCCCCATTTTGTGGCTTCCCACGGCTCAACCGTATTCCACCAGCCGGCATTGCGCTTTACAACACAGATAGGCTCAGGTGCTGGCATTGCAGCAGAGACCGGTGTTGACTGCGTATGTGACTTCCGTACCACAGATGTTGCCCTGCACGGCCAGGGGGCTCCTCTGGTACCAATTGGTGACAGGAACCTATTTGGGGATTTTGACTATTGTCTGAATATGGGAGGCTTCTCAAACATCTCTTCTGAAAGTTATAAAGAGGGTCCCGACGGTTCACGTGTGGCCACCCGCATTGCATACGACATCTCACCTGTAAACTATGTGATGAACCATTATATGAGGCAGATAGGACAGGAGTACGATAAAGATGGAGAACTTGCCCGCAGCGGATCTGTATGCTCAGAGTTGCTGGATGCCTTGAACAACTTGCCGTTCTATACCCAGGAGGGGCCCAAATCCCTTGCCAGGGAGTGGGTGGAAAAAGAGGTGTTCCCTCTGCTGGATTCATACGGCCTTTCCCGTGCAGACCTGCTCTGCACCTTCTGTGAACACGTGGCCCAGCAGATCTCCCGCAACATTGCAGGAGGCCGGGTACTCCTTACCGGAGGCGGAGCATTGAACAAATTCCTTGTGGAGAGGATGCAGGCCAATGCCCCTCAGTGTGAATATTTTGTTCCCGACAAACTTACAATCAACTTCAAGGAGGCCCTGATATTTGCCTTCCTTGGTGCTCTGTATGTTGTGGACGAGCCAAACTGCATGAGTTCTGTAACCGGTGCAAGGTATAACTGCATTGGCGGGGCGCTGTACAAGGCCGGAGGGGTGCGTTAGTTTTTTCCGGACAAAACTGATCAGCTGGGCAGGTATGTGGCTGTCCAGTTCTTGTTGCTGATAAATTTTTGAAGAAAAATTTGCGGAATTAAAATTAATTCCTACCTTTGCACCCACTAAAAATAAAGCAACCTCTTACAAGCACCTGCAATATGGTTTTTTAAGGTGTAATGTTGCACTTAAAAAATTTAATTGAAATGGATTTAATTAAGATTGCAGAGCAGGCAATGGCCGGCGAGAAAAAAGAGTATCCAGAATTCAGAGCAGGTGATACACTTACAGTTACCTACAAAATTAAAGAGGGTGACAAAGAGAGACTTCAGAAATTCCGCGGAGTAGTTATCCAGAGAAGAGGTCAGGGCTCAACCGAGACTTTCACTATCAGAAAAGTTTCAAACGGTGTAGGCGTAGAGAGAATTTTCCCTTTTGCTTCTCCATTCATTGAGTCAATCGTTCTTGAGAAACGTGGTAAAGTAAGAAGAGCAAGAATTTTCTACCTAAGAAATCTAACCGGTAAGAAAGCTCGTATCAAAGAGCGCACTTTCGGTGGAAACAAAGCTGAGTAATCAGCTTACATATCGGCCCCGTAGCTCAACTGAATAGAGCATTTGACTACGGATCAAAAGGTTACAGGTTTGAATCCTGTCGGGGTCACAAAAAAGCATCCAAAATTGGATGCTTTTTTTGTTTTATTTTATAACTTTATAAGATTTTTTGATGTTATTAACATCAAAAATTATGAATAATAAGGATAAGGACATAGCATACTTTATATCATTCTGTATAGAGCAATACAAGAAAGCTAAAGGGTTGTCGGGAGCAGAGGTCCTGGATATATTTGTAAAATTTGGTGTTCTGGATTATCTGAAAGATCATTTTGATATTCTACATACGCAAAGTTATCAGTGGTTGCTGGAAGATATAGATGAATTTATTGAGAAGAGGAGGTAGGATATGAAAATTTATCATGGGAGTTTGGACATTGTAAAAGCCCCTGAAATTCGCAAACCCAACAGAACTTTAGATTATGGAGTTGGCTTCTATGCAACATCCTCATATGATCAGGCAGTTTCTTGGGTGAAGCGTAGAATCGCTGAAAGTAAATCAGACAGTGGTTATATTAATATTTATGAATATGACCAAAAAGAGAAAAGTAATTTGAATATTCTCTTTTTTGATGGACCTTCAGAAGAATGGGTTGACTTTGTGATGAGTAATCGTACTATTAAAAATTTTACCCACGATTATGATGTAGTTTATGGGCCGGTTGCAAATGATAGAGTTTATGCTGCATTTGCTCTCTATGAGGGAAGATTGATTGATAAGGCAACTCTTATTAAAGAGCTTAAAACATATAAACTTGTTGATCAGTTTTTATTTCATACTGAGCGTTCTCTTAAATTATTGAATTTTATACAAGCGGAGGAGGTAAAATTATGATGAACCTGAATATTACTCAAGATAATTTATATCTGCTTCTCCCTTCCAAAATCAGTTGGTTGGCAATGTTGATGGTGGAGGATAAAGGGGTTTCTATAACTGAAGCTATAGAAACTCTTTATAAGTCTGACCTGTACAAGCAATTGGAGAAGGAAGAGACTAAATTGTGGCATTTGGGACCAGTTGCATTATATGAGTCCCTTTATTAAAGTAAACTCCAGTGTAAATAATATGATTAAAATCAGCAGGAAGTTTATTTTTGGGTTAGGTTAATATAATAAGATTTAATTACTGGAATTGCAGGAACTGCTCAAATTTCATTTATTCCATAAAATCCAGTGTCTCTTTCATCCACCGTTCAAAATCCACTACCATAGGAGATTGATTGCCACCATGCCCGGCATTATCATAAACAGATAGCTTTTTATCCACCTTTTCCGGCAATGCGTTGTAGATCTTTTCAGACATCCAGACTGGGGTCCTGTCGTCATTCTTCCCGACAATCAAGAATACAGATTTCCTGAATTTTGGGGCAATATGAAATGGCATCTGATTTTTTTGAAAATTATCGGGAACAACAAGGTTGGCTGCTGTTTTTCCTTTTGGATGAACTTTTACAAGTTGGGGAATTACATCTTCAAATGATGATGGAGTTCCCAGCAGAATACATCCTTTCACATTTCTGCTGTTGTGTGCTGTAATCATACTTAGATATGCACCAGTGGACCACCCCAGCAGGAAGATTTCCTTTTTGTCCACTTCAGGCTGTTTTGCTACAGTTTTGATGACAGCGGCATAATCCAGGAGCATTTCTGTATAGCAGAGATAATCCTTGTTCATCTCAAATTGGGAACTGTTCCCAAAGCCGCGCCAGTCAAATGTAACAACATTATAGCCGTTTGCAGCATATACAGCAGCCAAATCTATTTGCATGTATGACATGTTACCGGCATCTCCATTGCATATGATGAGAGTTGGCCTTTTTTTGTTGTCTTTGGTCTTATACGGCAACATCTTTTTTTGCCCTGCTTTATAATCGGGCATATCTTGTGCAGGAAAGAACCAGGTCTCTATCTTGTAGCCGTCTTTGGTTTCCACTGGCAAGTTCTTGTATACAAGTCCCCTTTCTTGAGGTAACCTGATATATTTTCTGTCGGGAATAATACCGTATGATTGCAAAGTAATCAGTATTGCTACAAGTAATAATAGAAAGCGTCTCATGTTTTTAGATGTTATTTTGAATATGATTTCTAAATTACAGAATTGAATATTTTTCAATACCAGTTTACGGGTTCAATTACTGATTTATCGGTTACCCACAGGTATCTGCTCCACTATAGAAATGAGTTTATATTTCACATTGGAAGCATCCATTGGAGGATTGGCCAGAGTTGTTTTCTCTACCAGCAATGTGTATTTATGGCCCTTTATATATTCAAAACCACTAATCTCCTGAAACGGTCTGCTTTCCCAATCTTTCCATCCTTCTTCTTTTATGAGCATTCCTTCTACCGGCGAGGACAACATTCCATAATATATACCTGTTTCGTGAGAAACATACATTGTAACCTCTTCAATCTTGTCTTTTGGCTCTTTTTCAAAGCAGCTTGTGAAGATGAAGGCTATTGCCAATAATAAGATTTGAGTAAATTGTTTCATAATGTCACTCTTTTTGATTTCTCTTCATTTACAATAAACGTGCAAAATCCGCAATTACTGCCCCTTTAAACTAGATTTCTTGCAGAAACTCATATTGTTCATCAATGCATTATTGAATTTGTAGGATTCTCGTTTGCTGCACTCCATGAACGGATAGCTACAGTAAAGATTGTAATCAACAGAATGGCACCTACTGCCACTGCATATACCCACCATGACATAGTTGTGCGATAAACATATTGCTGCATCCAGCCGGAAATGATATAATGACTTGCAGGTATTGCCACTGCCGAACAAATTACAACTATTTGTATATACTTGCGGTTGAACAGTTGCAGGATTCCCCCCACAGAAGCACCGTACACTCTCCTGATACCTATTTCCCTGCGGCTGTATTGTGTCTCAAACAGCACCAAACCGAACACCCCTATAATGGATATTACAATTGACAATAGTGAGAACAATGTAATAAGTACCGACAGTTTGTCTTCACGCTGGTAAACGAATTCCAGTTCCTCATCAAAGAATTTTATCTTTATCTTCTCCGGATCTGAATCAGGTGACATCTCCATTATTGAGTTCCTGATATATTCCCTTATCTGAGCAATTTCTGCTCCAGCATTGGTACGGACATAGGCATGTCTTGGTATATCCCAGGAATGCTTGCCAAAAACAAGAAAGGCATAAGGATTGATATTGTACTGCGCAGGCTGGAAGTTGAAATCCTCACATATGCCAACTACAGGTGTAGTTTCATTTTCCATATGTCCATTAATTGTTGTTTCAGTTGTTATTCCCAAATCTCTGGCTGCAGTCTTATTGAAAATTAAGGCACCAGTTTCACTCCTGTCATCTGAAATCAGGAAATCTCTCCCCTCTATAATATCAATGCCCATTACTTTAAGGAAATTCCACGATACCACATAAACATCAAATACCTGATGTGAGCCATCTTCTATCTGCCGGCTCCACTGCATTTGGTCAGCAGCAACAAAATTTCCGCGTCCTAAAGCAATATCCTTAATCTGGGGATTCTGTTTCAGGCGCTCAAGTACAGCATCACGCTTTGAATAGTCTGTATCATAATTCCATTTTGCATTTACGGCCTCATATGGTATTGACACCGCCAAAAGATTCTCCTTGTCAAATCCCATATCTCTGGAAAGCATATATTTGTGCTGTCTCCATATGAACAATGCACAAACAATTAAAGTAATGGATATAGTGTATTGTATCCCAACCAGTATATAGCGCATGATGCGGCCTGAACGTGAGGCTGAAAAATCTCCTTTAATGACAAATGCCGGTGAGAATCTTGTAATGTACCAGGCAGGATATAGTGACACAAGTATCCCAAAAATCAAAAGGCCGATGGCCATTAATGCAGCAACCTCCCAATTTTCCACAATAGATACCGGTGCGGAGATGTAATTGGCCAACCATGTACCGCTGAACAACACCACTATTACTGCAGCAACAATAAGTGCCACCACAATAAGCCCTACTGTCTCTAAAAGGAAATTCAAGCGCATCTGGGCAGTCGTAACTCCAAAAATCTTATAATTGTTTACAGCCCTTATACGGCTTGGAATCAACGCAAAGAAAAAGTTCACAAAGTTGATAAAAGAGATAACCAGAATCAGCGCTGCAATTGCAATAAGAGTATAAGTAGTGGTTCTACTGCCGTGCATTGATTCAGGCATCGTATCATCGGCAAAATACAAATCTGAAATAGGAGTAAGGCGGGGAGTCGTACGGGCAATCTGCAGTTGGGCATCTTTTCCCGACAGTCCCCTCTTCCGTGTATCATCCACCAGCCAGTCATACATCTGTTTTTCTACCTCTTCAGCCGATACCCCCTCACGTAAAAGCACATAATATGTAGTATTCCAACTCTGCTCATCATCAGCAGTGGCCTCTGCCATACAAACATATCCTTCACTCATAGCCATTGTAGATGGTTTTGGAAAATCCTTATATATTCCAATGATGGATATTTGTGCATTTATTTTTGCTCCTCGGCCATAAGTGAGTCTGTCTCCCACTGAAAGATTGAAACGGTTGGCTACCGTTTCAGAAATAATCATTCCATCATCTGGCGTGAATCCATCCAATCCTCCCTGCGTAAACTCAAATGGAAATACAGCCAAAGCATCAGGCTCGGCACCACCTACTCCAATGGTAAGATTCTCTACTGTAGAATTGCGCACAATAGAATACTCATCCTGGTACATGCTGTTATACAGCATATCAATTGACCCGGCTGTCTCTATCTGTGGACATGCCGCACACATAGCATCAGGCATCTGCCTGTTCCATGTTGCCCACCAACCCCCGTTATTTGACCATGAAGGATACTCCAACCGGTATATACGTTCAGAATTTGGTATTACACGATTGAATGACAAATCAAATTTCACTTGCACAACAATAAGATATATTGCAGCAAAAGCTACAGCCATACCCACAATGTTCAACAATGAAGATGAAGTATAGCGTTTAAGCAAGGTTATAAAATTTCTTATATACATATTATCTAACTATATAAACAAGTATTAAAGAGAAAAATTCAATGCTAACTAATTCTCCACTTTCAAACCCTCTACAGGATTTGCTCTCACAGCCTTCAGACAGCTCAAGGAAACAATGGTACTACTCACACCCAGCATCAGTACATAAGTAAGAGCAAAAATCCACCAATACATGGGAATTCTATCTGTAAATGTGCTCAGATACTCACTCATAACATAGTAACTTATTGGTGCTGCCACCATAAAGCAAATGGTAATTATGACCATGAACCTTGTATTGAACATCCGCAATATTGTGCTGACTTCTGCCCCCAAAACCCTCCGCACAGATATTTCCTTAATCTTGGAGAGTGATTCATACATAACCAGTCCTATTACACCCAACAAGGAGATACTTATGGCTATAACAGCAAACATTGCAATGAGTCTGGAAAGTTGTATTTCCTGTTTATATAATGTCCCTAGACTATCCTCATAGCTTTGTGTATCAACAGGTGTCCTGTGTGGATTATTATCAAAACTGGCTGCTGTTTCCTCTATAATAGCCATTACATCTTTTGATTTTACTCCATCATGTGCCCTTATATACAAATTATTCAACTGTTTCCACGGAGTACGGCCATAAACATAGAACCCTATTGGCTCAACTCCATATTGCAACGGCTTATATTGGCAATCTTCGCATATTCCAGCTACATCAGTCCAGTTTCTGTGTCCAATTATCTTCAGCTGAGGATTTATTCCCAAATCCACCTTTGCTTTTTTATTGAAAATATAAACTCCGTCCACTGAGTTTTCATCAGACTTCTGGAAATTACGTCCTTCAACAATTCCAATTCCCATAAAATCCAAGAAATTATATGAAACCGGAAGTATGTCAAATTGTATTCTCTCCCCCTCAATCTCATCATACTGCATAGCTTTGGATACACTCAAGAAAGGGCCTTGTGACCAGGCCAAATCCTTTATCTGCGGATGGGAGAGCAATTTATTTGAGAAATCTTCCTGTTTGGTTTCCGTTATGCTGTCGGGAATCTCTGCAATAAACAGATTCTCTTTATTGAATCCCATATCATAACTGATCATATATCTGTTCTGCATAATGAGGAACATTGTACATATTATCAGTATAATTGAGGCAGTAAATTGGACACACTGAAGAGTATATCTCAAATTCATTCCTGTTCTCCCCACATTTGACATCCCTTTAAGAGCAAAAGCAGGTGGAAATGATGTTATATATCTGGCTGGGTATATTCCTGCAATAAGAGTAACTATCAATGCTATGAAAGTTGTAAGTATTATGACTGATATGTTACTGGCAAAGCCAAGTTCCCTGCTTATGAAATTTGCAATATTGCTCCCTTGTACAAAATAGACAATTACACCGGCAAAAGCTATGGAAACAAGTACCATTAGTGCAGCCTCAGAAAGGAACGCCGAAACTATATTACCCCTGGACGCACCCAATATCTTTTGAGTATTGACCGCCCTAATCCGTCGCGGAACCTGTGCAAAAACAGAATTGATAAAATTTGTAATGGTAATGACAATGATTACCACGCAAAGGATAAACAATGTAAATGTAGTGAGGGGATTCCCTTTCTTCCCGACAGATTGTGAAAGTTCCCGTGTAAAGTACAGATTCTTGAACGGCACAAGATGAATGTTCCTCATGCTTATATGTTCCTTCCTTTCTTCATCCGACAGAGATTCTAACTCCCAGAAATTCCACAACATATCCATTGCCACATGTGCAGCATGTGTCTCAAAATCTTTTACAGACTCAGGAGAATCCAATTTTACAAAGTGGGTATAGTTCCACAGCCTCATATCTGAAACATCATGGTTCTCAAATTTTGAACATTTGATTACATCTATTTCTCCAAGGTCTGATGCCTTGGGAAAATTCTCAAAAATGCAGGTGACTGTTACAATCTCCTGATTCTCCGGCTTAAGACTTACAATATCACCTATGTTCAAATCCAGTTCCCTTGCCATCCGTTCAGATATGGCAATTGTTCCTGGCTCCTTCAGACTGTTTTTGTCTCCAGAAACAAATTCAAATGAAAATACATCCAGCGCAGAAATGGTGAAATCTGACACCACCGCCTGGAATTCATTATTCACCTCACCATTCTGTAAAAATATTGATGTGGTGCCATTATCCTTATTCAATAATTCAGCAGGACCTCCGGATTTTACAACGGATGATGTATTTATTGCACGCCAAGGTATTGCTCTGCTGAGATACGCAGTATACTTGCTATGGTCAAAAGAATTTTTCATTGTAAGGACATAAATGTTTTCCACATTCTTTATCCCATACTTGTTGTACCCCACATCATATACCAGCTGAACCAGTAGCATATATAATGATGCAAAAGCAAGGGACATTCCTGCTACATTTACAAATCCGAATATTGAGAACAGTTTCTTCATAAGTTTATCATAGGTCAGTAAGGTATACAACCATAGGTTGTAAAGAAACTTTACAACCAATACGTTACTCCCATATATTATGATAAAACCGTGCCAATATAACTAATGCGCTTAATATCAACAAGATGTTTACTTGAGACCTAAAAAATTCTGTAAAGTTTCCTTACACTTTACAAAATATGTAAAATCTGAAGGAACTGGGATTATATATGATTTTACAGTTTAAGTTTTTTAATCTTCTAATTCTGCTACGAAGTTCTGTAGGCAAGTGTGTTGTTTTGTGGAAGTGGTGCGAGTGATAAGGGAGAGTCTGCCCCGCAGACTTCTCCCAAATGAGTTCCACGGAAACAACATACTCTGAGCAATACCTATTTAATCTTCCATCATCCGTTTTGACTTTCCTTTGCTTATACGTCCAATATAATTGATTTTCAGATGAGTGTTTACATGTAGGCCATTGCCATTATTAAGTTCTACAAACACTTCCTTTGGATAAGAAGACTTTATCTCCGGGTTGTATTCAACCAGTATTTTACAACTCTGGAGGAAGCCTTCTTTAAGAGACAGGAATCTTACTTCGGTGATTATTCCGGTTATGTTATCTACATAGACAATCATCCTGTCATCAGTTTGTACACCACCTATAAATCCATAGCAACTCTTATCTGATTCAACACCACTGATCTTATGAATCATAAGTTTTCCTATTTTTCTCCAAGTTTTAGCCCAATCTGTAAGCATACCGTGTAGTGTTCTTTTGGTAAAAAGAGTAGCTATACCCACATACATTTCCATTTTTGAAGTATCCCCACTGAATGTGTGTTTCAATATCCGGTAAGGCGGCTTTTCTGAATAATGAATAGATAGCTCCATTGTTCCAGAAGAACTCCATAACGAGTCCGACAAATTAATTTTTATGGATTGTTCATACTCCAGTTTATAATGATTCAGGGACCAGTTATAACTATTCTCTTTTCTGTTCAGTATCTTCTCATACTCTTCAAATGTGTGTAACTTTTCAGCTTTTATATGTACATCATCCAGAACAAATTCTTTAATCTGCAAATTGTATTCATCAGATCTGGGTGTATACAAAACTTTATCTGAAAGTAGTGTTATATATTCTGCAGATAGAGTATCTCCTTTTTGTATCAGTTCTTTAGACAGTATAAAAATACCCAGTGAATCTGCCATGCCCACATATTTGTCATTTAACTTTATAAAGGCATATGATGCAGGTTCATCCCTATCAGAGACAGTAATCTTTATTTCCTGAGCATAAAGGCTTTGCGACAGACAAACCATAGCTATCGCCAAAGCAAGTAAAAACCGCTTTTTCATAACATTATATTTTTTGGTGATTACAACCAGAACAACTCGTTCACAGACTTTCCAAAAAATGCTGACATTTTCAGGGCAAGCTCTGTTGATGGGATGTAGATATCCTTTTCTATGGCATAGATAGTCTGTCGGGAAACTCCTGTTGCTTCTGCAAGTTCCTGTTGGGATACTTTTCTGAGTTTCCTCTCCTCCTTGATTCTGTTATTCATCTGATCCGGCCTCCTTCCTGTATTTCCATACACTTAACTTAAATATGAGCATATAGAGCGGCAATGCGAATTCAACTCTGCAGCAAAAGTAATTTATAACACTGAATGCTGTATAGATTTTTTTAGGATAATTGATTCCAACTTCTGGAATACCCAGCATTATTCCTGACAGGACCATAATTGCCAGTTCTACGCATAACATTGTTTTAAGGGACTTGAATCTGAGGGCCTCTATGAACTCATCATCATCCTTTTCTTTTGAGAAGCCTATAAGGAAGGCTGCAAGATATACAAGTGTCCATAAAACGAATGACAATTGGGCATAAAAGCCGGATCCATAATTGAAGATACATCCGCCTATTGCAACAATAATAACCATTGCAAAAATTACCCATCCAATCTGTTGGATTTTGTGCGGAAACAATAAGTCTGTTTTGTTCATAATTAGAATATGTAAAGTTTACTTAACAACAAATGTAAAGCATACTTTTCATATTTCAAAATAAATTTACAAAAACAATCCCCGCAACCTCATCCCGAGACTGCGGGGATTGCCCGACTTAACCTAACTTAAAAAACTATTTCACTTATGTAAACAAGTGTTAAAGCAAAAAGTTCAGGTATTTTATTATTTTTTCAATATTTCATTGGCGTATTCTACCAACTCATCTCTTTTCTTGCAGTTGAAAACTATAATTTCTTCAGTGCATAGAAAATTTACATTGTATACTCATTAACTTATTGCCAATTTTAGTTGTTTACATGGAAAAATCGTTTATTTTTGTAAAAAACTTACGAAATAAGGCTAATTTTAATCAAATTTAGGATATGATTAGGGAGTTTTGGGTAGAAAACTTCTACTCTATCAAGAATCGACAGACATTAAACTTTGAGGCTAAGGGCAACACAGACTCTTTTGCTTCTGTTATGGTAGATGATAAGGTAAGGCTTAACAAGATTGCTATCCTATACGGAGCAAATGCGTCCGGTAAGTCAAACATTCTTTATGCTCTGCAGACGGTGTTCAGATTATTGATCACACCAAAGTCAACCAGGAATAAGAAGATTGTCTGCTACCATCCGTTTGCATTGGCCAAAGGTGAGCCTACAAAGATGGGACTGTCGTTCTATGTTAATGGAATCAGATATGATTATGAGATTTCATACAATGAGGATTATATTCTTAGCGAGACCTTGATTTTCTATCCAAAGGGCTATAAAGCTTCATTCTACACCCGTGAGTTTGTTGCTGAGTCATCAGCTGCAAACATTACATTCGGAACCAGTGCAGAGATTAAGAAGAAGGCCGAGAACACATTTGTAAGCAACACTCTGAATAACCATACAGTCCTCTCCACTTATGCTAAAGTGGCATTTGATGAGGATGTAAAGGCTGTTTCTGACCTTTTTGCGTGGATTACGAAGTCTATGCACGGTATCAACGATTATCACGATCCTGACGAGACTTTCGCGGATATGATGAGGAAGGTTGATGAGGATCCAAAGATGAAGAGTTTCTTCCTCCAGATGATCAAGAAGGCTGACTTCAATATCGTGGACTTCCACTATGAGGATTCTGTTGTACTCCAGAGCGGCGAGAAGACCAAAGATATTATGTTCACCAGCGTTGCGGGTAAAGATAGTTTCGATCTGAAAACCATCAATCAGTCCGGAGGTACCATAGCTTTCTTGGAGAAAACCAGGCTTCTTTATGATATGGTTTATGGAAATAACATCTTCTTGTTCGACGAACCTGAGAATGACCTGCATTATGACCTGTTTCTCTTCTACCTGAATGCATTTCTGTATAATTCAGATAAATCACAGATGATCATTGCCTCGCACCTGACATCTTTGCTGGCAGAGGATTTGATAAACGAGCAGAGAGATTTGATTTACTTTGTAGAGAAGAATTTTGAGACTGCGACATCGTCATGTAAGAGAGCAGACAAATATGGCCTACATAAGAATCAGTCACTATACAATGCTTACAAGATAGGAAAACTTGGAGCGAAACCGGCTCTGGGTTCACCTTTTATTCTTAACGAATAACAATGAAGCCCTATGAAAGAAACATTCATCATCATTGGCGAAGGTCCTACTGAATACTTCTTTCTGACTTCACTGAAAGATGAATTCAGGACGCTTCAGAACATTGATCCTCAATATCCGAAGCATACTAGCATGGCAGAACTTGAACTGAAAATCAAGAATGCCATAGACCAGGGATACAATCATGTTTACTGTATGATCGACCTTGATAATAAAAAAGAAGGCAAGAACAAGAGCGACTATGTCAATCTGAAGAAGAAATACCACGGCAAGCATATCTCAAAACCGAAGAAAGGTATCGATTGCCGCATTGAATTCTTTGAGACAGAAAGATGTACTGAGCTATTCTTCCTTTACTACTTCAGGTACACTACCAAATTGTACAAGCGCTCGAACGAAGTAGAAGCAGACCTCAGCAAAGAATGCGGCTATATGAAGACAACCGACTTCTTCAGAAAGCATCCTCTGCACCAGTTCTTCACGCAGCAGGGCGGATCGATATACGATGCAATCTCAAATGCAGAGAAGTCAATGGCCACTGCTGAGGAGAGAGGATATAGTTTCTCGGAGCTGGGAAGGATGTTTAAGATGTTGGGAATAGAAAAGTAAATACCTAAAGAAATATATTATGAAAAGGCAATTCATACCAGATGATGAAATCATATTAAATGGTGAGAACGATACCTTGAAAACTTCGGGGTACGCAGAGTCATTAGTTAAAATGATTAAGAAAGCTCCTACAAACAAAGTCTTTACGATAGGTTTGTTTGGTAATTGGGGCGCAGGTAAATAATCAATAATTAAAACTGCACAAAACTCTATTGAGAAGAATAACCCAAAGGTAAAGTTTATAAAATATGACGCATGGAAATATGTGAACGACTCATTTAGAAGGATGTTCCTGCTCAAAGTCCAGCAAGAACTTCGTTTTCAACAGACAGAAGAAATGAGCCGTTTCTACCAATCTGAAACAGTCGAGACTGAGCCCAAAACATATATATCAAATAGATGGCAAATTATCATTTGCATGGCCTTGCTTTTTCTTGTTATTTTTATCAACGTTTTACCGTTGGAACTTAAGAACAAGCTTACTATTTCCAGCATATTAACCATTGGTGGACTTCTCATAACAGCTCTTAGTGGAATAATTGGCAGTTTGAAGGTACAATTAAACAAGCCGATGATTTTTGCTCCAGAACAATTCGAGAACTGCTTCAAGGAGATGATAAGTAAATCTCTCTCAAATAGTACATGGATTGGAAGGATAAAAGAATTTGTTTGTTATGGGGAAAAATCGATAAGAGATTTAGATCGAATAGTCATTATTATCGACAATATCGACAGGTGCCATCACACATTGGCTTATCAGCTTCTTACAGACATAAAGACCTTCTTGTGTGATGAAGAATATAATTTAGTATTTGTAATTCCTGTAGACGACGAGGCATTAAAGAAAAACCTCTTTATAAAAGACAATAATGCAGAATGCGATAAAGAAAAGGAAGAATTTTTGAGAAAATTTTTCAATGTTACACTCCGCATTAAACCTCATCAGCCGACGGAAATGCATTTCTTTGCAAAAGAATTGAATCAAAGATACCAACTAAACTTCAATTCAGATACTTTAGCATTAGCGACAAAAGAATTTGCAACCAATCCTCGAAGAATTGTACAGTTGTTTAATAACCTGTCTTCTGAATTATGTTTGTACGAAACGGAATTTGCGGATAAGAATCAAGCAATTATTTGCGCACTCTTAATTCTTAGAGAAGAGTATACCTCATATTATAAAACAATAGTTAACAATCCTTATTTACTATTTGATAAAAATCAATATTCAAATGACAACATTAAAGACAGCCTTGATGCGTTTATGAGAAGCGCAGACATTTATTTCAGTCAGACGGAAATAAGTGACATATCACACATTCTAACCAACTCAGGTGCTCAGTTCAGCAACATTCCTAATGAGGTTATTGAAGGTATTAGAACGTATGACGATAGCATTGTCATCAACTTTGTCAACAAATATGCTTCAGAGACGGAAACAATCATTGATCTGACAATAAAGCAGTTACAAGACGATATCAATAGCAGATCGATTAATCAAATGACCAATCGACTGATTTATCTATGCAAATTCTTTAATACGTGCGATCTTACATTAACGTCAGCTAATAGCATTACTGTATTATACAAAGATTCTTTTGATATGGTCATTAAAAATATACCATCAAAGGATTATGTTCATGTGTGCCAATTTGCGAACCAGCTTAATAGACATAAAAATAGCCATTTAAAGGAACTTATATTAGCACATGTAGAAGCAAACCATAATGATCACACTGCTGTAAAAGCAGTTTTGAGCACATTCCAAAGTAGAGAAGACGCAATAGCATTATCAAAGGTAGCTTTAGCCGTATTCCAAACAAATGAGATTTTTACAGATGTCGAATATTCAGAAGAACAGAAAAACGCTCTATTCTCGGAAGATCTATTTGACACATTGTTAGAAGAAGCTAAACTCGAAATTGAAAGTGTTAAATACAGAAATCTATTGTGGATATTCCAAAATAAAAAGAATATATCCACAGAAATGTATGATAAATTCTTTAATACATTCGGTTTAATAACTGCCAACAAGAGAAAAGAAGAAACTTTACAATTCCTGGATTTACTATTTCCGTTTTTTAACGCAATAGGCAATAAGCAACTCAAAGATTCAAATAGTATCAAGGTTATATATGAAAACATATATGGTCAAAGAAGAGTCAATGGGTATAATCTCAAAATCCTCGGAGAATACCAGAACACGCCTAACATTTTTCTTAGACTTGTAAGCGGATGCTTTGATATATATAGAATTACAGAGGGATTATTAAGTAATGAGGTAATCAACTCTTGCTATCAACATGCAAAAGATGCATCACAAAATCATATTATTAAATTAACCAATGAAGGATTGTCAATCACTATATTCAATCCAACAATCCTTAATGATAATGATTATGCAAACGAACTCAGTATCGAACTAATCAGAAGATGCTTGCTTAGTAGACTCAATAATACCTGGACAGTTGATATTAACACAGCTAAGAGAAAAATCAAAGACTTACTAGACAATATTACTGAAGAAAAGGTACATTCATTAATTCAGTCTATATCCAGCGATGCTTTATGTAGAAATCTAATAATAGAAGATATTAAAGGTCGAAAATCAGAATACATAAATAATCTTCCTGAAGATTTATTATCATTAGCAATTAACGCATTTACAAATGACAATAAAGACGATTTTGCTGACAATTTCGACTACTTAGGAATAATAGCAAGTAATGGATCCGAAGAACAAAAAACAGGCGTAGCAACACTTTGTACAAACAACCTAAACAATAACGAACAGATTCCTGAGACACTGAGAATTCTAGAAAAGTTAGATCTTGAATCTGGAGCAAGTATTAAGATGATAGGTGGTACACTTGAAACATTTAAAACCACTCATCCAGCAGCTCATAAAGAAATAATAGAAAGGTTAGTCGAAAAATTCAAGTAACTTAAAAGCCCGCAGCGGAGTAATTTTTTTCCACTGCAGGCTTCGTCAATAAAATTCGGAGAGGTAATGATTACTCGCCGTCGGCCGGGGCATCTTCGTCGAGTCTGACCATGGTGAGCATTTCGCCGGATTTTTCGCCGGTTTTGGTGTTCACGAAGAAGTACTTCATGAAGATCTTTGGAGCGGCGGCGTTAGGGGCGCCGTGTTTGTTGTCGTAGTCTTCTTTGATGACCCTATTAAGGGGATATAATTTCTTCCTTCATTTTGTTTTCTATTGGAAATACAGTCTTCCAATATGGCAAATGAAATAAGTTTGTACTTATTTTTTAATTTTTTCCCCCATAACCTCACGGAAAAGTAGTGCAGTATGACGTGTTGGATTGCATAATGAACTACTGACTGAGAGCCCTAGAAAAGTGTGGCTACATAGACAAGTTCGGCAATTTTACAGAAAAAGAGGAAGACGGGTGGCTTAGGTGGTAAGTACAGGTTCCTAAATTTTTGTTTTATAAACCTTATACCACCTTTAAGGGTGGTAAGTCACCACCTTTTTGCGACTTCTCAAATTTTTATCAAGAAAACGACTACTTAAGCAATTAAACGAGATTCTATTTTCAACCGGGTCAATGTTACGATGCATAGAAATGATTTGTATTGGTATTCTTGCCGACATTTTTTTTGAGCGTAAAATTATGTGAAGGTTTATCAAGCCTCATTCCTCCCCAATCAATCAGTTCCATCCGGAAAACTACCCTCTTTCCCGAACGAAACATCAAAAAATTGCCTTTCCGTTCGGAAAAACATATCATTTCCCGAACAAACATTCATACTTCGGTTATAGATTTATGCAAATCTGGAGTTGCACTCCGAATTTACATAAAATGGATGGTGGTGATATCATTACTCATCCCCAAGCCAGTCGCTCACCCAAACCCCTCTACAGACTTTTTAATTTGTTTTCAATTTTTCGTTGATATACTCCACCATCTTTTGAGGATTCTTGCAGCCGAGCATATATTTGCGCCCATCCTTGAGTTCTACAAGGAAGCAGTCGCTTGAACGGCCATAGTAGGCAAAGTATTTACCCAAGTCACGCTCCTTGAACCAACCCCAGTAACCAAAGAAACCGCCGCTTCCACAAATGCGTATGGCTCCCATAGTTGGCGGACACATTCTAACAGACAGCACATCCTGCAATGGAATAGTCTTTATCTTAAGACTGCGGTTAATGTAGATTGCACTTTTATCAGCGGAAATGCTCATAGGCATATAGAACAATGAGGCAAGGAGTGTCATCCCCAATACAACTCCAAGTGATATCTGTACATATACCGGAGGATTGTTAAAAAACATAAGACCTATCAGCAGCGCATTGCTGGCAACTGTGATAATGAGGCTGAATGTACTTAGAATTACCTGCTGTTTCATAATACTGGTTTTAGCAAAGTTATTGAATTTTCCCAATTGTTCCCTATTTTTGACAGACAGTTAACCAACCATCAAATCCTAACCATGAAAAGATACCTCACATTCATATTTACAGCCGTAACAGTTTTGCTGCTGGCAACACTCACCTCCCTCACCTCCTGCACAACCTCCAAGCCCTTGAGGGTGCTTTATTGGAACATTCAGAATGGGATGTGGGACGGGCAGACGGACAATTACCAGAGGTTTACGGATTGGGTGGGGCAGCAGAAACCGGATGTGTGCGTGTGGGCGGAGTCGGTTTCCCTGTATTATACCAATACTGCGGAAAGTCTGCCGCAGCAGGAGCGTTATCTTCCCAGCAATTGGGCGGAATTGGCAGCCCGCTACGGCCACAAGTATATTTATATGGGCGGGCACAGGGATGATTATCCGCAGGTGATAACTTCCAGATTCCCGATAGAGAATATGAAGAGAATTACCGGAAACGGGCAGGACAGCATTGTAACCCACGGGGCAGGATGGGCCAGAATCAGATTCAATGGCAAGCAACTGAACATTGTTACCCTCCATACCTGGCCTCAAAGATACTCTTTCGGTATCCCTAAAGAGGAGCGGGAGGCAAGTAAGGATGCCAATGGCGGAGACAAGTACCGCCGTATGGAGATGGAGTATATCTGTAAAGAGACCATTGCACAGAGCGGCAATGCCCAAAATGAGTATTGGATGATGATGGGTGATTTTAATGCCAAATCCCGTTCAGACAACAGTTTCTACAACTGGCCGGAAGATACAACGGCATTCCTGGTGCACGATTACATACACAGCAATACTCCATACATAGATGTAATAAAGGAGAAATACCCCAATGAATTCTTCACCACTACAGGCGGCAAGACCAGGATAGATTTCTTTTATTGCACAGAGCCTCTTTACAAAACCATCACAGAAGCGGAAGTGATTTCGGACAGTTACACCACCCCTGTGCGCAACCCTCAGAAGATCTCAAACTTCTGGCACCCGTCTGACCACAGGCCTATATTGGTTGAGTTTGAACTATAATCAGTTCTTCCTCTCAATCTCAAACAGGTGCTCAAATGCCAGACAGGCCTCCTCAAATACGGTCCTTCCGTTCTCCACCATAAGGTGCTGCGGAAGGTAGCCTATCTTGCCCCCGTCAGTTACGGTAACCTTGCCTCTGTTTGGGGTCTTAACTCCGGCCAGAATCTTGAGCATGGTGGATTTTCCCGCCCCGTTTTTCCCCATAAGGGCAATCCTGTCCTAGTCATTGATTACAAAAGAAATATCCTTGAAAAGGGTTGTGCCGCTGAATTCTACTGTAAGACCGTCTACTGAAACCATAAATATTAATATCTTTTTTAGGACTGCGAAGATAGAAATAATACCTATATTTGCTAGGGAGAAAAATATCTAAGGACATGAAAAAACTGTTTCAATTTTCAATATTGCTGCTCAGTGCATCCGCAATCATTTCCTGCTCGCAGAAGAAGCCTGCAGCCCCTGTTTTTGTAACTGATGAATATGGCGTTGTGGAGAAGATAAACCCGCAGGAGAAGGAGGTTTATCTGGTGTTTACCGGACATTACAGCCAGGCGGATTCGGGAAGGTTTGAGAATTTTGACGGTGTAACTCCGGTGCTCAATACATTGGAGGAGAGGGGTGTGAAAGGCTCGTTCTTCCCTACAGGCGTATGTTTTGATGTGGAGAAATACCAGGAGCCTGTAAAGAGGATAATAAAGAACGGACACTACCTATCGTCCCATTCATACGCACATCTTCTGCTTTGCTCTGAAGAGGACCGCAACATCTCCCTTGTAAGCGAAGACTCACTGAGGGCAGATTTTGCAATTATGGAGAACCGCCTTGAGGGGTACGGCCTTACAAAAGAGCAGTACTGCTGGCTTATTCCGCCGTATGAGACATACGACCAGAAGGCAGTTGATGTTATGAAGGATATGGGTTACCGTCTGGTAAACCCTACAAGCGGATTCATTACAGGTATGGACTGGACCAGCCCGGGTGCCTCAAACTACTACTCTACAGAGATGATTCTGAAACAGTTGTGGGAGTATGAGCAGAAAAATACATTCAATGGGGTGATTCTCCTTATCCATGCAATGAACTATCCCGACAGGACAGATGCAGACCGTCCGTACACATATCTTGGGGAGATAATAGACAAACTTAAGGAGAAAGGGTACACTTTCAAGACAATGTTTGATGTGATTGAGGCTGAGAAGGCAGCCGCAAAATAGGGGAGTTTTATGGAAATTTATCTGGTTATAGTTCTGGCAGCAGTTGTACTGGTGGGGGGAGCGGCATTTTTTATCGGGAAGAAAAGTGTCCATATTCCCGACAGGTCTTCTGAGATTGCTGCAAAGGATGCCCGCATAGAGGAACTTCTGGTGCAGGTGAGGGACCTCACTTCCCAGAGGGATGTGAGTCGTGCCAATGAGGAGAATGCCCGGAAGCAGTTGGAGGAGGAGAAGGAGAATGCCCTGCAGGCAAAGGTGGAGGCCGCAAGGCAGTTGGAAGAGGCAAAGGCGGAGGGGCAGAAGGTACTTGAGCAGACCAGAGAGCAGGCAGAAAAAGTGTTGGACCAGGAAAGACAGGATAATGAAAAGGCAGTTGCCCAGTTGAGGGCTGATTTGCAGAAACAACTGGAGGATGTAAAGGAGGCCTACGGGAAGCAGTTGGCGGCAGTGAAGGAGGAGAGTGCAAGGCAACTGGAGCAATTGAAGCAGATGAACCGTGAGCAGCTGGACACCCAGTTGAATCTTATAAAGGAGCAGATGCAGACCACCTCCGAGAAGGTGCTCAAGAGCCGTCAGGAGGAGCTTGGGGCAGTGAACCGAGAGCAAGTTTCAAAGATTGTGGATCCGCTGCAGCAGAGCCTCAGACAGATGAGTGAGGCGTTGAAGGATTCCAAGGAGAAGCAGCAGGAGGCACTGCATAAACTGGATGCCACAATACAGGCAAATATGAAGCAGAATGAGCATCTTACAGATTCTGCAGACCGTCTGGCCAGAGCCCTTACCGGGGAGGTGAAGGCCCAGGGTAATTTTGGAGAGCTTAAGTTGAGGCAGCTGTTGGAGGATCTGGGGCTTAAGGAAGGGGAGCAGTTTACGTCGCAGCAGGCCCTAAGAGACAGGATGGGCAATGCCATAAAGGATGATGAGGGGAAAAATCTCATTCCCGATTTCATACTCCATTTCCCTAACAACAGGGATGTTATAGTAGACTCCAAAATGTCGTTCACCGCGTATGAGAGGTATATGAACACCGAAAGCCAGGAGGAGAAGAGCCGCTACCTGCAGGAGCATATTGCAAGTGTGAGGGCACAGGTGAAGAATCTGGCGGGCAAGGATTACAGCAGGTATCTGGAGTCGGGGTACGGCAAACTGAATTTTGTGATAATGTATATTCACACAGAGGGGGCACTTAACCTGGCCTTGCTCAATGACGGTACATTGTGGCGTGAGGCGTACGACAAGGGGGTGCTTGTGCTGGGGCCGCAGACTATGTATATGAATTTGAGGATTCTGGAACTCATGTGGACCCAGGTACGCCAGATAAGGAGCCAGGAGGATATGATGAAGTGTGCAAATACCATCATTTCACGTGTGCAGCTTTTTGCAGAAAGGTTCCAGAATGTGGAGCAGAAGATGGCCGGTACACTTAAGGAGATGGAGGATCTCAAGAAGGTTACAGCAGAGAGCGGCCAAAGCATTGTGGTTGCTGCCAAAGGACTCCTTAAAGCGGGCGCCAGGGTAGACAAGAGCAAAAAGAAGAGTGGCAATATTTTTGAGGAGGTGGAATATCTGGATGATAATGACACCCGGATGCTTGAAAATTGATGGAACTTATAATAATCATATCGCTTGTATTGTTGAACGGACTTCTCTCAATGGCTGAGATGTCCGTTGTCTCTTCACGAAAATCCAAATTGGAGATGGAGGCTAAAAAAGGGGACAAGGGGGCGCAGAGGGCGCTTGACCTTGCGGAGAATCCCGACAATTTCCTTTCTGCAATACAGATAGGGATAACCCTTATAGGTATCCTTACCGGTCTCTTTTCCGGGGAGGCGTTTGCCGGCGATCTGGCAGCCGTATTGGAGAAGGTCCCTTTCATTGGGGGGTATGCCTACGGAATTTCAGAAATCCTAATTGTAGTTTCTGTAACATACCTTACCCTTGTGTTCGGGGAACTTGTTCCCAAGAGGATTGCCCTTGCCAAGGCTGAACCAATCTCCAAAACTATTGCTAAGCCTATGACACTCCTTTCAAGGATAACCTATCCTGCGGTGTGGCTCCTTGCAAAAAGTACAAGTGCTGTAATGAAACTGTCGGGAATAAAGGAGGATGAGGAGAATAAAGTTACTGAGGAGGAGGTGAAGGCTGTGATGAGGGAGAGTCTGGATGATGGGGAGATTGATGAGGTGGAGCATGATATAGTGGAGAGGGTGTTCAATCTGGGAGACCGCAATGTGAGTTCTATAATGACCCACAGGACTGATGTGGTGTTTCTGGACATAGAGGATTCTGTGGAAGAGTTGAGACTGAAGGTAAAGGAGAACATC
Organism: Bacteroidales bacterium; assembly: GCA_017625535.1. Classification (GTDB taxonomy): domain Bacteria; phylum Bacteroidota; class Bacteroidia; order Bacteroidales; family UBA932; genus Egerieousia. Next base: position 10,293 of record JAGAKR010000008.1, on the reverse strand, counting down.
TACAATACATATCCTGTTATTTCAGGAGAGCCGGACAATATAGTGGGTGTGGCCCATCTGAAGAACCTTTTTGGGACAATGGATCTGCCTGGATTCAAGTTGCAGGATATTCTGGCGGATGTCTTTTACCTTCCAAAAGATATGAGTGTGTATGATGCCCTGGAGAAGTTCAAGAGCGGCAGGATGAAGTCTGCAATTGTAACGGATGAGTTCGGTGGCGTGGTTGGTATTGTAACCCTCAAAGATATTCTGGAGGCCCTTGTAGGTGCAATGCCTGAGGAGAATGATGCCAATGACTGGGTGGTAAGGGAAGACGGCAGCATCCTTGTGGACGGCCAGTACTCTTTCTACGATTTCCTTGCCGAGTTTGACAAGGTGGATATGTATCAGGAAAATGACTACAACACCATAAGCGGCCTGCTTATAGCCATTCTCAATGAGATTCCGCACGCCGGGCAGGTTGTAACCTGGGATGAGTTCCGTTTTGAGATAATGGATATGGACGGGGCCCGTATAGACAAGATTCTTGTTGTAAGGCAGGGGGCCGCGGAGTAGGGGAGCCCTCTACATAAGCCCCTTAACCCATTTGAAGAACCTGTACGGCATATAGCGGAACGGCAGGTCGGGCCAGTTGTATGAGACCAGTATTGAGCGGGTGTGCGAGAAGCACTCAAAACTCTCCTTGTGGTGGTAGCGTCCCATTCCGGAATTCCCCACACCCCCAAAAGGGAGGTCCCCGTTTGCAATATGCATTATAACGTCATTTATACATCCTCCTCCCGACGAAGTTTTCCTTATTATTTCCCAGCCGGTCTTTTCATCCCCGAAGTAATAGAGTGCCAGAGGTTTCTCCCTCTCCACTATGTAATTGACTGCCTGTTGGGCAAAGGTTACCCTCTCTGCAGCAGAGGTGCCGGGGGCAGATGCTGAGCCTGTGGCAGGCTTATCTGCGGAAGGATTTTTCTCTGCAGGGTAATCTGTGAAAGTGATTATCGGGAAGACTGGTCCGAAAATCTCCTCCTGCATAACAGGTGCATCTTCCGGAACATCATCCAGCAGGGTTGGCTCTATGCATCTGGTGGCAGGGTTAGTACGCCCTCCGTAGATTATGTTCCCCTGGGTGAGGTAACTGCATACCCTGTCATATGATTTCTGGTTCACCATATGCACATAGTGCTCTGAATTGAAAATGTCCTCTCCGTGCAGGGTAAATACAGCGTGGGCAAATGCCCTTATGAAAGCCTCCTTAACATCCTTGTGTACAATGAGGTAATCCGGTGCAATGCAGGTCTGGCCGCTGTTTATGGTCTTTCCCCATACTACCCTTTTGGCCGCAGCCTTCACATCTGCGGTCCGGTCTATTATGCAGGGGCTCTTGCCTCCAAGTTCCAATACCACAGGGGTGAGGTTCCTGGCGGCTGCACCCATAACAGTGCGCCCGAGTGCCGGACTGCCGGTAAAGAAAATCATATCCCAGCGCTCCTCAAGCAGGGCAGTATTCACCTCTCTGTCTCCCTGTACCACAGCAATATACTCCTCATTAAAGGTCTCTGAAATCATCTTCCCGACAGCCTCACTCACATTAGGCACATACGGAGACGGTTTGAGCACAGCAGTGCACCCGGCAGAGATTGCCCCGATGAGGGGATTCATAAGGAGTTGTACCGGATAGTTCCAGGGGGAAATGATGAGGGCGCACCCCAGAGGCTCCTTTATTATGTAACTTTTTGATGGAAATACCGTTACAGGAGAATGTACCTTTTTCCTGGCAGCCCATTTGGAGAGGTTTTTCAGGTGGGTTGCAATCTCCTCCTTTATTATTCCGAACTCCATAAGGTATGCCTCCTGAGGGGATTTGTGCAGGTCATCCCACAAGGCTTGTGAAAGTCTCTCCTGCCACGCTTCAAGTGCCTCCATAAGTCTGGAGAGCATCCTTTTCCTGAAATCAATCTCCAGTGTGGCCCCGCTCCTGAAGTATTCCCTTTGAGTCCGGGCAATCCCTTTTATCCTCTCTACAGATGTATTTTCCATAACTTTTTTCTTTCTATAACAACCCTGCCGGCATTTTGTTTTCCTGCAATCTGCCACAGATGGCTTTCTTCCGTCTCTCCGGGCACAAAACAGCCTCAAAATCTCCCTTGTAAGGCGGCCCGGCAGATATCACAAAGATAGGAATTGGAACCAAAAAGAGTAGGCTGGAAACAAATTATTTACAGAATGGATACAATTGTCGGGAATTTTATTTAATTTTGATTCGTATTTTAACAAAAATATCACTAATCAACTTACGTATTTATGTATTTTACTGTAGGCTAGGTAGATGAAAAGGAATTCACTCTTTTTTTGTACGGAATCCGTTTCTGCGATTCAGCGTATGCTGTTCCAGTAGTGGTTTGCCGTATTTTTTTTACACTTAATCTTTTGAAAGGGGATGGAAAACAAGGACTACATCATTGAACTCAACAATATATCCAAGAGTTTTGGCGACAAAGTTATTCTGGATGATGTGAGCATTAAAGTTAAAAAAGGGGAATTTGTAACAATTCTGGGACCGTCGGGATGCGGAAAAACCACGTTGCTCCGCCTTTTGGCAGGTTTCGGCAAGGCAGATAATGGGGAAATAAGGATAAACGGCAAGGATTATACTGATGTGCCGCCTCATTTGCGTCCTGTGAACACTGTGTTCCAGCGATATGCGCTCTTCCCTCATCTGGATGTTTATGAAAATATTGCGTTCGGACTCAAACTTCAGAAAGTTCCGGACCCGGAGATAGACAAGTGTGTGCGCAAGGTGCTTAAGATGGTGAGCATGACAGACTATGAAGACAGGGATGTGGAGTCACTTTCAGGCGGCCAGCAGCAGAGGGTTGCCATAGCGCGCGCAATAGCAAACCAGCCTAAGGTGCTGTTGCTGGATGAGCCTCTTGCGGCATTGGACCTCAAGATGCGCAAGGATATGCAGATTGAACTTAAGGAGATGCACAAGAAACTGGGCATCACCTTCATATATGTTACACACGACCAGGAGGAGGCCCTTACCCTTTCAGATACAATCATAGTGATGAACGAGGGCAAGATTCAGCAGATTGGTACCCCTACAGACATATACAATGAGCCGCAGAACTCATTTGTGGCAGATTTCATAGGTGAATCAAATATCCTCAACGGTACAATGATAAAGGACAAACTTGTGGAGTTTGCAGGACACCAGTTTGAGTGTGTTGATGAAGGGTTCGGCGAGAATGTACCGGTAGATGTGGTTGTCCGTCCGGAGGATATCTATATTGTAAGGAATCTTGAGAGCGCACAGTTTATGGCAACTGTAAAATCGTGCACCTTCAAGGGTGTCCACTATGAGATGTTTGTGGATACTGACAAGGGGTACGAACTTATGATCCAGGACTACAATGCATTTGAGCCTGAGCAGGAGGTGGGTCTCATCATAAGGCCTGCGGATATTCAGGTAATGCACAAGGAGCGCACCTGCAACACTTTTGAGGGTGAGATTGTGGATGAGAACCACGTTAAATTCCTTTATGAGACATTTGAGTGCACCGTACCGGAAGGGTTTGCCCACGGAGACAAGGTGGATGTGCAGGTTGCTTTTTCAAAGGTGGATCTTATAGACCATCAGGAGGACGGAAAACTGCAGGGAGACGTACATTTCCTCATCTATAAGGGAGACCATTACCATCTTACCATCCTCACCGATGACGGTGACCACATTTGGGTTGATACAACAGACATTTGGGACAAGGGAGACCTTGTTGGTATAAACATAGCCCCAGCGGACATAAAAATTGTGAAGCGCAATGAGCATAATGACTAAAAGGAGCACCTGGGCACTTCCATATGCAATATTCCTGGTATTGTTTGTGGCGCTCCCGCTCATCATCATAATCCTTTATGCCTTCCAGGATACATCCGGCAACTTCACTCTGGCAAACTTTGCCAAGTTCTTTGCAGATCCGGATGCAATAGGCACCTTTGCCCTCTCTCTGGAGGTGGCCATTGAGAATACAATAATCTGTATCCTTCTGGGCTATCCTGCTGCGTGGATTCTGGCAAACAAGAAACTCAACCGCAGTGCAGTTACAATAGTGCTGTTCATTATGCCAATGTGGATCAATGCCCTTATGAGGACACTGGCTACAGCGGAACTTTTCCACGTAATGGGGATACAGCTTGGCAAAGGTACCCTCCTTGTGGGTATGGTATATGACTACCTGCCGTTTATGATTTATCCTATCTACAACATCCTGAACAAGATGGACAAATCATACGCAGAGGCGGCATCTGATTTGGGCGCAACCCCTTGGCAGGTGTTCTGGAAAGTGCAGGTACCGCTTTCAATGCCGGGCATTATGAGCGGCATAATGATGGTCTTTATGCCAACAGTGAGCACATTCGCAATTTCTGAATTCCTTACCAACAACAAGATAAAGCTCTTTGGTACAATCATTCAGGAGAACATCAACTCCTCTATGTGGAACTACGGAGCGGCACTTTCATTGGTAATGCTGGTAATCATTGGTATAACATCCTTGTTGCAGGACAACAAGAAAGACGTCAGTGGAGGGATTGTATAGATGAAAAGATTTTTTGCACAATGTTATATATGGCTGCTGCTCATTATTTTGTATGCGCCAATAGTTTTCATAGCAATCTTCTCGTTTACAGAGAGCAAGGTGCTGGGAAACTGGACAGGATTTTCAACAAAACTCTACAGCAACCTCTTTACAGGGGACATGCAGGGGACTGCTTCCCTTATGTCTGCCATTGAGAATACACTTCTCATAGCCCTCATTGCAGCTACGGTATCCACATTCCTGGGAACCGTTGCGGCCATAGGAATCCACAATATGAGGGGGAGGGGCAAGCAGGCAATCACTTTCCTGAACAATATCCCTATGCTCAATCCCGATATCATTACGGGTGTGTCGCTGTTCCTGTTGTTTGTCTTCCTCCACGTGAGCCAGGGATATGTTACAGTGGTATTGGCCCACATCACATTCTGTACCCCATATGTGGTGCTGAATGTATTGCCGAAACTTACCCAGATGAACCCCAACATCTATGAGGCGGCCCTGGATTTGGGTGCAACCCCGTACCAGGCCCTTAAGAAGGTGCTCATCCCTATGCTCAAGCCGGGAATGATATCGGGATTCATACTTGCATTCACAATGTCGTTGGATGATTTTGCGGTAACATTCTTTACAAGGGGAACAATAGGGTTGGATACCCTCTCAACATACATCTACACAGATGCACGCAAGGGCGGCCTTACCCCGGAACTCCGTCCGTTGATCACACTTATGTTTGTTGGTGTGTTGGTGCTCCTTATTGTAATTAACATAAGGAAAATCCGCAATGCCAGAAAAAACCGCTGAATAAGATGAAGAGACTGCTATACATATTTGCTGCGGCACTGTTGCTGTCAGCCTGCTCGGAAGGGAGAGAGAATATCCTTAAGGTGTACAACTGGGCAGACTACATAGATGAGGATCTCCTTGGAGAATTTGAACAGTGGTACAAGGAGCAGACCGGAGAGGATGTGACAATCATCTACCAGACCTTTGACATCAATGAGACAATGCTCTCAAAGATTGAACTTGGACACGAGGACTATGATGTTGTATGCCCATCTGACTACATAATTGAGAGGATGCTCAAAAATGACCTCATCCTCCCGATAGATAAAGATTTCGGTACCACCCCAAACTACCTGGGGAATGTATCTCCGTATATTGCAGAAAAACTCACCCAGATAGAGGGTGACGGCAAGGATGCCAATGATTATTGTGTGTGTTATATGTGGGGTACAGTTGGTCTGCTTTACAATCCAAAGTATGTGGATCCGCAGGAGGTTGATTCCTGGGATGTCCTTGCCAATCCTGCCTACAAGGGCAAATTGCTTGTAAAGGATGCCTTCAGGGACATTTACACCTCTTTGCTCATAGCATTGAATGAAGACGAATTGTCATCGGGAGAAAAAGACCTGGCCACCCTTACATTTGATGTCTCTGATGAATCCATTGCTATGGTTGAGGAGTATATAAACGGGTTCAAGGGTTCTGTTGCAGGCTGGGAGGCCGATTTCGGCAAGGAGCAGATGACCAAGGAACTTGCCTGGCTCAACCTTTCCTGGAGCGGTGATGCCCAGTGGGCTATGGATGAGGCTGCAGATGTGGGCATTGAACTGGATTATTCAATCCCTTCTACCGGAAGTTCAGTTTGGTTTGATGGTTGGGTAATCCCCAAATATGCAAGGAACGTAAAGGCTGCCAGATATTTCATCAACTATATGTGTATGCCGGAAAATGCCATCAGGAATATGGATATGACCGGTTATGTGAGTGCGATAGGCGGTGATGAAGTGCTGGAGAGCATGATGGATGAAGAAGAATATGACCCTATAGATGTAAGTTACTTTTTTGGGCCGCAGGCAGACAGTGCTTGTGTGAGTCCTGTACTTTACCCTGATGGGGCAATTATTGAGCGTTGCGGCATAATGCACGATGTGGGAACCGAGAAACTCCTCAGGATGTGGAGCCGCGTTAAGGGCGATAGTGCATCGGCCTGGACATATATCCTCATCTTCCTGGTATTCTCCGGGCTTATCTTTGCGGTTGTGTACAAATACACCAAAAAGAGGATAAGGCAGCAGAGGTATGCCAAGAAGAGGAAGAAAAGGAACCAACAGAAAATGTCCCGATAACGGGACATTTATTATTTGGATATCAGTTTCAGTAAGCCGGTGCAGCCGGCAAGTACATCCTGGTATGTCTGCTCAAAGTCTCCGGTGTACCAGGGGTCGGCTACGTCGCGGGCCTGGGAACCTTTGCCCGGTGTGCCGGCAAACTCCATCATCAGGTGCACCTTTCCCCCAATGCCACATCCTTCCACCCCTGATCCTGCAGGTGTCTTTTCCCATCCTGGTACAATCCTGGCAAGAAGCCTCTGGTTTGAATGGTCCATCAGGATTACCAGGTCATTGTCCGCAAATTCGTCGGGAGTAATCTTGTGTGCTGCGTGGCGGGTGAACTTTACCCCCTTTTCGTGCAGTTTCCTTTTGGCCGGCGGGTAGATGTCATTCCCAATCTCCTCGGTTGATACTGCTCCGGAGGTAATCTCAAACTCCCCCTCAAGCCCTGCCTGGGCCACAAGGTGTTTCATAACATATTCAGCCATAGGGCTGCGGCAGATGTTGCCGTGGCATACGAAGGTTATCTTTTTCATATCTCTCTTGTAAGTGGGTGCAAAGATAGTGAATCCTTACTTTTCCGGCACCTGCAGTTTGTAGCCTATACCCCTTATGCTCGTTATTTTTACCCCTTGGGCTTGTTTTAAGTGGCCGCGGAGGCGGGTTATATATACGTTCAGGCTGCGGAGGTTGAACCAGTTGTCGTCTCCCCAGAGTTCCTGTAGGAGGGAGGAGGCCTCTACGGTGTGCCCCATATGGCGGCAGAGATATTCAAGGACAGCGCTCTCGCGGGCGGAGAGTTTTACTGCGGGATGTTTTTCTTGCTCTGAGGGTTCTCCTGCCACTATGTCATTGCCTGATGCAGCGCAGTGTACGGGTGATAGTGTGCAGTACCCCGGGTTGAATTCCAGCTCTCCAAGAAGATACTTTTTATATTGAGGAACTGGTGTTTCATCTGTGGCGGAGCCGGAGTTGCCCCTTGCTGCCAGAGCCTTTATCCTTACAATAAGTTCGTCGATGGCAAAAGGTTTCTTCAGGTAGTCGTTGCCTCCAAGTTCAAACCCTTTTACCACATCTTCTGTAGCACATCTGGCGGTAAGGAAGAGTACCGGTGTGGTTATCCCCTTGGCGCGGAGTTTCTTTGTAAGGGTGAAGCCGTCCATAACTGGCATCATAACATCCGTTACAATTACATCATAAACGGCATCCCGGGTGAGTTCAAGCGCCTGGACACCGTCATAGGCCAGGGTAACGTCAAACTCCCGGTCCCCAAGGGTGTCGGAGAGGATTTCGGCAAGCATCCTCTCATCTTCCACCAGCAATATCCTGTATTTATTCATCATCCTGCGGCAATTCAATTATAAATTCTGTCCCTTTTCCTATCTTGCTTCTGGCGGATATGGTCCCGCCGTGCCTTTCAACCACCCTTTTTGCATAAAACAGGCCAAGTCCGTAGCCTCTGGCCTTCTGCAGGTTCCCCTGCGGTACCCTGTAGTATTTTTCAAAAATATGCTTCAGGTGTTCTTTTGAAATTCCAATTCCGTTGTCTGCAACTGTTATCTTTGCCCTGCCATTTTCAGTACAGGCTGAGATTGTAACTTCATTCCCCGGAGCACTCTCCCTGAAGGCGTGTTTCACAGCATTGCTTACCAGTGTTGCAATCACATTCTTCAGGTGCAGCCTGTCTGCGGTAATGGAAAGTTCCTCCGGGCACTGGATCTTTATCTCAGGCGGGTTTTCCATCCCCATTACGGTATCATCCTTTATGCTTCCAATTGTCGGGAAGAGGAGGAATCTCTCCTTGTTGAGTTTCTCTTCACGCCCCTCCACAGATACCGTAAGTATCTTTTCCACCATTGCCGCCAGTTGCTCCAACTGGGTGCCCATTATCTGCAGATAGCGGCTCCTGCGCACCGGATCTGCCTCTGCCGAGTAATTCTGCAGTGCATCTGTGGCTGCCATTGCCACCGAAATTGGGGTCTTGAGTTCATGGGTTATGTTGTTGGTGAAATCGCGCCGCATCTCCTCCAGGCTCCTCTGGCGGAACATTGTCCTCACCATCCAATATAATATTCCCGACAGCAATACAACTATGAGTACCGAACAGAGCAGCAGACCCCACATATTTCCCCAGAACTGCCCGTAAGGGAGGCGGATTGTGAGGCGGAGGGCAAACATCCCGTCATCATCCACAGGAATGGTGCAGGTGTGCACCTTCTCACCAAGGGGCTCCCTGCTGCTGTGGAGCATAAGTGTGCGCCCTTCCCCCGATGTCATTTCCAGAATCTCTGCAGTATAAGGCTCCTTAATATCCAGTTCCAGCAGATTGGGCTCAAAATGGAGGGCAAACTCATCCAGATCCATATTTATCTGCTCCGCCACCTGCAGCCCCGGAATTGCATCCATCCTGAACGCCTTGTAGATGCTCTTGTATGCCGCCGATTCCACCCTCCTCTGGAAATCTCCAATTTGGTCTGTATACATCTTCACCACCCACACGCACTGTACCAGCGCCAGCAGCCCCAATGCCACAATTGCAATAATTGAAACTTTTATGAAAAATTTTCTGTTCATTTGCGGATGCTGTCTTTGTAATACGTTGATTATTAGGGTTGTTTTCCTAAAAGTCGGTCCCCGGATTTCCAGGAAGTCGGTACCCGACTTCCAAAATTAATAAATTTTGATGTGGGCCACAGTTTTTTAACATTAGTTAACATTTTTTAACGTATGTTTAACATTGCGGAAGGGGTGGAAGGGATATATTTGCATCCGTAAACCGGTTTGAAACAGAATAATCAAATTAACACTCTAAGATTATGAAAAAGATTTTATTGTTGGCCATTGCGGCAATGCTTGCACAGGTTGTCGTGGCTCAGAACCAGGAGGGCGCACAGCAGGCAGAAAAGGAGAAGACCCTGTATATAGTAGATGGAAAAGCTGTTTCCAAGAAAACTTTTGAGGCACTGCCGCCAGAGGTTATCCAGAATATAGATGTTTATAAGGGGGTAGAGCAGGCTATAGTGGTTAATGTAAAGAAGGAAGAGAAGGAGAAACTGGCCGTACTTTTTGGTGAGGTTAAAGCTATAAGGGCCGGAGAGATTGCACAAAGGGAGGCAAAGGATACGGCAAAAAAAGTTGTGGTTTCAGAGCCTCTGGTACTAAGGGTAAGAGGAGAGAAGACAGACGGCTCAAGGGAGGTGGATCCTCTGATTCTGGTAAAGGACAGTGAGGGGAAAGTAACTGTGATGAAAAGTGTTAAGGATGTTGATCCCAACAATATAAAGGCAGTTAGTGTTTTCAAGGACGGCAAGAAAACAGAGGAACTCAAAAAATACGGAGATGTGTCAAAAGGGGTTGTATTTATAGAACTCAAATAGAGTTAGGATATAATTTTTTTTTTGAAAAAAATCGCAGAATTTGCAATTATCTTAGAATTAAACGGTTATTCAGATTGCTTGAAAATTGGGTAACGAGATAGCAACCGTTCGTATTTCTGAGTTCTTCATTGTTATGCTTCAATGTGATAACTCTGATGCCACAAAGGTACAAAAAGAATTGCAGACAAAAGAGAATGATGATAACTTTCTTTT
>JAGAKR010000007.1 GCA_017625535.1 Bacteroidales bacterium | reverse complement strand
TCAGATAGGTCTTGAGATTACATTCTAAATAACAAGCAAATACAATTAAGATAGAAAGATGAAAAATATATTGAAAACCACATTGGTTGCAGCAATGGCTCTGTTGATTGCTTCTTGTGAGTTGGATCTTACCCCAAGTACATCCATTTCACAGGCTGATGCATTCCAGTCTATTGATGATGCTGCAAAATTTGATAACGGTCTTGCACACCGTTACCGTACATGCTTCTACGGAATCTTCTCATACACAAATGAGGTACAGTCTGAGTATTTCAATGCTTCAGTAGATTTCGGTAACAGAAACGGCCAGCCACACAGAAGTGACGAGAACTTTACTGCAGATGAGTACAATATGAGGGATATCTGGCAGTATTCATACCTTCTTGTAGTTAACATCAACAACTTGCTTGAGAATATTGACAAACTTGAGCTTTCAGCAGACGAGCAGGCAGAGGCTAACATATATAAAGGTAATGCACACTTCTACAGGGCATCAATTATGCACGAGCTTGTAAGAAGATATGCCCCTATGTACAACCCTTCAAGCGCTTCAAGCGATTTGGGTGTTCCTGTAATCACTTCAATTGACCTTGGCCTTAAACCAGCAAGAAACACCGTTGCTGAGGTTTACACACAGATTGCTTCAGATATTGCAGCTGCAAAACAGCTTCTTGCAGGTGTTGCGGGCAAAGCCGGTTCAATCAAACCTACCATTGATGCTGTAAAGGCATTGGAGGCAAGAGTTGCCCTTTACAAACAGGATTGGGCTACTGCAGCTTCTGTTTCTGCTGAACTTATAGGCTCAGGCAAATATGCACTTGCTGCAACTGCTGAGGATATGGAGGCAGAGTGGGTTAACGATTCAGGTGCTGAGTGTATGCTCCAGTTGTATACAGATCTTGCAGAGACCGGCGGTACACAGGCAAATGATGTATTCTTGGGCTATTCAACCAAGATCTTCAAATATGCTCCTGACTTCATCCCTACACAGACAACAATTGACTGGTATGAGGAGTCTGACTTGAGGGGCCAGGTTTGGTTCAAAGAGCTCCCTGTATATTTGTCATCTACAGACTACACTCTTAAACTCTTTACCAAATACTGGGGTAATCCTGAGTATGAAACTGCTCCTAACAGGGCTTATATGCAGCGTCCAAAAATCTTCAGACTTGGTGAGATGTATCTGATCAACGCTGAGGCTAACGCAATGAAAGGCGATGCAGCTGCTGCAAAAGAGGCTCTTAATGCCCTTCAGGCTGCCAGAGGTGCTTCTCTTACAGAGGGTACAATGGATGCAATCAAGGCTGAGTGGAAGAAAGAGATCATTGGAGAGGGTTACATCGTAGACTGCTACAAGAGATGGAACGAGGGTTACAGCGGACGTATTCCTCAGAACATCAATACTGTTCAGCAGGGACCTTCATTCAACGAGAAGGAGTGTCCAGCAGGTTTCCAGAAATTTGTATGGGCTATTCCTGACGAGGAGAGAAAGGTAAATGACAACCTGGTACAGAATCCAGGCTGGTAACAAACCCCAAATAATATCAAGTCCAGAAGGGCCGGCATTGATGCCGGCTCTTCTTTTTTGCATCATATATATATGTGGTGGGAATTGTTTCTGTGGCATTATTTTGACAATTGCCTGAAAAGGGTGCTTACAAAATGTAAGTTTAAACCCTTAATTTGTTACAATTTTAATTGATGCTTGATATTGATGGTTGAAAACAATACTGTTTTACGTGTGATTTACTGAAAATCAAACAAGTTTATCCCCGTTTTTGTAAGAATTTTCTTATAAAATAGGAGTAAGGTTATGGAATGTAATAATGTAAACTACAGATAGTCAATGGATAATATTCAAGTGTTGATAAAAATGTGTTAAAAACTCTTTGATATATGAAAAATTATTCCTTATATTGCAATCTAATTTAACCAATAAATTAACCTAAAAATTTAACGTTATGTTTAACCAGAAAAAAGTGAGTCTATTTTCACGTTTCGTGATAATGACCTTGGCCTCATTGTGTTTCGCAGTGGGAGCATGGGCTCAGGAACTTACTGTTTCCGGTAAGGTTACAGATAAGTCGGGAGAGCCTCTAATTGGAGTTTACGTTTTGCTTCAAGGAACAACTTCTGGAACATCTACAGATGTTGACGGTAATTATACTTTGTCGGCACCTTCTGATGCAACATTGATGTATTCGTTGATAGGATACCGCGTTGCACAGGTTCCAGTACAGGGTAGAGCAGTCATCAATGTTGTTCTGGAAGAGGATGCAGTGATGTTGGACGACGTTGTGGTTACAGCAATGGGTCTCTCAAAGAGTGAGAAAGCCATCGGTTATGCTTCAACTACAGTTAAGTCGGAGGACATGCTTCAGGCAAAATCAGGTTCATTGATGGGTTCATTGGCAGGTAAAGTTGCCGGTGTGAACATCTCTTCAGGTGGTGCTGCAGGTACTTCTCAGAAAGTTATCATCCGCGGTATTTCATCTTTGAACAGCAATACCCCTCTTTATATTGTGGATGGTGTTCCAATTGAGAACAACCGTATCGGTAACAACTCGGCAGACTTCGGTAACGGTGCCAACGATATCAACCCAGAGGATGTAGAGTCTGTAACAGTGCTTAAAGGTGCTTCTGCAACTGCACTTTACGGTTCACGTGCTTCAAATGGTGTTATCATGATCACCACCAAGAAGGCAGACAAGAATGACCAGCTTACAGTTACATACGACGGTGCGTTTACAGCAACAACCATTGGCAGGGTAATGAAGACTCAGGACTTGTTCGGTCAGGGTTGGGGTTCTTGGGACCGCGCAGAGAACGGTTCTTGGGGTCCAAGACTCTCAGGCATTATGCACGAGTGGGGTTCTGACGGTTTGGAGCAGCCTCTTGTAAAACCTTTCGCATACGTAAAGGATAACTTGCAGAGCTTCTACAAGACCGGTACAGAGTTCAACAACTCAGTAAGCATCAAATATGGTAACAGAACTTCAGGTTTGGTTGCTTCATTCTCAAACTTGTCATCAAACGGTATCATCCCTAATGATGGTGACAAAGTTTCAAGGAACACATTCGGTTTGAGAGCTTATTCAAACTACAAGAAATTGCATTTGGATATGTCAATCAACTATGTAAGACAGGACCAGAGAAGAACCCAGGCTCTTTACGATGAGCTTTTGCAGCATGCTACCGATATCAGAATTGGAGATGCTAAGGATTACAATGATCCTGCATGGAACCTCGACAACTACTATACTTTCTACGCTACCAACCCATACTGGATGATTGATAACTTCAAGTATGAGTACCAGAATGACAGAACTTATGGTAAAGTTGAGTTGAAATATGACATTATCCCTGGTTTGCAGGCTATAGGCCGTTTGGGTGGTGATTTCTCAAGCTACCAGATTTTGAACAAGAATGCAGAGATCGCTTTCTCTGAGGGTTCATACAGTGATTTGGGTGGTGCAACCCCTCAGAAAGGTTACTACAGCGAGTACAAATACAGAAGAGCTCAGATTGATGCTTCTGCATTGCTTACTGCAGACTACAAACTTGGTGAGAACTTCAACATCAGCGCAATTGCAGGTTGGAACCTTAACCAGAGACAGTCTTCACAGACAGGTGGTTATGTATCTGAGTTGGATATCCCTAACTGGTACAGCCTTTTGAACACCACTACTGCTGCTACCATTTCAACTGATTTCTCAAAAAGACGCCTTATCGGAGCCCTTGCACAGTTGGAGTTGTCATATAAAGATATGGCATATTTGACATTGAGCGGTAGAAATGACTGGTCATCTACACTTCCAAAAGGAAACAACAGCTTCTTCTATGGCGGTGCAAACGTTTCAGTTCTCCTTACCAATGTATTCCCTGGTTTGAAAGATGCAAAATTTGATCTTTTGAAAGTAAGGGTTGCTGCAGGTCAGACCGGTAACGATGCCAGCACATATATGACCGAGTCATACTTTGGTATTGTTAGTTCAGGTTACACAAGACTTCCTTTGAACGGTGCTTCAGGTCTTACAGAGAACAACAGAAAACCTGCTGCAAACTTGAAACCTGAGATGACAACTGAGTGGGAGGTTGGTCTTACAGCAGCTTTGTTCCAGAACAGATTGAACTTGGATTTGACTTACTATGATAAAGTAACCAAAGATCAGATTGTTTCAGCTACTCTTCCTCCTGAGACCGGTTATACAACCGAGACCAAGAACGTAGGTAAGATTGGTAACAAAGGTATTGAGGCTGCCTTGAGTTTCACTCCAGTGAGAAAAGGTGACTGGGAGTGGGAGGTAGGTACCACTTTTGCAAAGAACGTATCTAAAGTTATTGAGTTGTGGGACGGTTTGGATGAGTACAGCTACATTTCTTCATACAGCGTTTACGGTGTATTGAAAGTAGGTGAGCCTTTGTTGCAGTTGCGTGTCCCTGCATTGCAGACAGTAGAGGATCCTAACAGCCCTTACTATGGTTATGAGGTAGTTAACAACAATGGTGTTCCAATTGTAGACGCTACAAAATACAAATATCTTGGCAGTACACAGCCTGATTTCACAATGGGCTTCAACACTACACTAAAATGGAAGAACCTTACTTTCACTGCTGTAGGTGACTGGAGACACGGTGGTATCATGTATTCAAGAACTGCAAACATCACAGGTTTCAACGGTAATGCTACATTTACTGTACGCAATGAGCGTGACCCTATGGTATTGCCTAAGACTGTTAAACAGGTGAACGGACAGTATGTTGAGAACAATATTCCTATTATGGCTTCTTACTGGCCAACCGCATTCGGTAACCAGTCAATGGCACGCGTAAGGGAAAATTGGGTACTTCCTAAAGATTACTTCAAACTAAGGGAGGTTACTCTTGCATACTCATTGCCTTCAAAACTTCTTAAGACAACTTTCTTGAAACAGGTAACAGTTTCCGCTATCGGACGTAACTTGTTCTTGGGTACTCCAGAGAAGAACAACTTGGTAGACCCAGAGTCAACCAACTTGGGTAATGACCTTAATTCAGAGTTTGGTGAGACTGGTGGTACCATCTCTACCCGTAACTTCGGTTTTGGTCTGAAGGTTGTATTTTAAATAACTTAAAGAGATTAAAGAGATGAAAAAATATTTTAGAATATTTGCAATGGTGGCTCTCTGCAGCCTTTCATTGGCCTCTTGTGAGAGTTTCTTGGATATAAACAAGAACCCTAACTACCCTTCTGAGGCAACTTGTGAGACATTGCTTCCATCTGTTTGTGCCACAACTGTTGTACAGTTGGGTTACAATGGTGAGGTAATGGGTATCATGTTCAACCAGTATTGTACTCAGGGTAACTCTACCAACCAGTACAACTCACTTGTAAACTATGCTCTTACAGCTGCAAGTTATACAGGCTTCTGGAGCAATGCATACGGCAACACCCTTCCAGACCTTAGAATCCTTGAGAAAATGGCTGAGGAGAAGGGTTATTGGAACTATTGGCTGATTGCCAAAGTTATTGAGGCTTACAACTGGTCACTTCTTATTGATTTGTATGAGGATATTCCTTTTACAGAGGCTTTGAATGCTGACGAGTTCCCTTATCCTAACTACGACAACGGTAAGACTGTAGTTTATCCTGCTATTATAGCAATGTTGGATGAGGCAATTGCAAAAGAGTCTGCTGCTACCGCTTCAGGCCAGCCTAAAATTGCAAACAAAGATTACTATTTCAACGGTGACATTGACAAATGGGTAGCATTTGCAAAATCTTTGAAACTTAAATTGTACATGAAAGATTTTGATGCAAACAAATCTGCAATCCAGTCTTTGCTTTCTGCAGGCGGTCTTCTTGAGGAGGATTGTGCAGTTACTTGCTGGGAGGATGCTACAAACAAGGGTAATCCTTTCTATGAGAGCAATATCCGTCAGTTGAACACTCAAGAGAATGTTCGTGCTTGCCATACATTCATTGAGTATATGATTGCAAACAATGATGTACGTTTGAACTACATCTATGAGCCTACATACGAGTCTACACAGAATCCGGCAGCTGTTTCTCTAAGAGACAGATTTGAGGGTCTTCCTTACGGAACTAAACCTGCTACCAGCGGTGACGGTGGTGTTGCCATTACTGCATCAAGCAGATGGTTGCAGCACTATTCAGATCCTGTATATCTGATGAACCAGGCTGAGGCTTACTTCCTGCAGGCTGAGGCATATGCAAGATTGGGAGATGCTGCCAATGCAAAAGCTGCTTACGAAGAGGGCGTACTTGCAGGTTTCAGCAGATGGGGCCTTGACGGTTCTTCTTACGTTGCAGCAGGCGGTGCATATGAGTTTGACGAGTCAGACATGGTTAAATGCATCATGCTTCAGAAATGGGTTTCATACGCAAAAGCAAATGCTTTGGACGGTTGGTTTGACAGAAACCGTACAGGTATTCCTGCAGTGGCAGGTGCAATTACTGTACGTGTAAGTGATGTTGACCCTTCAGCTGGTCTTTCAGCAGGTTATGAGTTGGGTACTTTCGTAGACCCAGGTGAGACCTCTTTGCAGCCAAAACAGATGCCAAGACGTCTTATGACTCCAACTTCATCGTCTCAGTACAACCCTAATGCTCCTGTAACCAAAGAGCTTTATGAGCCAATGTGGTGGCAGGTTGCTGACGGCCAATAATTGTTTAACTTTTTAAGAGATTACGATTATGAAATTCATAAAAAATATAGTATGGGTGCTGTTTGCTTCTCTTATGGTATCTTGCGGTATAGAGGATTACGATATAGAGTATACAGCAATATTCCCAATGGGTGGCCAGTACAGAATCATCTCTTTGACAGATGAGACAGGTACTGAACTCAAGAGCAAGCTTTCCAACAGCGACAGGTATGTATTCCTTTCAAATACTGTACTTGACGAGTCTGACAAATGTTGGGTGAGAATTGGACGTTACAGTGTAGCACCTTCAAATTTCTACGGAATCAACGGTAAAGTAAGCTGTAATGTAACCAACAAACAGAACATGACTTTCTCAGGTTCAAATGTTGAGAATGTTGCAGGTAATAATTATTCATCAGGTACTACTTTCAGCGTAGAGGGTGTTGTAGTTGAGAACGGTGCAACTTGTCCTTCAAGTGAGGTTACCGAGTCAATAACAATGACATTCACACATTCTGCTTTCCCTGGCAAAACTTATAAAGTTACCGGCTGGAAATATACAGGATGGCCAGAAGACAACTAGTGGATAGTATCTTCATAAATGAGGTGGTGTCGGTTTAATACACCACCTTTTTTATTATTTTTGCATCATATTTCACTGTTTGTATGATTGGAGTTTTTGATTCAGGTGTAGGCGGCTTGTCTGTATGGAGGGAACTCTATAAGGAGTTTCCTGGAGAAACATATCTGTATGTCTCTGACAGCGGATATTGTCCATATGGTCCAAAATCAAAGGAAGAGGTTATTGAGAGGGCTGTGGCAATTACTGAGTATCTCATTTCCAATGGTGCGGAGATTATTGTTGTGGCGTGCAATACAGCAACTGCAGCAGCAATAAACCATCTGAGGAGCCATTATACAATCCCTTTTGTGGGGATGGAACCGGCGGTGAAACCGGCGGCACTGAATACAAGAACAGGTGCAATAGGGGTACTTGCCACCAAGGGGACTTTCAAGGGAGAGCTTTATCTGCGTACCCTGCACAAGTTTGCCTCCAATGCAACTGTACTGGAACAGGTTGGGGAAGGGCTTGTGGAACTTGTGGAGAATGGGGAGACTGATACTCCGCAGGCACGCAAACTTATCGGGAAGTATATTAGGCCTATGCTGGAACAGAATGCAGACCATATTGTGCTGGGATGTACTCATTATCCTTTTCTGGAAAATGTGATAAGGGAGTTTGCTGGTGAAGGTGTGGAGATTGTGAATCCTGCTCCTGCAATTGCAAGGAGGGCAGGGGAGGTACTGCAGGCAAGAAGAATGGCTGCAGGAAAACATTTTGTGGTGGAAAAGGGGCAGAACAGGTTTGTTACTACAGGAAGCAATCTGCAGTTGCTGGAGAAGATGGTTTCTGGGATTGCACCTGCGGATGCAGATTCTTTTGCTTTTGAAAAAATAGAATTATTACCTTTGCGGCATAATTGATCTGCTATGGCAACTTATAATAAAGAAAAGGCAATTAGAGAGATAACCCCTCTGAGCGAGAGGGATTTCTTCTATATTGCAGACAGGAGCAAAAGTGAGTTCACATACCCCATACACTCTCACGCAGAGTATGAGCTCAATTTTACTGAGAATGCCAAAGGGGTGAAGAGGATTGTGGGTGACAGTGTGGAGGTTATTGGAGAGTATGACCTTCATCTGATTGCCTGCAAGGACCTGGAGCATGTGCTTGAGCAGAATGAGTGCCAGAGCGAGAGGGTGAGGGAGATTACAATCCAGTTTTCTCCCGATATATTTGAGAAGAACTTTACCAACAAAGTGCAGTTTGATTCTATAAGGAAGATGCTTGACAGGGCACAGAGGGGAATTGCCTTCCCGATGTCGGCAATCCTTAAGGTTTATCCTATACTAAGTACACTTTCATTTGAGGAGGATTCATTCTATGCTGTAATGAAGTTCTTCACTATCCTGTATGAACTTTCAAAATGCGAGGGGGCAAGACAACTTTCAAGTTCTCCGTTTGCGAGGATTGAAAGCCATTCAGACAGCCGCAGGGTACAGAAGATACAGCAGTATATAAATGAGAACTACAAGCAGGATATACGCCTGCCGGTTCTGGCGCAGATGGCGGGGATGTCGCCTGTTGCGTTCAGCCGCTTCTTTAAGATGCGTACAGGAAAGAGCCTCTCTGATTATATCATTGATGTGAGGTTGGGTTATGCATCAAGCTGCCTTATAGATACCACAAATTCCATAGCGGACATCTGCTATGACTGCGGTTTCAACAACCTTTCAAATTTCAACAGGATTTTCAAGAAAAAGAAGAATTGTTCCCCTAAGGAGTTCAGGGAGAATTTCCGCAGAAAGAAAAAGATTATCTGATGAAGAGACTTTTATTTTTTATAGCATTTATGTCTGCCGCAGCACTTTCTTATGCGGCAGATACTGTTTCATACAGACTCTCCAATATAGAGAACTGGGCTTTTTATGGCACACGCAGTCCTGAAGTAGGGATTGTTGCCGTAAATGGAAGGGGGGTGAGTATGCCAATGGATGTGAAATGTTCAATATGGAATTATGACGGGGTCCCTATGTATGAACTAAACCAGAAGAGCGTGCTGCAGCAGCACGATTCTTTGGCTTTCTCTTTTGCTTTCAAGACAATTGCCCCGGGTTTCTACAATGCGGTACTCAGCGATGGCGGGAGGGTTGTAAAGAGTGTGAACATTGCCTATGAGCCTGAAAAGATCCTTTCAAGCGAGCATTTCAATGATGATGCCCCTGTGTCTGACAGGAACTTTACAAGGCTTCTGAAGTCTGTGAAAGAGGAACTGCCGGGTGTGAGGAGGCAGTTTTCTATTGTGAAGAACAAGAAATTGTCGGGAAAAGAGAAGAATGTATATGATTTTAAGATGAATTCCCGTGATGATAAAGTAATCAAGGGGTATCTGGCTTTCCCACGTGGGAAAAAGGGGCTGGAGGCAATGATTACTTTCTTACCTGTTGAGGGGCGCAGTGAGAATCCTCTGGCAGACTTTACAGCAAAGCAGCAGATGGTTGAATTGGTGATTTATGTAGGTGACAGGGGGGACGGAGAGATGTATTTCAGGAATATCCTTACAGATGCGGCCATATGTATGGAGTATATTATGAACCGTCCAGAGATTGATCCTGCCAAGGTTTATACCCAGGGTGAAGGAGATGCGGCGGCTTTGTCGTGTGTGGCAAGTGCCATTGACGGCAGGGTGAGATGCTCGTTTGTTGCATCACCGGATTTCAGCAGATTCCTTGAGTGCTTTACTGCAGAATCGGTGGCGGAGGGAATCTCAGCTCCGGTACTGTTCGGAATGGGGCTTCAGGACAAGGCTGTAAGGTTGCAGGAAGATTTTGCGGTATACAACAATATAAAAGGTATAAAGGAGTATTTCATTTTCCCTGCAGGCAATGCGGTTGAGAGAAACAAATGGAAATATATAAGGGATACATTCATTCTCAGGAGCGGTGAATGATTTTCTTCCCGATAAATTAAGGGCGGCATCCATTTGAGGAGTGCCGCCCTTTTATTATTCAGTCTGTATAAGATTACTGTTTGTTTGGAACATCGAGGTTCAAGTGAGGGTTCTTCTTTGAAGAGAAGAACAGCATCAATGAAACTGAAATTGCTACGATACCCAAAATGATGAATACGTACTCAGCATTTACAGCAGCCTCTACTCCAGAGTATTTGTTTAGGATATGTCCTACGATGATTGGAACAAGCATCATACCCATATTCTGTATCCAGTAAATGAGTGAGTATGCAGTACCAAGGTTCTTTTCTGGAACAATCTTAGGAACTGATGGCCACATTGCAGCAGGTACAAGTGAGTAGCCTACGCCAAGGATTGCGATTCCAAGATAGCCGAAAATTGCCTCACCAGGTGCAAATGCAATGATGATGTGGGCTACAAATACCATTACTGAACCGGTAATCATCCAGGTTGTTGCTTTACCAATCCTGTCAACAAGGCTTCCGAACAATGGGGTGAATACCACTGTAAAGAAAGGAATCATAGATACCATCATAGATGCGGTCTGCTCAAAGTTTGCAGCATCTGCACCGAATCTTGGGATAAGGATTGCTGTAGCGAATTTCTTGAATGAGATGATACAGCAGTAGAAGAATACGCAAAGCAATGAGATGAGCAGATAGTGCTTGTTGCCAAGGATCTTGAAGATGTCGGTAAATTTGAACTTGTCCTCCTCTGCAGTCTCAACTTTGTCTGAAGTACCCTCCTGTTTGTCGAATTTTGCGTCCATTGCTACGAATATAGCCCATACAACAGTACCAAGGAGAAGAAGCATAAGTCCGAAGAATGCAGGTCTGTTGGTGATGTCCAGAGGATACATTCCTGTCTCTGACTCTGCTACCAATACAGGTGACAGAAGCAATGCGGCAGCTGTTCCCAAACGTGCAATTGCCAACTGGAGACCCATTGCCAATGCCATTGATTTGCCTTTGAACCATTTTGCAATTGAACGGGTTACTGCAACACCTGCAATCTCACTTCCAAGTCCGAAAAGCATACATCCTACATATGCAATATACAATGAGTTGCCGGTCTCAACAATTGCTTTTGAAGAGATGGTAACATAAACCAGAGCAGCACCTGCAGCCATAAGTCCTACGAAAATGGAACCTGTTACACGTACACCCCATTTGTCAAGGAGCATACCGCAAACAATAAGACCGCCCCATACACAAAGGAATGAGTAGCCACCTGCGTAGAAACCATAATCCATGGTGTTCCAGCCAAGTTCAAGCATTTCTGGGTTTTTGAAAATGTGGGAGATGGTAGAGAACATGTCATCAAAGAAGTATGATGCAAACATTGGAACCACCAGGCAAGCCCAGGCAATCCAGCATGCGCTCTTACTCTCTTTAAGCGTTTTTACTACGTTAGCCATAAGTTTTTAGTGTGTTTTTTGTTAATAGATATTTAATAGTTGTTTATTTCTGAATGTTAGGGAGCTCAAGTCCGTATCCCTTCTTTTTGTCTTCAACTTTAAGCCACAGGCCAAGGAGCAGTGCGGCAACGCCAAGAGATGAGAAGATGAGCATAGGAACTGTGTAACCTCCGGTCTTGTCCAGGCTCCATCCTATTATTATAGGGAATGCCATAAGTCCTATGTTCTGTATCCAGAAGATTACAGAGTATGCTGAACCCAGATATCTCTCCTCAACAAGTTTCGGTACTGAAGGCCACAAGGCTGCTGGTACAAGTGAGAATGAGATTCCAAGGAGTATGATTGCTGTATATGCAATAGGTTTTGTAAGTGGGACAAGTGCAAATACAAGGTGGCAGGTAATCATAAGGATTGCACCCAGGATGAGCATTGATGCCCCTTTGCCTTTCTTGTCAAGGAATGCTCCAAGGAAAGGTGTAAGCACCATTGCACCTATCGGGAACCAGGAGAACAGACCTGATGCTTCTGCTGTTGGCATATTGAGGTTTGCCTCAAGCATACCGGTTGCAAACTTCTGGAACGGGAAAATGGCAGAGTAATAAAGTACGCACAGGCCGGATACAATGAGGAAGGTCTTGCTGGTGAACAATTTTCCAATATCGCTTACCTTGAACTGCTCCTCAGGCTCATCAGATGCAACTTCACCCAACTGTGCATCCAGTTTCTTGTCCATAAATGTGAATATTGTGTAGGTAAGAAGACCTATCATAAGAAGTATTGTACAGAAGAGTACAGGGGTAACCACAGTTGGCATTGCCTCGTTTGCCCAGGTGGAAAGGTATGGTGAAAGGCGGAACACCGCAAATACGCCCAAGCGTGCAATCGCCATCTCAAGTCCCATTGCAAGTGCCATCTCTTTTCCCTTGAACCATTTTGCAATAGCTTTTGAAACTGTAACACCACCCATCTCTACTCCGCATCCGAATATCATGAATCCTATTGATGCCAGTTTGGCAGTGGCAGGGAAACTTGTCCAGAATGAATCAAGGAATCTGTAGAGACCACTGTCGGGAGTGAAAAAGTCACTTATTGCATATAATTTGATTGATGCACCTATTACCATCACTGCTCCCGACAGAATTCCGGTGAAGCGGATGCCCATCTTATCCAGGATGATTCCTGCAAAGATGAGGAAGAATGCAAATACATTGAGGAAATACTCGGAACTGCAGAATGTTCCGTAAGTTTCTGCAGACCAGCCTTTGCTTGTCTCAAGCAATGTAGACAAAGGAGAGAGTACATCCACGAACATATATGCGAAGAACATCATCAGTGCAATGAGCACCAATGCGGTCCAGCGGATTACTCCGTTGTCATTCAACAGTTTCTGTGCTTTAGTCATTTGAAGTTATGTTTTGTGTGTTTTTTGCTTAGTTCAAATAATTAAGCAAGTTAGCAATTTTGGGGAATATGACCAAAAAAAATAATTTTTAACATCTTGCAAATAAGTTGTAACTTGGCACAGTTTTTATAAACCTGCTTTTTGTGGAGATATTGGAGAAAATAAATGACCCCAAAGATCTTAAGGGGCTGGATACAAAAGAACTTGACGAACTGTGCGCCCAGTTGAGGGAGTATATGGTTGAGTGCTGCTCAAAGAATCCGGGGCACCTTGGCGCAAGCCTGGGGGCTGTGGAACTTTCTGTGGCCCTCCATTATGTGTATGATACCCCGCATGACAAACTTGTCTGGGATGTGGGGCACCAGGCTTATGCACACAAGATAATTACCGGCAGGAGGGAGGCTTTTGTAAACAACAGGAAATCGGGAGGATTGAGCGGATTCCCCAAAATGTCCGAGAGTGAGTACGATGCTTTTGGGGCAGGGCATACTTCCGTCTCAATATCTGCTGCATTGGGAATTGCCGAGGCGGCAAGGATAAAGGGGGAGCAGAGGCATGTGGTGGCTGTGATAGGTGACGGTGCAATGACGGGAGGCCTTGCATTTGAGGGGTTGAACAATGCCGGGGCATTGAAATCAGACATTCTTGTAATACTCAATGACAATCAGATATCAATAGACAAAAATGTAGGTGCGCTCCATAATTACCTTGTAAAGATATCTGTATCTCCTGCGTACAACAGGATGAAGAACAGGATATGGAGGATTGCCGGCAACGGCAGGATACGGAGGCTCATCCAGAAATTCATGCTCAGCACAAAACTGGCCTTCATGAAGAACGGTTCGGTTTTCCAGGGGCTCGGGTTCAGATATTTCGGGACCATAGATGGCAATGATATGGATGAACTGGTAACCACCCTTTCAAACCTGAAGGATATACCGGGGCCGAAACTGCTGCATATAAGGACTCTGAAGGGAAAAGGATACAAACCTGCCGAGGAGGACCAGAGTGTATGGCACGCTCCCGGAAAGTTTGATGTGGAGACTGGAAAGAGGATAACGCAGGCAAAGAAGGTGTACAAGTATCAGGATATATTCGGTGAAACAATAGTTGAACTGGCCAGAGAGAATGAAAAGATAGTGGGAATAACCCCTGCAATGGCATCGGGTTGCTCGCTTACCCATATGATGAAGGAGTTCCCGCAGAGGACATACGATGTGGGCATTGCCGAACAGCATGCAGTTACATTCTCTGCCGGTCTGGCTGCAGGCGGAATGCTCCCGTTCTGCAACATATATTCAACATTCATGCAGAGGGCTTACGACAGCATAATACACGATGTGGCCCTGCAGAATCTCAAGGTTGTATTCTGTCTGGACAGAGGCGGCATAGTGGGTGAAGATGGCGCAACACATCACGGAGCCTTTGATCTGGCATACCTGCGTCCGGTTCCCAACATTGTACTTGCTGCCCCTATGAACGAGATTGAGTTGAGGAATATGCTCTACAGTGCAACACAACCTGAGTATGGCGCAGTTGCAATAAGGTATCCGAGGGGGGCTTGTGAAGGGCTTGACTGGAAAAAGCCTTTTGAATATGTTGAGCCCGGAAAAGGTGTTGTTGTAAGTGAAGGGGAAGGTGTTGCTGTAGTTACACTGGGAACAATAGGCAACAGGGCTGCAAAAGCGGTGGCCAAGGCAAAGGAAGAGGGACTTTCCCCACTACATATAAATATGAGGTTCCTCAAGCCGCTTGACACTTTGCTCCTTGGTGAGGCCTGCAGCAGGTGCCATACCATCATAACTGTGGAGGACGGGGCTGTTACAGGAGGTTTGGCCAGTGCAGTTGCGGAATATGTTGCACAGCACAACCTGGATGTAAAAGTTGTATCATTGGGTATTCCCGACAGATTCATTGAACAGGGAACAGTTGATGAACTTATTTCGGAATGTGGCTATAATGTTGATAGTATTTACAATAGCATAATTGAAGCGGGGAAGGGAAAGTGAGGGATTGAAAAAAAGTTTGATTTTTTTTGAAAAAAGTTTGGTAGATAAAAACAAAACGCATATCTTTGCAATCCCAAACGAAAAGAAACCCACTTAAGGGTTCTTGAAGAGGGGAATTGACGTATTGCCGATGTAGCTCAGTTGGCCAGAGCAGCTGATTTGTAATCAGCTGGTCGGGGGTTCGAATCCCTCCATCGGCTCCAAGTTTTTTTGAAATATAAATAATGGGGAGATACCAAAGTGGCCAACTGGGGCAGACTGTAAATCTGCTGGCGCACGCCTTCGTAGGTTCGAATCCTGCTCTCCCCACTATTTTTGTATTCAAACGTATGCGGAAGTAGCTCAGTCGGTAGAGCATCAGCCTTCCAAGCTGAGGGTCGCGGGTTCGAACCTCGTCTTCCGCTCCAGTTAAAAGCCAGTGTAGCTCAGGGGTAGAGCGCTTCCTTGGTAAGGAAGAGGTCACGAGTTCAAATCTCGTCACCGGCTCTATAAGTGTGTAAAATATTCAATTATTAAATTTTATTATTATGGCAAAAGAAACTTTTAAGAGGGAAAAACCTCACGTTAACATTGGTACTATCGGCCACGTTGACCACGGTAAAACTACCCTGACTGCTGCTATCACAACTGTATTGGCAAAAGCAGGTCTTTCAGAGCTTCGTTCATTTGACTCAATTGACAACGCTCCAGAGGAGAAAGAGCGCGGTATCACTATCAACACTGCTCACGTAGAGTATCAGACTGCTAACCGTCACTATGCTCACGTTGACTGTCCAGGCCACGCCGACTACGTTAAGAACATGGTTACTGGTGCTGCTCAGATGGATGGTGCTATCCTTGTATGTGCTGCTACTGATGGTCCTATGCCTCAGACTCGTGAGCATATCCTTCTTGCTCGTCAGGTAAACGTTCCTAGAATCGTTGTATTCCTAAATAAAGTAGATATCGTTGACGATCCAGAGATGATTGACCTTGTAGAGATGGAGGTTAGAGAGCTTCTTTCATTCTACAACTTCGATGGCGACAACACTCCTATCATCCGTGGTTCTGCACTAGGTGCACTTAACGGTGACCCACAGTGGGAGGAGAAAGTAATGGAGCTTATGGCTGCAGTTGACGAGTACATTCCACTTCCTCCACGTGACAATGAGAAACCATTCTTGATGCCAGTTGAGGACGTATTCTCAATCACAGGTCGTGGTACTGTTGCTACAGGTAGAATTGAGACAGGTGTTATCAAAGTTGGTGAGGAGATCCAGATTATCGGTCTTGGCGAGGAGCCTAAGAAATCAACTGTTACCGGTGTTGAGATGTTCCGTAAACTTCTTGACCAGGGTGAGGCTGGTGACAACGTAGGTCTACTTCTTCGTGGT